>JAFIFN010000012.1 GCA_020832005.1 Gammaproteobacteria bacterium | reverse complement strand
ATCTAAGCTATCGGCCTTGGGCTGGCGTCTGGCAGGGAGTCGTGTCGCGATGCAGAGGTTCCTGGAACTCGCCGTGCCCGCGCCTGACATCCAGGCCTCGCTGGCATTCTACGAGGCACTGGGATTTTCCCAGGCGCTGGTCGGTGAGGTCTGGAACCACCCCTATGCGGTGGTCTCCGACGGCCGCGCGCTGCTGGGCCTGCACGGCGAGCGCATCGAGGACATCACGCCGACCTTCGTGCACGCCGGCCTGCTGGGCTGGCATCGCGAACTCGAAGACCAGGGGATCCTGAGCATCCAGGCGCATCTGGACGCGGACAGTTTCAACCGCATTCACCTGCAGGACCCCGATGGCGGCCCGGTGCTGCTGCTCGAGGCGCGCACCTATTCGCCGCCACCGCGCACTGCCGGCCCCTCGCAGCTGGGATTCTTCGGCGAGTACACGCTCAGCGCGCGCAACCTGGCCGCCGCGCGCGGATTCTGGGAGGCACTGGGACTGGTCGAGGGCTGGTCGGGGGATATACCGCACCGTTGGACACGGCTGAGCGGCAGCGACGTCAACCTGGGACTGCACGAAAACCCCGGCGTGATGCCTGGCCTGGCTTTCTTCGAAGCCGATATGCCCGCGCGCATCGCGACGCTTCGCGAGCTCGGTCATCACATCGCCACACCCGGTCGGCGTCCCGTGCTGCCCCACTGCCTGGGCATCCTGCGGGCCCCGGAAGGTACGCTTTTGTACCTGTGTGACGAGGCGGGCTGGCAGCCCTGAGTGCGGGGCAATCAGGCCTCGAGCAGGCCGGCCATCATCTGCTCGGCCTGTGCGCCATAGCCACCGCCGAACAGATTGAAATGATTGAGCACGTGATAGAGCTGGTAGAGCGCGACGCGCGCCTGCCAGCCGTCCGGCAGCGGCCAGGTCTGCTCGTAGGCGTCGTAGAACGCCGGGGCGAAGCCACCGAACAGTCGCGTCATGGCAAGGTCGGTTTCGCGATCACCATAATGCACGGCCGGGTCGAAAATGACCGGGTGGCCGGCGCTGTCGGCAGCCTGGTTACCTGACCACAGGTCGCCGTGCAGCAGTGACGCTGCAGGTTCATGACCGCCCAGCAACGACGCGGTCGCACCCAGCAGTCGATCGCCCAGCGAGCACAGCCTTGCCGGCGCACCGTTGTCTGCAGCCAGCTCCAGCTGGGGCACCAGCCGGCGCCGGGTCCAGAATTCACACCAGTCTTCGCACCAGTCGTTAGACTGCGGCGTCGCCCCGATGGTGTTGTCGCGGTGCCAGCCATGGCGCGCGGCGCTGTGCGCGTGCATGGCCGCCAACCCCGCGCCAAGGCGCCGCTGACAGGCCTCGTCGGGCGCCGTGAGATCGAGCCATTCCAGCGCCAGCCAGGCGTGGGCCCCGGTGACACCGGTGCCCAGGACCGCAGGCACACGCAGCGTTTCGGTGGCGGCAATGGCGGCAAGCCCTTCGGCCTCGGCAGCGAACATGTCTGCCGCCGCGGCATCTGCGAACTTCAGCAACAGCGCGCCGGTTGGCGAGGCCAGGCGCCAGGCCGCGCTGATGCTGCCACCCGAGATCGACGTCACGGCCCGCAGCTCGTGATGGCCAGTGGCGGCCGCAACGGCCGCCAGCAGCTCAGGGGTTGGCGCGTTCACGCGTCGAGCGCCCGCACCATCCCCCGCAGCCGCTCACCCACACCGAGCTCTGCGAACAGCGAGTCCAGCGCCGGCCAGTCCACTTCACCGCGGTGAAGTGCAGCGGGATCGCCAGGAACGGGGGCGTCGGTGGCGATCACGGTCAGGCGCCGTGCCATGGCCACGGTCTGCCGGTGTGACTCCAGCAGGCCCTGCAGGCGTTTCGCGCCGCGCAGGCCCGAGGCCGGCAGTTCGCCCAGGCGCGCCATCAGCTCGTCGAGACTGCCGAAGGCCGCAAGCAGGGCCACGGCGGTCTTCGGCCCGATGCCGGGCACGCCGGGAATGTTGTCCACGGCATCGCCGGTCAGCGCCAGCAGTTCGGCGATGCGCGCAGGCGGCAGGCCGAAGCGACGCGCGATGCCATCACTGTCGAGCCGCAGATCGGCGCCATAGTCCCAGAACTCATCATTCGGACCGACCAGCTGGGCCAGGTCCTTGTCACGCGTCAGGATCGAAAAGCCGGGAAAAGCCGCGCGGTGACGGTGCATCACGCTGCCGATCAGGTCATCGGCCTCGTAGCGGCCATCGGCCAGTTCCAGCACGCCCAGTGCACGGCACAGGCTGCGACACCAGGCGAACTGCGCCTTGAGCTCCTCCGGGGCCGGCTCGCGGTTGGCCTTGTAGTCGGGATAGAACTCGTTGCGAAACGAGCTGGTCAGGCTCTCATCAAAGGCGCAGACGATGGCCCGCGGCTGCTCGCGGACAAGCAGTTCCAGGAGGAAACGGGCGAAACCGTAGAACGCGTTGACGGGCCGACCGTCGGGCGCGGTGAGGGTGGCCGGCAGCGAGAACCAGGCGCGGAAGACATAGACACTGGCATCGACAAGCAGCGCGGGGCGGTTCACATCGGCTCTGGCCACTCGCCGCCGCGGGCCAGCTGATCGCTGAGACGCCGGTGCAGAGGGCTTGAGCGCGGGAAATGCGCCAGCAGATAGGCCATCTGGTCGGCCAGCACGCGGCGGCCTTTCAGAAAGATGTATTCGGCATAGCTGGGCTTGAACGGCACGGCGATCAGCTGCATGCCTGCCTGCTCGGGGGTCCGCCCGCCCTTGTGGTTGTTGCAGCGCCGACAGGCCGTGACGACGTTGGTCCAGCGGTCGCGCCCGCCCTGGCTGATCGGCGTGACATGGTCGCGCGTCAGATCCGAGGCACGGAACAGGTTGCCACAATACAGGCAGATATTGGCATCGCGCCGGAACAGGGTCTTGTTGTTCAGCGGCGGCGTATAGCTTGCGGTGTTGCGATCCAGGGCCAGCAGGCCGCCCTCGGTGGCGATGATCGAGCTGACCTCGATGACGCTGCGCCGGCCCGTGTGGGCATTGAAGCCGCCGCGCACGCGAAACAGCAGGCTGCCGCAGGCATAGGCCACCTGGGCCGTGTGATACAGCCGGGCCGCTTCGCGGTAGTCGATCCATTCCAGCGGCATGCCGGCAATATCCGTGCGCAGCACCTGCTGGGCCAGGGGATGGGGACCGCGTTCAAGGCTTTGAGTGATGTCGTGCATACGAATGTTCATGCCGCCGTTGTTGCTGCATGTCTTATCATGAGTCCCGTTACGAAACAAACGCCGATTGGACACCCGGTGGCAATCTGGCTTAAGTTGCCGCCTGCCAGAAAGCGGACATCCGATCACGGCCAGGGGACGAAAGGCCTTTCGGGGGCTGCGCGGCGGCATTCATACAAAAGGGAGATACACATGCCAGTGACCATAGGCGTGCCGGCAGAACGCACGCCCGGCGAACGACGCCTGGCGCTCGTGCCAGAAGTCGCCAGCCGGCTGATCAAGCTCGGCGCGAAGATCCGTATCGAGACGGGGGCCGGCAACGGTGCCCAGATTCCGGATGCCGATTTCACGGACTGCGAGATCGTCGCGGATGCCCAGGCCGCGGTGACCGGTGCGGATGTCGTACTCACGGTCCAGCCGCCCGAGCCTGAACTGCTGGAGCACATGAAGGCCGGCGCCGTTGTCGTGGGCTTCATGCAGCCGCATGCCAAGCATGCGCTGGTGCGCGCCATGGTCGAGAAGAAGATCACCAGTTTCTCGATGGAGCTGGTGCCGCGCATCTCGCGGGCCCAGTCGATGGACGCGCTGTCCTCCCAGGGCGCGGTCGCCGGCTACAAGGCGGCGCTGATTGCCGCCAACACGCTGGACAAGTTCATGCCGATGCTGACCACCGCGGCGGGCACGATCCGCCCGGCGCAGGTGCTGGTCATCGGCGCCGGTGTGGCGGGTCTGCAGGCCATCGCCACGGCCAAGCGGCTGGGTGCCATCGTCGAGGCCTATGACGTGCGCAGCGCGACGCGCGAACAGGTGCAGTCGCTGGGCGCGAAGTTCGTCGACACCGGCGTGTCCGCGGAGGCCGCAGGTGGCTATGCCCGCGAACTCACCGACGAGGAGAAGGCGAAACAGAAGGAAGCCCTCGATGCCCGCATCGCGGTCATGGATGCAGTGATCACCACGGCGGCCGTGCCCGGAAGGCCTGCGCCGAAGATCATCTCGCGTGAGGCCGTCGAGCGCATGAAGACCGGTGCGGTCATCGTCGACATCGCCGCAGAGACCGGTGGCAACTGCGAGTTGACGAAGGCCGGGGAGACCGTCCGCCACAACGGCGTGTCGATCGTCGGCCCGGTGAATATTCCCTCAACGCTGGCCACGCATGCCAGCGCCATGTACGCACGCAATCTGCTGAATTTCCTGCAACCCGCCATCAAGGACGAACAACTCGCCATCGACTGGGAAGACGAGGTATTCGCCGGTGCCGTGCTCACGCACGACGGCGAAATCCGTCACGAGCCGACAGCGAAAGCGATCGAAGGGGCCTCATCATGATCGACGGTTTCATTGCACTGTATATATTCATGCTCGCCGCGTTCACCGGTTACGAGGTGATCGCGCGCGTGCCGGTGATCCTGCACACGCCGTTGATGTCGGGCTCGAACTTCATTCACGGCATCGTGCTGATCGGTGCCATGGTGGCACTGGGTCACGCCGAAACACCGCTGGAACAGCTGGTGGGCTTTATCGCAGTGGTGCTGGGTGCCGGCAACGCAGTGGGTGGCTATGTGGTCACCGAGCGCATGCTGGAGATGTTCAAGTCCAGCGGCAAGAGGGGCGGTTAAATGATCATCAACCTCTCCTATTTCATCGCCGCGGTCCTGTTCATCCTGGGCCTGAAGCAGATGGCATCGCCAGTCACGGCGCGGCGCGGCATCATCTGGGCCGGCTACGGCATGGTGCTGGCCACGGTCGTGACCTTCTTCCACCCCGAAGTCCGGGGCTTCATCAACTACCTGCTGATCATCCTGGCAATCGGGCTGGGCGGCGGCCTGGCCTGGTGGAGCGCCAAGCGCGTGGCCATGACCGACATGCCGCAGATGATCGCGCTGTACAACGGCATGGGCGGTGGTGCCGCCGCGGGTATCGGCATTGTGGCCCTGCTGCAGGCGCAGAACATGGCGCTGCTCATCCAGGGCATCGCAGCGCTGGGTGTGCTGATCGGCTCGGTGGCGTTCTCGGGCTCATTGATCGCCTTTGCCAAGCTGCAGGGCATCATGAAAAAGACGCTGCGCTTCGGCGGTCAGCAGTGGCTGAATCTCGGCATCTTCGGTGTCACGGTGATTCTCGGCCTGTGGGTGACCTTCAGCGGCAATGACGTCAACCACACGGTGCTGGCCTGGTTCGTGTTGCTGTCGCTGGTATTCGGCGTGCTGATGACGCTGCCGATCGGCGGTGCCGATATGCCCGTCGTGATCTCGCTGTACAACGCACTGACCGGACTGGCCGTGGGCTTCAAGGGACTGGTGCTGGACAACCCGGCGCTGATGATCGCCGGCGTGGTGGTCGGCGCCGCCGGCACCCTGCTCACCCAGTTGATGGCAAAGGCGATGAACCGCTCGCTTGCCAGCGTACTGTTCAGCGGCTTTGGTGACACGGCCGCCGTGGCGAGCACCGACGCTGGCGGCAGCATGAAACCGATCGAGGCCGCCGACGTGGGCGTCATGATGGCCTTTGCGAACAAGGTCATCGTCGTGCCCGGCTACGGCATGGCCGTGGCGCAGGCCCAGCACAAGGTGTGGGAGCTGTGCCAGCTGCTCGGCGAGCGTGACGTGAAAGTGAAGTTCGCGATCCATCCGGTGGCCGGACGCATGCCCGGGCACATGAACGTACTGCTCGCCGAGGCCGGCGTGCCTTACGACATGATCTACGACCTCGATGAGATCAACCAGGAGTTCGAGACTGCCGATGTGGCGCTGATCATTGGCGCAAACGACGTCGTCAACCCGGTCGCGCGCACGGACCCCTCTAGCCCGATCTACGGCATGCCGATCCTCAATGCCGACAAGGCGAAGAACGTCATCGTCGTCAAGCGTGGCCAGGGCGCTGGCTTCTCAGGCATCGAGAACGCGCTGTTCTTCCTCGACCAGACGCGCATGCTCTATGGCGACGGCCAGGCCGTGGCCTCGGAGCTGATCCAGGCGGTCAAGGAGATCTAGCCTGCCCGTAATGGCATTTGCTTAATCGGGTGTGCCGCTCCCATCGCGGTTCCGGCGTCACCCGCGGGAGGTCTTTGGCGAAAATAAAGCGGACCGAAGGGAGCCATTTCGCCAAAGACCTCCCGCGGGTGACGGCAGCCGAGGCTTGAGCAGACGCCAGTGAGCCTAACCGCGAGGCCGCGGACGCGGTGGCGGCGAGGGACGCGGCGGGGGCGTGGGTCGCTGATCAGGCCGGCGCTCCATGCGCCGCTGGCGCATCGCATCGCGATCCGCCGGCGTCATGTCACGCCAGCGCTCGCGCAGGGCCTCGCGACGTTCGTCCGGCAGTTCACGGAACCGCCGGGCGTTGTCGCGCACCGCTTCGCGCTCCTCGGGTGTCATGTCCTGCCAGCGCTGCCGGCGCTCGCGCAGCCGCTCCCGGTCCTCCGGACTCATGGCCTGCCAGCGCTGGTAGCGCTCGCGGGCCGCATTACGCTCCTGCGCATCCATCGCCAGCCAGCGATCCGCGCCCGCCAGCAGACGCTCGCGGCGCTGGTCGTCAAGCTGCTCCCAGTCTTCGCGAACCGGCGCCAGCACGCGCTGCTGCGCCGGTGTCAGCGCCTGCCAGTCCGGCGCGCCGTCGGCCACAGCCAGCGGGCCTGCCGATGCGGCGGCCAGGACCAGTGCAAGCGTCGCCAAGGCGTGGCTCATGCGCTTATGCATCGTCGTCTTCCTTATCCTCATTGCGGCGTCCGGGATTACGCTCCGCCGCTTCATGACGCGCCTGTGCTGCTTCGACGAGTTCCAGCTGCATGGCATCGTCCCAGGCAGCGAGGTAGAGCAGAAATGTTTCATCGGGCTCGGCCTCCTCGGCTGCCGTGCTCGCGGGGCCGGCCGCAAGCAGCAGGCCTAACAACATCAACCCCGGCGTATGTTCAGCCCACGCTGGCATCGAAGTCCTCATCGAGCTCGCTGAGCAGCAGATAGAAATCCAGTTGCTCGATCAGCTCCCAGTCCTCAGCGGAGATCAACAGGTCGAGCTCGGCGGCAAGACTTGTATCCATTGGCAGCGGCGGGGTGTCTGGCGACTGTGGCCACACCCAGATGGCCAGCACCAGCGCGGCTGCCAGTGCAGGGCCCAACACCTGCGCCCGGCGCAGGCTGCGGCGTGGCGTCGCGGCCTCTTCCATGGCGGTCTGCCGGGCCGCGGCCAGCGCCGAGCGAACCTCGGGCGCAAGCTTCGCTTCCTGCTCGCGGAACAGCGTGCGGGCACGGCGCAACAGGGCGTCATCAGCAGGCTGTCCAGCCGTTGGCCGTTCATTCATCCCAGTGCTCTCCCAGCAATGCCCGCAGCCGTTGCACGGCACGGTGATAGTGCGTCTTGACGCTCCCATCGGAGACGCCCAATGCGATGGCGGTGTCAGCGACATCCATGCCATCAACGCTGCGCAGCAGGAACACCTCGCGCTGACGCGGCGGCAGCTCACGCAGCGCGGCTTCCAGCGCCTGCATGGCCTCACCGCTTTGCGCCAGGCTATCGGGCCGCGCTGCCGTGGGTCCCGGCAACTGGTCGAGGCCCTGGCCTTCCGGCTCGTGACCGGGCCACCACGCTAGAAAGCGTCGACGCACGCGTTCGCGACGGCTCCAGTCATGCAGGCGGTTGCGCAGAATACCGAAGAACAGCGGTCGCCACTGCGTGGGCTCGCGTCCGGCATAGCGGCGCACCAGCCGGATCATCGCATCCTGAACCACATCCACGGCCTCATCATCATCGCCGGTGTAGTGTCGGGCGATGCGGAAAGCCTGCCGTTCCACAGCGGCGAGAAATGCTTCAAGCTCGGCGCTGGAGTCCAGGGCATGCTCCTTCCAGGGGACCGGTGTGCAGGTCGCAGGCATCATATCCGCTTTGCTTCCAAGGCGTGCAGCAGCACGTTCAGGCGATTCAACGCAGCACGGCCTGAACGGTTGACAAGCCTAAGGCATTGACTTTTCTGAAGACTCTTATGCACATGCGCGCGCAGGCTCGGACGGCCGATTCGCGGACAGGCTGTATTATCGAAGTGAAATATTTAAGTGACTGTTTTTCAATTATATTCTTCAATAGATCAAATTTTGACCACTGTGGGTGTCGGCGCATGACAGGCCGACGCCCGACCCGTTGGTCCCAATTCGCCCACAGACTTATCCACAGCTTCTGTGGACAAGCTGGCGGCGGCCGCTGATGCCCGAACTGCCCGCTCAGCCCGTGCTGCGCCTGGCCATCCCGGCGCCCGTGTACGGGCTGTTTGACTACCACCCACCCGCTGACGTGGACGCCGCCGGCCTGTGTCCGGGCATCCGGGTCGAGGTCATGTTCGGGCGCAGCCGCCGCGTCGGGCTGCTGGTCGAGGTGGCCGCGGCCAGCGAACTGCCGGTCGAGCGCCTGCGCGCAGCCCGACGCATCATCGATGCCGAACCGGTGCTGCCGGCCGATCTGCTGACACTGCTGCGCTGGGCCGCAGACTACTACCGCCAGCCGCCGGGCGAGATGTTCTGGAGCATGCTGCCAGCGGGCTTGCGTCGCGGCGATGCGATCGACGCCCAGGTGCCGCTGCTCGCGCTCACCCCGGCCGGCGCGTCACAGTCGCTCGACAGCCTGCGCCGCGCACCGCGCCAGGCGGCCCTGCTCGCTGAATTGCAGCAGCGCACGCCGCTGCCCATCCCGACGCTGGATGATGCCCAGCGACGCGCGGCCGGGGCACTGTGCGCGCGCGGCTGGGCAAGCCGAACCAGCGGCGTGCCCGATCATGCCGAGCCGGCAGCCTGGCCGAACCCCGCGCAGGGACCCTCCCTGACGCCCGAGCAAAGCGCGGCAGTGGACAGGATCTCTGCGGGCACCGGCTTTGCGGTTCATCTGCTGCACGGTGTCACGGGCAGCGGCAAGACCGAGGTCTACATGCGCCTGATGGCGCAGCAGGTTGCGGCGGGGCGGCAGTCCCTGGTACTGGTGCCGGAAATCGGGCTGACACCGCAGCTCATCGAGCGCTTTCGCGCGCGCTTCGGCGAGGCGGTGGCGGTGCTGCACTCCGGGCTTGGCGATGCACAGCGGCTGGCGGCCTGGCGCGACGCACGCAGCGGCCAGGCCGCCATCGTCGTGGGTACGCGTTCGGCGCTGTTCGTGCCCCTGGCCCGGCCGGGCCTGATGATCCTGGACGAAGAGCACGACGCGTCCTTCCGCCAGACAGACGGGGTGCGCTATTCGGCACGGGATCTGGCCGTGGTGCGCGCGCGCTCCCTGGGCATCGGACTGGTGCTCGGCTCAGGCACACCCTCGCTGGAGAGCCTGAAAGCCGCGCTCGAGGGGCGCTACGGCCGCGTGGCCATGCCTACGCGGGTGGGTGGCGGCCGCGAACCGGCCCTGAAGCTGGTCGACATCGATCAGCACGCCCAGCAGCATGGGCTGTCCACGCCGCTGCTTGCAGCGATGCATCGACACCTCGCCGCCGATGGCCAGGTGCTGCTGTTCCTGAACCGGCGCGGCTTCGCCCCTGCGCTGTGGTGCACCAGCTGCGGACATATCGTGGAATGTCACCGCTGTGATGCGCGCATGACCGTGCATCAGGCTGACAACCGGCTGCGCTGTCACCACTGCGGTGCCGAACGCGCCATGCCTGCCAGTTGCAGCGCCTGCGGTGCCGCCGAGCTGGCGCCCGTCGGCCAGGGCACGGAACGCATCGAGGAGGTGCTGGGCAGACTGTTTCCCGGCGTGCCCGGTGCGCGTATCGACCGCGACACCACCCGGCGCCGCCACACGCTGGAAGCGCAGCTCGAGGCCGTGCGCAGCGGCGAGGTACGCATCCTCGTCGGCACACAGATGCTGGCCAAGGGGCATGACTTCCCGGGCATCACGCTGGTCGGTGTGCTGGATGCAGACCAGGGGCTGTTCTCCAGCGACTTTCGCGCCAGTGAGCGGCTGGCGCAGACCATCGTTCAGGTGGCCGGTCGTTGCGGACGCGGCGACCAGCCTGGCGAGGTGCTTATCCAGACCCGGTTCCCGCAGCATCCGCTGCTGCAACAACTCTGCCGCGACGGCTATGCAGGATTCGCAACGGCGCTGCTGGCCGAACGCCAGGCCGCCGGCTGGCCGCCGTTCACGCGCCTGGCGCTGCTGCGTGCGGAAGCCGCGAACCGGCAGGCACCGCGGCGCTTTTTGGAAGCCGCCCGCGACCTGGCCACAGGCATGGGGGTCTCCGGCACCCACGTGCTCGGGCCGGCGCCCGCCGGCATGGAAAGACGCGCCGGGCGATATCGTCAGCAGCTGCTGTTCCAGGCCGACGATCATCGGCCTTTGCAACGGCTGCTCGCCCAGCTGCCGGGGCGGCTTTCGCAACTGACCGGCGCGCGCGATGTGCGCTGGGTACTCGATGTCGACCCGGTGGATCTGATCTGAACGGGCGGGGCAAGGCTGTTTCGCAAATGGACAGGGCGGACGGTACAATGCGCGCCCCGGCCACGCAGACCGCGCAGCGCGTGTTTGTTTGACACACGCCGGATATCTTCAGCCAACCCAAGCAGCCTCGTGAAATCACACGTAGAGAATCTGGTCCACCAGGCCATCGCCGACCTGGCGCTCGTCGCCAGCGGTGATGACTCACCCGATCCCCAGGTGGAACGCACCCGCGATGCCCGGCATGGCGATTTCACGACGAATATCGCCTTGCGGTTGGCCAAGCCGCTGGGCCGAAAGCCGCGCGAGCTGGCCGAGGCGATCATCGCGGCGCTGCCGGCGTCGTCACAGATATCACACGTCGAGGTGGCCGGTCCGGGCTTCATCAACTTCACATTGAGCGATCTGGCCAGCCGGGCACAGATCGCCGAAATCCTCGAGCGCGGCCACGCCTACGGATGCAGCGAACTCGGCGCCGGCAAGCGCGTGCTGCTGGAGTTTGTCTCGGCCAATCCAACCGGGCCCCTGCATGTGGGGCATGGCCGCCACGCCGCCTACGGCGCCACCCTGGGCAACCTGCTCTCGGCGACCGGTCACGAGGTCCACCGCGAGTATTACGTCAACGATGCCGGCCGGCAGATGGAGATCCTCGCGATCAGCGTGTGGATCCGCTACCTGCAGGCCCTGGGCGTCGAGGTGGCATTGCCTTCAAACGGCTATCGCGGCGAGTACGTACGCGAGATCGCCGAAACACTCAGCGCCGCCTATGGCGAGCGCTTTGTCGTCAGCAAGGAGGCTTTTGAGACAGGACTGCCGGCCGATGCACCCGAAGGCGACAAGGAAACCTATGTGGATGCCGTGGTGAGCCAGGCGCGGCAGCTGCTGGGCGAGGACGATTTTCGCGAGGTCTTCGACCAGGGCCTCGATGCCGTGCTTGACGATATCCGCGACGATCTCGAAAGCTTCGGCGTCAGCTTCGATCGCTGGTATTCCGAGCGCAGCCTGACCACGCAGGGCACGATCGACGCAGCCCTTCAGCGCCTTCGCGCGCGCGAGCGCCTGTATGTCAACGAGGGTGCCACCTGGTTCCGCGCCAGTGACTATGGCGACGAAAAAGACCGGGTGGTGATCCGTGAAAACGGCGTGAAGACCTACTTCGCCTCTGACATCGCCTATCACCACGAGAAGCGCGGCCGCGGCTACGACCTGCTGCTCGACGTACTTGGCGCCGACCACCACGGCTACATTGCGCGCGTGCGCGCAGGCCTGGAGGCCATGGGCGAACCGGGTGACTGCCTTGAGGTGCGCCTGGTGCAGTTCGTCACGCTCTATCGCGGCGGCGAAAAAGCCCAGATGTCCACGCGCTCGGGCGAGTTCGTCACACTGCGACAGCTGCGCGAGGAAGTCGGCAATGATGCGGCGCGCCTGTTCTACGTGATGCGATCGAACGACCAGCACCTGGATTTCGACCTGGAGCTGGCGAAATCCAGCTCCAACGACAATCCGGTGTATTACATCCAGTACGCCCACGCCCGCGTGTGCAGCGTCATGCACCAGCTCGAGGAGCGTGGCTGGCACTGGGACCAGGCCGCAGGGCTCGCAGCGCTCGAACTGCTGGTCGAGCCCCAGCCGCAGGCGCTGATGCGTACGCTTGCGCGCTATCCGGAAGTCATCGAGCTGGCGGCGGTGAATCGCGCGCCGCAGACGCTGGTGTTCTACCTGCGCGAGCTCGCCAACGACTTTCACACCTGGTACAACGCTCAGCCGTTCCTGGTCGATGATGCAGGTCTGCGCAATGCCCGGCTTAGTCTGTGCGTGGCTGCGCGACAGGTCATCTGCAGCGGCCTGACCCTGCTCGGCGTAAGCGCACCGGAGCGCATGTAACCGCTATGGCCCGACGTCGCAACTCGCGCCGCAGCCGCGCCGCAACCCCAGGCTGGGTCTGGATGCTGGTAGGCCTTGCCGTCGGACTATCGATTGCCGTGGCCATACATCTCAAGCACCGCAGTCACGATGCGCAGTCATCGCAGGCGCGCGTGACTGCGCCTGCGGACGCTACCCAGGCCGGCCCGCCGCCAGCGGCCGCGGGCCGGCGTCCGGCGCCGGTGAGCGAGCCCCAGCCGGAAAGCCGCTTCGACTTCTACGAGTTGCTGCCTCAGTTCGAGGTCGTGCTGCCCGAACGCGAAACGCCGGTACGTCGCGGAAGTCAGGCCCCGCCGGCAGTGATCGATGCGCCGGGCAGCTATGTGCTGCAGGCCGGTTCCTTCCGGCGCTACGAGGATGCCGATCGCATGCGCGCGAATCTGGCGCTGCGCGGGATCGAGTCGAACATCCAGCGGGTGCAGATTGATCAGGACACGTTTCACCGGGTACGCATCGGTCCGATCGATGACCTCGCACGCCTGGAGCTCATCCGCGGCCAGTTGCGTGACGCGAGTATCGATGTCTTGCTGATCCGCGTGCCGGACTGACGCACGCCCGGAAGCGGCATCTGACAGGTGGACAGGCGGCCTGTTGACCGAGCGGTCCACTAGTTGAGGGGCGAACGGGGCGGCTAAGATGCGGGTCGGTTATCCCCGCAGCAGGACCGTGCAGATGAGTTCAGACACCGTCGTCATCGAGACCAGCCGCGCGCGTCGTGTGGCCGGCTGGCTTCTCGCCGCCGCCTACCTCGCGCACTCGTGGATCACGATCGTCAAGGCCCGCACCGACCGCGCGCTGCCGCTTCGCGACGAGCTGCGCGGCTGGCACTTCCTGGTGGGTGCGGTTCTGTTTGCGCTGGTCGCGTGGCGACTGTGGATCTGGTGGCGCGAGGAGCGCCGCGCAGGCCCTGTGCCGGGTCTGCCATCAGGCCTGTGGCTGTGGGGCCGGACGGTTGCACTGTCGACCTGGCTGATCCTGTTCATCGCCCCGGTGCTGGGATTGGGCTGGGGATGGGCCGAGGGCATGCGCCTGCACCTGGGGCCGATACCGCTGCCGCCACTGGTCGGCGAGAGCCGCGCCCTGTGGCAGTTCTCGGGCTATTTTCACTCCAGCGCCGGGTTCATGATCACGCTGCTGTCGCTCGGCGCGCTGGTCGCAGCCGGCTGGGGCAAACTCAGGCATGGCCGCGGTCTGTTCGCGATACTGCCGCCCGGACACGCGGCATTCGTACTCGTCGCGGTGGGCTCGACCGTATACGCACTGGCGACCTTCGGTGGCCCGGAACCCGGGATCCCGGCGCTGGCCGTGTTCGCGGGCCTGCTGGGGATCGTTTGGCTGGCGGGGGTCTTGCTGCACCGCGGCGCTGGCCTGGCCGCCGAGCCGGCTGTGCAGCGCCCCCGGCGCGGCGGACCCACGCAGTTTCCCGCGCGACTGGTGCCGCCGCCGCTGCCGCACCGCGACGTGACCGCTCAGCCCCCGCCCGGCGCACTTGCGCGCCTGCTCTTACCGGTCATCGCGCTCGGCCTGGTCTCGCTGGGTGCCCTTGGCCCCTACCAGCAGTTCCGTGTCACGCCCTGGCCGCGAGGCGAGGTGGTGCAGGCCGACGACGACCGTGTCTGGCACGCAATGCCGGTCGTGCACGTCGAAGTGCAACCCGAAAGCGAACTCGAGCTTCGCGTGCGCGAGGATCTCTACAAGTGGTGCACGTTCTGCCACACGGTCGATCGCGGCGACCGGCGCTTCAAGGTCGGTCCGAATCTTCATGCAATTTTCGGCCAGCAGGCAGCAACGGTGCCAGGTTTTCACTACAGTGAGGCGCTCGCCCGGGCCGGCCGTGAGGGCCTGGTCTGGAACGACGAAACACTGGCCGCCTATATCGCCGACCCGCAGCGCTACATCCCTGGGACTACGATGATCATCTCCTCGGGTCCGATTCCGGATCCTGCCGTGCAGGCGGCGATCATCAATCTGCTGAAGAAGGACACGATGCCCGAGACGCACGTGGTCCGGCAGGAGGGCGCTGAGTCTGCCAGCGTGCGCTAGGCCCCCAGCGCCGAGCGCGTTACGTCAGTCGTCAGGCGTCTGCCTGAAGTCAACGCCCAGCGAGCGCAGCTTGCGATAGAGGTGGGTGCGCTCCATGCCGACACGCTTGGCGAGTTGGCCCACCTTGCCGTTGCACAGCAGGAGCTGTTGCTGCAGGTAGGCACGCTCGAACTGCTCACGCGCCTCGCGCAGCGGCATCGCCAGCAGGTCCTGCTTCACCAGGGGCTCGCTGGCCGAGGCTGCAACCTCGAGCTCGGCCTCGATCTCGGCCAGCGAGATCTCCTCATCACCGCCCAGAACCAACAGCCGGTGCACCAGGTTCTTGAGTTCACGCACGTTGCCCGGCCACGGGTAATTGCGCAGCCGGTTCTGGGCCGCGACGCTGAACCGTCGCAGCGGCAGGCGCTCGGCGTCGGTCAGCCGGTCGGCATAGTAGCGCAGCAGGTCGGGGACATCCTCGGCATAGTCGCGCAGCGGTGGCACCCGCAGAGTCAGCACGCTGAGGTGCGAGAACAGGTCCTGGCGAAAGCCCTCGTGGCGGGCCTCGAAATCAGGCGGGGCCGAGCACAGGATGCGCAGGTCCAGCGCGCGCGGCTCACTGGCATCGGTCGGCATGTAAGCGGCCTGTTCCAGCACCGAATACAGCAGACCCTGTGCGGTATCGCCGAGGCTGGCGACGTCGTTGACGAAAAGTACGCCACCTTTCGCCCGCTCGAGCAGACCCGGAGACTCGATGCTGCCAAACAGCTGGGTGGCGGCCGTCTCCGCGGTGAGCGATGCGGCCACGACACTGACGAGGGGACTGCGCCCACGCGGACCGACTGAATGGATATAGCGCGCGAATGCTTCACGACCGGTGCCCGGCTCGCCGAACAGCATCACCGGGGCATCGTGCGGCGCCAGCCGCTGGGCATGATCCCGCAAGGTCTGCATCGTGCGGCTGCGGCCCACGGGCACCAGCAGATCGGCCTGGCTGGCGCGCCCGGCAGCGCCTCGCGGCCGTGCGGCCTCAGTCAGCGCACGTTCCACCGTGCGCAGCAGCTTGGTCAGCGACAGCGGCTTTTCGATGAAATCCACGGCACCCAGGCGCGTGGCCTCGACGGCAGTATCCACCGTGCCGTGGCCCGACATCATGACCACCGGGCACTTCAGTGCATCGGCCTCCGACCATTCCCGCAGCAAGGTGATGCCGTCGTTATCGGGCATCCAGATATCCAGCAACACCAGATCGAAGCCGTCGGCTTCGATGGCCGCGCGGGCCTGGCTTGCATCGGCGGCGACTGTGACCGCGTGGCCTTCCTCGGAGAGAATCTCCTGGATCAGCGTGCGGATATCAGCTTCGTCATCGACGACAAGAATTCTGGACGCTGTCATGCCCGCTCCCGTCGTTGTTCCTTGCGCCATGCGTGATTGGCCAGCATGGCTTCCCTGGCCGTCTCGTCAACCGGAAGCAGTATACTCACGCAGGCGCCTCCTTGCTCGCGATTGCGCGCCTCAATGCGTCCGCCATGCTCCTCGACGAGCTTTTTGACGATCGCCAGGCCCAGGCCGGTGCCGCGCGGCTTGCTGGTCACATAGGGCTCGAAGATCTCCTCGACCGCGTCGATCTGGAAGCCCGGGCCGTTGTCCTCGACCGTGATGGCGGCCATCTGCTGATCCTGCATGCAGGCCACGCGGCTGGTCACGGTGATCTCCGCCGATGGCTGGCCCTCCAGCGCCTCGAGCGCATTGCGAATGAGATTGTGTAACAGCTGGCGGATTCGTCCGGCATCTGCCTCGACCGGCGGCAGGGCCGCATCGAGTTCCACCCCGATGGACACCTTGCCTTCCTGCGCGCGGTACAGATCCGCGACCTCGGCGATCAGCTGGTTCAAATCCAGCGTGCCGAACTTCATGTCGGGCGCGCGCGCGTACTCGCTGAAGGCGTTGACCATCTGCTTCATGGCCTCGACCTGCTGCACGATGGTGTGCGTGGCGCGATCCAGAAGCTGGCCATCTTCCGCAGACATGTGCTCGAGGTAGCGGCGACGCAGGCGCTCGGCGGAGAGCTGGATCGGCGTCAGTGGGTTCTTGATCTCGTGGGCCAGACGGCGGGCCACTTCGCCCCAGGCAGCGTCGCGCTGCGCCTGCAGCAGGGCCGTAATGTCATCGAACACGACGACATGGCCACCGTCGCGACCGGCATCGCCGGGCAGACCGGTACAGGCGCACATCAGCACCCGGCGACCGGCCTCCCCGCGCAACACCACCTGCTCGCGCCATTCGTGTTCCTGGGCCAGCAGGCGCTGGCCCACGACATTGGCGAACTGCTGGAGCAGCGGCTGATCCTCCGCAGCCTCCGCCAGCGGCCGTCCGGAGAGCTGCTCGACATCCACACCGAGGATCGCACCGGCCGCCTGGTTGGCAATGCGGATGGTCAGGTCGGGTTCCAGAGCCAGCACCCCTGTCGACAGGCGGGCAAGAATGATCGCAAGGCTGGTGCGCTCGCTTTCGAGCCGCTGTTCACTGGACTGCGCAGCATGGCGCGCACGCGCGAGCTGGCGCGTCATATCGTTGAAGGAGTTGACCAGAAAACCGATCTCATCGCGCGCCGGCACCGGCAGCCGGGTATCGAAATCGCCGCGTGCGACCGCGCGTGTGCCGGCCACCAGTTGCTGGATCGGCGCCACCAGGCGGCGTGAGAAGAAGAACGCGCCGTAGACCGCGCCAAGCAGGGACAGCAACAGAATCAGCGTCAGGGTCAGCGTGAACGTGTACTTCAGCGGGGTGCGCAGGAACGCCAGTTCATTGTAGCGCGTATAGGACTGTTCGACGCTCTCGGCCAGCGAGGCGAGGCGATCCACCAGTGGATAGAAGGCCTGCACCACGCGTGGCTCCGCACCGGGTCGCAGATCCGGCACGGGTACGACTACACGCACCTGGAAAGCGCTGTCCGGCCCGGGCTCTAGGTTGACGAACGGCCGTCGCTGGCGCAGCTGCATGACCACCTCGTCGGAGGGCAGCGAGGGCACGGCGATCATCGGCTCGGCAGAGCTGGTCCCGATGATGCGACTGGCCTGACCGAACACGGTGATGTCGGCGGCGCCATAGTCCCTGCGCATGCCGGACAGCCGCGAGAGCAGCTCGGGATTCTCCATCGGCGCCATTTCCGCGGCCATCGATTGCGTGCGGTCCAGGTAATCGCGCGTGCGCAGGTCCAGGGACAGCCGCGAGAGCTCGATCGCGTTACCCAGGCCGGTTTCGACATCGACGTTGAACCAGCTGTCGATGCCGCGATTGAGAAACTGCACGGCGTAGTAATAGACGAGTATGAGCGGCAGCACCGCGAGAATCACGAACATCGCCAGCATTCGCGCCTTCAGCCGGGCGCCGGCGATATGCCCGCGATAGTCGCGCACCAGGCGCACAAGACTCACGCCGATCAGCAGCAGCAGAATCACTACGCCGGCGGCGTTGACCAGCAGGATCCAGTTCTGCAGACGGTCGAATTGCGCGGAGCTTTGTGCCGTCTGGGCCAGGAGCAGCAGCGCGCTGAGCCACAGCACCGCGCCAAGCAGCATCAATGCACCGTAAGTGGCCTTCCTCAGTCTTCCAGACGCCATCGGAACCACTCGCTCTCGATACGCCAGCCATCTGCCCAGAACGCGAGCAGGCGCAGCGGCCCGGGAAATGCGCGCGTATCGAGCACCGCGCGCAGGCGAAATTCATAGCGCTGGTCAGGCTCCAGCAGTGCTGCATCGATGACCGGCAGGTCAATGACGCGACCCAGCTGATTGAGGGCCGCGAAGAGCGTGGCAAACGACTCCTGCTCACTGCTGTTCAGGTTGCGCAGCACATAGCGGTTCGACAGCGCATGGTACTGCAGCTGATAGCGCTGGCTGAGGGTGGCCACGCTCTGGTTGGGCAGCAGGCGGCGGCGCCGATTGACCTCCATCTGCAGTTCGATGGTCAACGCCACGCCGGCCTCGAGTGCCTCCAGCGCCTCCGCGCTGAGCCGGTACTGCACCCGCGCATCGAGATAGTAAACACCATCGATGAGATCCATCGTGGCCGAGCGGACCTCGAAGCGACCTTCCACCGCCGGTGCATTCGTCCACGGCAGGATCAGCAACGCGGGCAGCAGCAGCGCGCAGCACAGCCAGCCGCTGGCGCGACGGTGTAGCAACGGGATTGAAGGCGGCAGCTTGGGCATTGAGTTCAGGAAGTCATGGACGAGTGTTGCAGACAAGCATAATAGAAGCCGTCCATGTTCGTCTCCCCAGTCATAATCTGCCGCCCGGGCGCAGAGATAGAACCGTTACCCGGGACCAGCGCCGCCTCGGGATGTCGTTGCAGAAAAGCCACGATCTGCGCCTGGTTCTCGCGCCGGAGCACCGAACAGGTGGCATACAGCAGCCGCCCACCGGGCGCCAGCAATCCCCACAGCGCCTCCAGCATGTCTGCCTGGAGCACGGCCAGCGCATCCAGGTCGGAGACCTGGCGCAGCAGCTTGATGTCCGGGTGACGGCGGATCACGCCGGTCGCCGAACAGGGCGCATCGAGCAGGATGCGATCGAATGGCCGGCCGTCCCACCAGTCCTGCGGATCGCGCGCATCGCCGCAAAGCACGCTTGAGCGCAGATTCAGACGCGCAAGGCCATGCTCGAGTTCCGCCAGGCGTGACGCGGAGATGTCCAGTGCCACCATTTCGGCCAGATCGGGTGTCGTCTCCAGCAAGTGGGCGGTCTTGCCGCCAGGGGCGGCACAGGCATCCAGCACCCGGTGACCGGGACCGGGCGCCAGCAATCCGGCCGCAAGCTGGGCGGCGGCATCCTGCACCGAGACGGCGCCCTGGGCCCACCCGGGCAGCCGCTCGACGTCGGTGGGTTCGGCCAGGCACAGTGCCTCGGGCGCCTCGGGGTGTCGCGTGGCCTCGAGTCCCGCCGCGCGCAGCCGCTCGAGATAGGCGTCGCGCTCACCGAGCCTGCGATTGACGCGCAGCCACATCGGCGGTGCTGCGTTGGCGGCAACCAGCAGGGCCTCATGGTGTTCAGGCCAGTCCGCCTCGAGTTGCGCCACAAGCCAGTCGGGACAGGCATGGCGCACGGCGGCCTGCGTATCCAGACCGGCCAGCAAGCTCTCCCCCTCGCGCTGGAAACGGCGCAGCAGGGCATTGACCAGGCCCCGGGCATGCGGGCGTTCCAGCACTGCGGTGGCGGCGACGGTGGCATGCACGGCCGCCCGCGCCGGGATGCGCAGGTAAATCAGCTGGAACAGGCCGACGGCCAGCAGGTCGGCGAGAATCGCATCGCGCGGCCGCAGCGGCCTGGTCAGCAGCACCTGCGTGCATGCCGCCAGCCGCAGCCACCAGCGCACCGTGCCGAAGGCCAGCGCACGCAGCAGCGGGCGGTCACGCAGCGACACCGTGGCTTCGTACTCGCCCAGGGCGTCATCGAGCGTGCGCCCGCGCGTGCGCACAGCATGAACCACCCGCGCCGCCACCGCGCGTATCGCCACGCCGGGCGCGGCGTCACTCATGCGAAGCGCCTGCCAGCCAGTGGTCGGCCGGCAAGAAATCCGCCAGCCTCCATGACGCGCCGACCTGGCCATTGCAACTGCAGCACTTCGAGTGCGCCATCACCGGTGGCCACGCACAGGCGATGGGGATCATCGCTGCCGATCGTGCCAGGCGGGCCGGCGGGCGGCGGTGTCTGCGCGACGCGTGCCTGCCAGATGCGTACACGCGTCTCGCCCAGACAGGTCTCGGCCACCGGCCAGGGATTGAACGCACGCACCTGCCTGACCAGCGCCGAGGCCGGTTGCGCCCAGTCGATCAGCGCCTCGGATTTGTCCAGCTTCGAGGCATAGGTCGCAAGCGATTCATCCTGGGGTCTGGCTGGCAGGCTGCCGTCGATGATGCCCGGCAGGGCCTCGAGCAGCGCGTCGCCACCGAGTCTGGCCAGCCGGTCATGCAGCTGGCCACCGGTCTCCTCGGCGCCGATCTCCAGCGCGCGCTCAAGATACACCGGCCCGGCATCGAGCCTGTGGACCATGCGCATGATGCTGATGCCGGTGCGCGTATCGCCCGCGAGGATCGCGCGCTGGATGGGGGCCGCACCGCGCCAGCGCGGCAGCAACGAGGCGTGGATGTTGACGCAACCCAGCGCGGGCTGCGCCAGCACCGCTTTGGGCAGCAGCAGACCGTAGGCGGCGACGATCAGCAGCTCGGGCTGCAGCGCCGCGAGCAGGGCCCGTTCCTCGGGGGTTCGCAGGCCCGTGGGCTGGTACACGGAAATCCCTGCGGCTGCAGCGCAGTGCTTGACCGGGCTTGCGACAAGTCTGCGGCCGCGCCCGGCAGGCCTGTCGGGCTGCGTGAATACGCCGACCACCGGCCAGCCGGCAGCGATCAGACTTTCCAGGGCTGGCACGGCAAACTCCGGTGTGCCGGCAAACACCACCCGGGGCAATGTGCTCATGCGCTGCTCTTCAAAGGGCCCAGGGCACGCCGCGGAGCACGGCGGCCGGGCGGGAGGACGGACGTGGTATCAGAGTGCTGCGTGCTCAGGCTCCTGGCGCCGCTGTTTCTGCGCGCGCTTGCGCAGGCGACTGCGCTTGAGCTCGGAGAGGTAGTCGACGAACAGCTTGCCCTGCAGATGATCCATCTCGTGCTGGATGCACACGGCCAGCAGGCCCTGCGCCTCCATCTCGAAGACCTCGCCCTGGAGATTGAGTGCACGTACACGGATGTGATTGGGACGCTCCACCCGGTCGAAGTACCCGGGCACCGACAGGCAGCCTTCTTCGGTGATCTCCGCACCGTCGGCGGCGATGATCTCCGGATTGATCAGGGCGACGGGCTGGTTTTTATCCTCGGACACATCGGCTACCAGCACACGCTGGTGCACATTCACCTGCGTGGCGGCCAGGCCGATGCCGGGCGCGGCGTACATGGTCTCGAACAGGTCCGCCACGAGCTGGCGGATCGAGTCATCGACCTGGGTGACCGGCGCGGCGCGGGTGCGCAGCCGCGGATCGGGATATTCAAGAATCGTCAATCGGGTCATGGTGAATCTTCGAGCTGCCGGGAGAATTCGTGTGCGTTGGGACCAATTGCTGCTAAAGTAATGACTTAATAAGCATAATGACAAACGCTGGCGGGTGCGGGTTCCGCGCCTGCGCCGGAAATGCGGGGCCACAAAAACGCACGCGCGCAATGCGGTCATTATATCAGTATCTGTGAACTGGTCGGCACGCCGACCCACCGGCCATGGAGCACACTTGCATCATGTTTCCAGCCCAGGCACGCACAGTCATGCCAGCAAAGCGCTCTGCCATCTTCCAGCTGCCCGTGCTGCTGGCCATCTCCGCGGGACTTGTCGCCTGCGCGGGCGAGCCCGCCCAGCTGCCTGATACCCAGGCGGCTGCCGATAACCGCATCGCGCAGGAGCGCCAGGATACTGCAGCGGCGCGCAGTTCGGCGACGTCGCGTGAGTCCCGTACAGCCGGCGAGCGTCTGCCCGCTGCCGTCGGACAGCTGCGCCAGGCGGTGGCGCTCAATCCCCGGCATCCCGACAGTTACGTCGTGCAGCGCGGTGACACCTTGTGGGACATCGCCGGTCGCTTCCTGCGCGAGCCCTGGGTGTGGCCGGAAATCTGGCAGGTCAATCCACAGATTGCCAATCCACACCTTATCTACCCCGGCGACGTCATCTCGCTGGTGTACATCGACGGTCAGCCACGGCTGATACTCGAGCGTGGCACGGCCGAGCGCCTGTCGCCGCGTATTCGCGAGGAACGCATCGAGGATGCGATCGCGACGATCCCCCATGATGCGATCCGCGCTTTCCTGTCGCGGCCTTCGGTGCTGACCCGTGAGCAGGCCGACAACCTGCCCTACGTGCTGAGCTTCCGCGAAGGCAAGCTGATGGCGGCGGCCGGCGACGATGTCTACGTGCGTGGCACGTCTGCCGAATCGGGTAGCTATTTCAGTGTCGTCAACGTCGGCGACGCGCTGGTCGATCCCGATGATGGCGTGATCGTGGGCTACCACGGCAATTACACCGGACGCGGCAGACTGCGTCGCGGCGGCGATCCGGCCACACTGTTCCTGACCGACTCGGAGCGCGAGACCCTGCGCGGCGACCGGCTGCTGGAAGAAGAACTGCTGCCGAGCCTGAATTTCATGCCGCGCTCGCCGGACCGGGCCATCGAGGGTCGTGTCATTGCCGTCGAAAACGGGCTGTCGCTGATTGGCCCGTGGATGGTCGTAGTCATCAATCGCGGTGATCGTGACGGTCTGGCGCCCGGACATGTGCTGCAGGTCTACCAGGCGGGCGAAGAGATTCGCGACACCATTGGCGGATCGGGCATGTTCGGCGAGAAAGTGCGCTTGCCTGAGGAGCTTGCGGCCACGATGATGATCTTCAGGACTTTCGATCGCATCAGTTATGGCCTGGTCATGCAATCCGTCAACGAGTTCCGCGTACTCGACACGGTGCGAAATCCGGGCACTTAAGCCCCTGCGCGCCTGCTCGAACAAAGGCCCGCGCCCCAATGGGACGCGGGCCTTTCGTTTTGCGCCACCCTGCGCATGAGACTGAGCGAAAGCCAGGACTGCTGGCTCAGGCTGCTGTATGCACCGCAGCTGTCGGCCGAGAAATGCCGTGGCGCGGTGGCGGCCAGCGGCAGTATCGAGGCGCTGCTCGCGGCATCGCACAGCACGCTGGCCGGCATGGGCTTCAGCGCCGCCACGATTGCCGCGCTGCGCGAGCCTGACGAGACACGCCTCGACGCAGGCAGGCGCTGGCTGAACACACCCGGCTGCGCACTGCTGACTTTCGATTCGCCCGACTGGCCCGAATCCCTGGCCAGGCTCGACGACGCCCCGCTGGCACTGTGGCTGCGAGGCCGCGCAGCCCTGCTTGCCGAACCCCAGCTGGCGATCGTCGGCAGCCGCAACCCCAGCCATGACGGTCGCGAAACCGCCATGGCATTCGCCGCACACCTCGCCCAGGCGGGCCTGGTCATCACCAGCGGGCTGGCCAGCGGCATCGACGCCGCCGCCCATGAAGGCGCACTCACGGCCACCGGCGACACCGTGGCCGTGCTGGGCTGCGGCCCTGATGAGGTTTACCCGCAGGGCAATCGCGCATTGGCTGCACGCATCGCAGATCTGGGTCTGCTGGTCTCGGAGTACCCCCCGGGCACGCCGCCGCTGCGCCACCACTTTCCGGCCCGCAACCGCATCATCAGCGGTCTGTCGCTCGGGGTGCTGGTCGTGGAAGCGGCGGCGCGCAGCGGTTCACTGATCACCGCCAGACTGGCCGCCGAACAGGGCCGCGAGGTCTTCGCCATTCCCGGGTCGATTCACAACCCCATGGCCCGGGGTTGCCACCGGCTGATCCGCGAGGGCGCCAAGCTCGTCGAGACCAGCGATGACGTGCTCGGCGAGTTGGCCAACCAGCTCGGACCGATGCTTCGTGCGAGCACCCCCGCAGCCGCCGACCCCCTCCCGGACGAGCCTGGCCGGGCGTCGGCAGAAGTTGACCCGGATTACGCCAAGTTATTGTCTGCCATGGAATTTGCGCCAGTCTCCATGGACCAGTTGATGCAGCGCACCGGATTGACGCCCGAGACGCTTTCCTCCATGCTGCTGATCCTGGAATTGCAGGGTGCAGTGGAAATACTGCCCGGAGGGCGCTACGCAACACGTGGAAACGCCCCACGAAAGAGAACCTGATGACAGAAACCGTACTCGACGTGCTGATGTACCTGTTTGAAACCTACGTGGACGCCGATGAAGAACCGGAGCCCGACCGCGCAGAGCTTCGCATGGAACTGGAGCGTGCCGGGTTCGGCGACAGGGAGATCGATCGGGCCCTGGAATGGCTGGACGGTCTCAACAGCGACGAACGACCGCACCCCAGCGCGCCCACCGACTGTGCGCTGCGGATTTTCGACGCCCGTGAGCTCTCCCGGCTAGACGCCGGCTGCCGGGGCTACATACTTTATCTCGAGCAGGTTGGCATTCTCAGCGGCGGGCAGCGGGAGTTGCTGATTGATCGCCTGCTGGCGCTGGATGCCGTCGACATCGATATCGACCACATCAAGTGGGTGGTGCTGATGGTGCTGTTCAGCCAGCCAGGACAGGAAACCGCGTACGCCAGGATGGAAGATCTGGTGTTCGCTGAGGGACCCGGCGCCATTCATTGAATCGGGCATCGGGCGACAGACAAGGAATCTAAAAGGTGCCGCAGCCGACCGCTGCGGCTTTTTTTACGTATGAGCAAGAACCTGGTTATCGTCGAGTCGCCGGCCAAGGCGAAGACCATCGAGAAGTACCTGGGACCTGATTTCCAGGTGCTCGCCTCGTATGGTCACGTCCGCGATCTCGTGCCCAAGGGCGGCGCCGTGGACACCGAGCACGACTTTGCCATGCGCTACGAGATCATCGAGCGCAACCAGAAGCATGTCGACGCCATCGCGCGGGCAATGAAGAAGTGCGATGCCCTCTATCTGGCCACTGACCCCGATCGCGAGGGCGAGGCCATCTCCTGGCATCTCTACGAGATCCTGCGCGAGCGTAAGCTGGTAACCGACAAGCCGGTGCATCGCGTGGTGTTCTACGAAATCACCCGCCAGGCCGTGCAGAAGGCGATTGCCCAGCCACGCAGCATCTCCACCGAGCGGGTCAATGCCCAGCAGGCGCGCCGGGCACTGGACTACCTGGTCGGCTTCAACCTCTCGCCGCTGCTGTGGAAGAAAGTGCGCCGCGGCCTGTCGGCCGGGCGCGTGCAAAGCCCGGCGCTACGCATGATCTGCGAACGCGAAGCCGAGATCGACGCCTTCATTCCACGCGAGTACTGGACGCTGGAGGCCGATGTCGCGCGCGAGGATGCGCCCTTCGTCGCGCGCCTGTGGGAGTTCGAAGGCGAGCGTGTCGAGCAGTTCAGCTTCGGCGACGCGGCCAGCGCCACCGGCGCGCGCGAGGCGCTGCTCAAGGCCGCCGGCGCCAGCACGGAAAGCGCCACCGACACCAGCGCGGTCAGCGAAGACAAGGCGCACGTGCGGGTGCCCGGACAACTGACGGTGGCCAAGGTCGAGCGCAAGCAGCGTCGCCGCAACCCGGCAGCCCCGTTCACCACCTCCACGCTGCAGCAGGAAGCCTCGCGCAAGATCGGCTTCTCGGCCAGTCGCACGATGAGCGTTGCGCAGCGGCTCTACGAGGGCATGGAGACCGATGAGGGTCCGGTGGGTCTGATCACCTACATGCGTACCGACTCGGTGGGCCTGTCCGATGAGGCGCTGGGCCAGGCGCGCGAACTGATCACCGAGCGCTACGGTGCAGACAACCTGCCTGACCAGCCGCGGGTCTACAAGACCACGGCGAAGAATGCGCAGGAAGCCCATGAGGCCATCCGACCGACGTCGCTCAAGCGCACGCCCGAATCGCTGCGCGGCAAGCTCAATCCCGACCAGCTCAAGCTCTATACGCTGATCTGGAAGCGTACAGTGGCCTCGCAGATGATCCATGCCACTTTCGATACCGTGGCCATCGACATGCTGGCCGGCCCTGACGGCGAGCGTCGCTCAAGCTTTCGGGCCACCGGCTCGGTGCTCAAGCACCCCGGCTTCATCGCCGTCTACCAGGAAGGCACCGACGATGCCGCCACCGACGACGGGGATCGCATTCTGCCCGACGTGGCTGAAGGCGACGTGATTACGCTCAACCAGGTACGTGCCGACCAGCACTTCACCGAGCCCCCGCCGCGCTTCTCGGAGGCCTCGCTGGTCAAGGCGCTGGAGGAGTACGGCATCGGGCGGCCATCCACCTACGCCAACATCATCTCCACGCTGCAGCAGCGCGAGTATGTTGAGATGGATGCGCGTCGGTTTATTCCCACCGACGTGGGCAAGATCGTCAATGGTTTCCTGACCAAGCACTTCTCGCAGTACGTGGACTACGAGTTCACGGCGCGCATGGAGGACTCGCTGGACGAGATCTTCCGCGGCGAGCGCGAGTGGGTGCCCCTGATGCGCGAGTTCTGGAAGCCGTTCCATGAACTCGTCGAGCACAAGGACGCCTCGGTGACGCGCGAGGAAGCCGCCCAGGCGCGCGACCTGGGTACCGACCCCAAGAGCGGCCGGCCTGTCAGCGTGCGCATGGGCCGCTTCGGACCTTTCGTGCAGATCGGCACAAAGGATGACGAGGAGAAGCCCAAGTTCGCAGGGCTTCGGCCAGGCCAGAAGATGGACCAGGTGGAACTTGCCGAGGCGCTGGAGCTGTTCAAGCTGCCACGCGAGCTTGGCGAGACGCCCGAGAGCGAACCCGTACTGGTGAACATCGGGCGTTTCGGTCCCTATGTGAAGTACGGTTCGAAGTACGCCTCCATCCCCAAGGATGACGACCCCTACACCATCGACCTGCCGCGGGCGCTGGAGCTGGTTGCGGCGAAGAAGGAAGCCGACGCCAATCGCATCATCCGCGAGTTCGACAACGGTATCCAGGTGCTCAACGGTCGTTACGGCCCCTACATCACGGATGGCAAGAAGAACGCCAAGATTCCGAAGGATGTCGAGCCGCGCAGCCTGAGCCTGGCCGATTGCGAGAAACTGCTGCTCGAGGCGCCGGAGCGCGGGCGTGGCCGGCGCGGTGGCGCGGCGAAGAAGGCCGCTGCGAAGAAAACCGCCGCCAAGAAGACCGCGGCCAAGGCCACTGCGAAGAAGGTGCCCGCCAAGAAGAAGAAAAAGAAAGCGGCGAAAAAGAAGAAGGCTGCGGCAAAGAAGACCACCAGCAAGGTCGCCAGCAAGAAACCGGCGAAATCCGGCACTGCGAAGAAGAAGGCCGGCGCCGCCAAGGGCGCGTCTAAGAAGTCTGCCGGGGATCGCGACAGCAGTGATGAAGCCTTCGTGCGCTGATTCTTCCTGCGCGGGATGGCTCATTTGAGCAGCGAACACCTTTTGCGCAAGGCCGGCCGGCTGCTCGCAGCCGGCGGCGTGATCGCCCATCCCACCGAGGGCGTCTACGGACTGGCCTGTGATCCCTTCGATCCGGACGCCGTCGAACGCCTGCTGACACTCAAGGGCCGGGATATCGGCGCCGGGTTCATCGTGCTGGCCGCACACGCCGAAGAGGTAGCCAGCCTGCTCGGCGACCTGCCTGCAGCACGCTGGCGGGAGATCTCGGGCCAGTGGCCGGGGCCGGTCACCTGGGTTCTGCCGGCGGCCGACTGGGTGCCGGACTGGATCACCGGCGGACGCGACACGCTCGCCGTGCGGGTAACCGCCTTCGCACCCTCCGCAAGGCTGTGCGAACTGGCAGGCGGCCTGTTGATCTCGACCAGCGCCAACCCCTCGGGCTGCAAACCGGCACGCAGCGCGCTGCGCGCGCGGGTCTATTTTCCGTCCGGCATCGACATGATCATCGGCGGCCCGACCGGCGGGCGCGACCGGCCAACGCCGATGCGCCACGCACTCGGCGGACACACATTGCGTGACTGAAGCGGCCCGGGCGGCTGACCCGGCCAGAGCGATCCAATGGAGCACGGCATGAAAGACGAAGTATCCATCGACGCGGTGCGCAGCTACCTGCAGGATCTGCAGCAGCGCATCTGCACGACGCTGGAGCAGGCCGATGGCAAGGCGAGCTTTCGGGCCGATGCCTGGACGCGCGCCGACGGTGGCGGCGGCGAGAGCCGGGTCATGAGCGAGGGCGGCGTGTTCGAGAAAGCCGGGGTGGGCTTTTCAGACGTCTATGGCGATGGCCTGCCGCCGAGTGCGACACGGGCACGACCAGAGCTCGCGGGCCGGGGCTTTCGCGCCATGGGCGTGTCGGTAGTCATCCACCCGCGTAACCCGTATGTGCCGACCAGTCATGCCAACGTGCGCTTTTTCATCGCCCAGGCACCCGATGCCGAGCCGGTATGGTGGTTCGGCGGCGGTTTCGACCTCACGCCCTACTATGTCTTCGACGAAGACGTGCGCCACTGGCACGAAACCGCGCGCAACGCCTGCGATCCGTTCGGCACGGCACTGTACCCACGCTTCAAGGCCTGGTGTGACGAGTATTTCTATCTGCCTCACCGCCAGGAGACCCGCGGCGTGGGCGGACTGTTTTTCGATGACATGAACGAGGGCGGGTTCGATCGCTGCTTTGCATTGATGCGCAGTGTCGGCGACAGCTATATGCCCGCCTATGTGCCCATCGTGGGTCGACGCTATGCGATGGAATACGGCGAGCGCGAGCGCGAGTTCCAGCTCTACCGGCGCGGGCGCTATGCCGAGTTCAACCTGGCTTTCGATCGCGGCACGTTGTTCGGCCTGCAGTCGGGCGGACGCACCGAGTCGATCCTTATGTCGCTGCCCCCGGTCGTGCGCTGGGGCTACGACTGGCACCCGGCACCGGGCAGCCGGGAGGCGGAGCTCTACGACTACCTCACCCCCCGCGACTGGCTCGGGTCGGGAGATGCCGCCGGCGCCACACCATAGCCGTATAGCGGGCAGGCAACGATGGCGTGGTGCACGCGAACTCCAGGCGGTGACCACGGACTGGGGGCTGTGGTAGCTTTACGTTAAATTACCCACCCAAGTTTCTGTCCTCACAGCCATACATCGGCGGGCACGCATCGAATCATGCTCAGGTGGCTCACGATTTTTTCGGGGCTGGTCTTCGCGACCCCGGCCTTCGCACAGGGCCCCACGCACGGCGTGCCCGGCGCCGAGCTGCGCCTGGCCGGAGCCCTGTACAGCACCAAGCGCGAAGACCAGGTGGTCATCGTGCAGCTGCGCGAGCCGCCGGCGCTGGCGGCTGCACGCGGTGGTATCGGCGGCATGGCGGCCAGCCGTGGCGTGGGCCCTCCACGCATGCTGCAGGCGCGCTCAGGCAACCAGACCAGTCACGCACAACGCCTGGAAGCCTCGCATGACCGCCTGCTCGCCGAGATCGGCGCAGGCCAGGGCAAACTCTACAGCTACCGCCACAGCTTCAATGGCTTTGCCGCGCGCCTGACCGGCGAGCAGGTCGCGCAGCTGGCCCGCCATCCGGACGTCACCGGCATCTGGCCCGACCAGTCCCGGCCGCTGAACAGCGGCGAGTCGATGCGCTTCCTGGGGTTCGGCAGTGGTGCTGCCAGCCTGGACACGGGCCTGGGCCTGCGCGGTGAGGGCATCATCATTGGCATCATTGACAGTGGCGTGGCCCCGGGCCACCCGTCCCTGTCTGATCGCGACCAGCGTCCGCTGCCACGACTGTGCCGCAGCGAATGGGCGCGCGTATCGTTACTGGGTCGATGGTTGTGCCGCAGCCACCGTCAATCCAGCCGCCAACTTGTGTACGAACCGCCGGCGCAGTGGAACGGCATCTGCCAGGCAGGCGAGGCCTTCACGGTCAATGACTGCAACAACAAGCTCATCGGCGCGCGCTACTACAATGAGGGCTTCCTGGCGACCAACGAGCTGGATCCCGGCGAGTTCCTCTCTCCGCGCGATGCCGACGGTCACGGCACGCACATCGCCTCGATCGCCGCCGGCAACGATGTCGAGGCCAGCCTGTTCGGCACACGCATCGGGCGCATCCGTGGCGTCGCACCACGGGCCTACGTGGCGGTCTACAAGGCCTGCTGGCTGCGGCCGGGCGAGACACGCGCCACCTGCAACACCTCTGATCTTGCACGCGCCATCGACGATGCCGTGGCAGACGGCGTCGACATCATCAACTACTCCGTGGGCAATCCGGAATCCGGCTTCAACGGGCCGGATGACCTCGCGCTGCTGTTTGCCGCTGACGCCGGTGTCTTCACCGCCGTGGCCGCCGGTAATGACGGTCCGGCGCCGGGCACCATCGGCGCCCCCGGCGACTCGCCATGGATCACCACGGTGGCGGCCAACACCCGCGATGGGCGACGCTTCGAGGAAGGCATGCGCGTCATCGCACCTGCGTCCGTGGCTGGCGACCTGGTCATGCGCGAGGCGACGTTCACGGCCCTGCTCAGCGACACCGGGCCGATCAGCGGCGAGCTGCGGCAGGTCGACGACGGCATTGGTCAGTTGCCCGACGGTACGCCCGGCAGCCGCGACGACGCCTGCCAGCCGCTGGTCAATCGCAGCGAGATCTCAGGCCACGTGGCGCTGATCCGGCGCGGCGGCTGCACCTTCGAGACCAAGCTTTCGCGTGCGCAGGCCGCAGGTGCCACGGCGGTGATCGTCTACAACACCGCCGGACCACCGATCACCATGCTCAGCGATGGCGATCGCATCGACATTCCGGCGATCATGATCGGCGCGTCGGACGGCCAGCGACTCGTGGCCGCGCTGGCCGAGGGTCAGCGCGTCGAAGTGGAACTCAGCAAGGGCCGGCTGATCGAGGAAATCGTCAGCGGCAATGTCATGGGCGAGTTTTCCGCCCGCGGCCCGAATCTCGCCGCCCCCGACCTGATCAAGCCTGATCTCACGGCACCAGGCGTGGACATGCTCGGCGGGCACACCCGCGATCCCGCCACCGGGCAGCCCGGTGAGCGCTTCCAGGTGCTCTCGGGTACCTCGCAATCCGCACCGGTCGTCGCCGGGTTGGCGGCACTGTTGCGTGAGCAGCATCCCGACTGGACACCGGCGATGATCAAGTCGGCGATGATGACCTCGGCCTACCAGACGGTGGTGCTCGAAGATGGCGAGACGCCAGCCGGTCCGTTTGCGATGGGTGCCGGCCACGTACGCCCGGCTGGCGCCGTGACACCGGGGGCCGTCTATGACGCCGATCTGCTCGACTACGTCGCCTTCGCCTGCGGGCTTGATCCCAGCCCCTTTCCACCCACCGACTGTGCGCTGCTGTCCGCCGGCGGCCTGTCGCTGCGGGCCCAGGATCTCAACCTGCCGTCAATCGGCGTGGGCGCCCTGGTGGGCAGCGACCAGGTCCGGCGCCGGCTGACCGCCACGCAAAGCGGCAGCTTCGTCGCCGAAATCGATGCCCCGCCGGGTACGCAGGTCAGTGTCACGCCCTCGACCCTGAACCTCGGCACGGGCGAGACCGCCAACTACACGGTGAATATCGACGCGGCCGGCATACCGCTGAACGAATGGCGTTTCGGCAGCCTGACCTGGCGCAGTGCAGACCACGCCGTGCGCAGTCCTCTGGCCGCCCAGGCCCGCGCGCTGGCCGCGCCCGGCGAGCTGCAGCTCGCCGGCGTCGCAGGCGAGACGACCTTCCAGCTGCGTGCGGGCTATACCGGCAGCTATACACCCCAGGCCCACGGGCTGCGTCAGCCGCTGGTGGTCGAGGGCTTCGTCCAGCAGGATCCGCAGCAGCGTTTCACGTTCCGCGACGGCAGCGGCGTCACCCAGCACCTGATCGACATTCCGCCAGACCAGGCCTATGCGCGCTTCGCACTGGCCGATGAGCTGACCAGCGGCAACGATGATCTCGATCTCTACCTGTTCTACTGTCCCGGCGATGTGTGCACACAGGTCGGCCAGAGCATAGGGCTAAGCAGTGATGAAACGGTCAGTCTGCTGTTCCCGGCGCCGGGACGCTATGCCGCGCTGGTGCACGGCTTCGCCACGGATCCGGCCAGCGGCCCAGGGGCAGACTATCTGCTGCTCGCCTGGTCGTTCGGCGTCAATGATGACGTCGGCAACATGCTGCCGCTTGGACCGGGCTTCGTCAGCGCCGGCGAAGAGGTGACCATCGAGTTGCGCTGGCAGGACCTGGAGGCCGACAGCCTGTATCTGGGCGGCATTTCGCACAATACGCCCGAGGGCCTGCAGGGCCTGACCGTGATCAGGATCGACACGCGCGCGCCTTAGCTTCCGCCACACGCACGCCCGACTGCGCGAACCGGCTTAATCCGAGGACAACCTGGAGGGTCTGCGCGGCGCGCCTGGCGCCCTCGGCCTGGATGAGTCGACAGTGAATTCTGCAGGCCGGAGGACCTGTGCGGACCGGGAACCTGCATCAACACCGTTGCCTGCAGATGGCCTCAGATCAGCTTTCCTGACAATCCTTGCCGGAACACCCATCGCGACAGCACCTGAAGGCACATCTTTCACCACGACCGAGTTTGCGCCGATCGTTGCATCATCGCCGACGATCACCTTGCCCAGGAGCTTGGCACCGGTGCCGACATTGACTCGGTCACCGAGACTCGGTGCGTCGAACGGCGCGTCGAGAGACTTGTTGCCAAGCGTGCATCCCTGGCGGATATAGCAATCATTGCCGATGACGCTGTTGCCGTGGATCACGATCGCATGGGAGTGTTCGAGCGTCACGCGTCGCCCCAGCTGCGCGGTGAACGGAATCTCTATCCCGTAGCGATTGCGTACGCGGATAAAGAGCCTGCGATACAGAAAACTCAGCGGCGCGCGCAGAAGCCTGGTCCTGATACGCATACGGCATACGCCGAACCGGTAAACCACCATCGCGCGAAAACCGGGGCGCGTCCAGTCACGCCCGTGACGTTCGTAGTCCTCCCGGATCAGGGTGAACAGATCGAGGTCGCGGGTGTGCCTGCTTTCGCCAACGTCGCTCATGCGCGCCCCCTAAGCAGGACGCTGTGCCGGAGATGATCGCGCCACAGATACGCAGGAAAAGTGTCCGGGGAACGCAGGATCGCCCGGCGGATTCGATACAGGCCCAGGCTGACGGCAAACGCTATATCCGCCACCGCAGTGTAGAGCACGCCGTGGTTCTTCGTGTAGTAGCGTCGACGTGACTCGAACCAGTACGCGGGGCGGCGCCGGGTCGTGTCACTCTTTCCGGTGACACCGCTGGCCTGACCGACCAGATGCACGACATGGCTGGCGGGCACATAGCGGCAGACGAAACCTGCGCGCTGGGCACGCAAACAGAAGTCGACTTCCTCGTAATACAGGAAATACTGCTCGTCGAGCAGACCAATCAAGTCGAACACCTCGCGCCGCACCATCATGCTGGCACCGGCAACCCAGTCAACATCCAGCGTCTCATCAACCACCGGCGGTGCGACCTGCCATCGGCGAAGCAGCCGCGAAAACGGCGCCAGGCCGCGTCCGTAATCGATCTCGCTGGCAACACCGGGAAATCGGAACGCTGAGCGCTGGGGCGTGCCGTCGGGGTCTTCAAGACGTGATCCAGCAATACCGGTATCGGGATTCGCCGCCATGTGGCTCAGCAGCGCTGCAATCGCTCCGTCGCGGGCGACGGTGTCGGGATTCAGCAACAGTACGAACTCCGGTGGCCGTGGACCTGCCAGATACGGCGTGATGCCGTGGTTGTTGCCGTACGCGAAGCCGCGATTGACGGGCAGCGGACGGAAATCGACCCATGAGCCCCATCCGTTCGAGTCGATCGCGGCCTGGAGCTGCGCAACCGAGTCATCGGGCGAATGCCCGTCGATCAGGCTGACCTGGCAATCGCCGATCGCGCGCAATTGCGGCTCTATCGAACGCAGGCAGTCTATCGCTAAGGTTGGCGTGCGGTAGTTGAGAATGACGACAAGTAGCTTCATATCACAGCTACGACCTGATGCGACCTGAATCGTTTCAAAGGCCCGTGGGCGTCTTCCAGCGCCAAGCAGGAAGCAAGAGTGTCGCCTTCCGGTGATCGTCGCGTCGGTGCGCCATCGCACCGACAGCGATTGCCAACCATCAAACGATGATGTTGCAGGTACGCGATGACTGGGCACACGGCTTGCGCATGGGCCGGCACGGACATGAGTGGATTACGGCCGAGGAAGGCTGGCTTACGTAGAACCTCTTACAGCGTTTACGTGTACAGCCAGCCTAAGCTGAAGTACTGGCATGGTCTCGAAGGACCCTATCGTGATGCGCGCATTACCTTTGGTGCTTACATTGGCTCTCTTGCCCGGTTTAGCGGCCGCCCAATCGGTGATTCACGAGTTCTCAGGGCGAACCCAGGAAATCACCGGCGCTTTCCAGGCGCAATCGCCGTGGATGGTGACCTGGCAGACCCGGCACCACGAGGGGGCGCCGGCCCTCGGGCGCTTCGAGGTGCACCTGATCGATGCGGCCACTGATGACTTCCTGGGCATCGTGACCCTGTGGTACGGGAGCGGCACTGGCGATGTGCTGATGGAGGAGTCCGGGCGCTTTCGTTTCCGTATATTGGGTTACAGCGACGGATGGTCACTTCGGGTGCAGCCCATCACGACCGAGGCAGCAGAGCGTGCGAAAGCTGCGCGCGAGGCTGCCCGATTCGCCCCTGCACCGCGTCAAGGTGTCACGCGCCAGCAGATCGGCACGATCCGCTCCTGGAGCGTGGATACCGGGCCGACGCTGGTGATCGAATCCGCGGATGGCAGGCGCTTCCGGGCCGTGTTTCCCGATGGTTGTCCTGGCCTTGAGCAGACGGACGACCTGCGGATGGTGAGCGGCACCGGCCGGAGTTGGGAGCATTACGCGGGTGTACTGCTTGGAGATGGCCGGTACTGCGAGTTCGGCCAGGTGATGGCTGACCCAGCGCTGTAGAGAACAGATCTCCTGCGCGCTGACGCGGGCAGCTGCTTGACAGGACGACCTGCCACGCACGATCCTCCACGCTGATTTGCAGCCCGGGATGCCCATGCACCTCTCACCACGCGTCACCCCACCCTCGGCCGATGCAATCCAGGCCTTTCTCGATGCCGCGCGCGCGGCACACCCCTCACTTGATCTTCAGAACAACTGGGAAGTGCGCTGGATCGGCCTGGATGCGCAGACCACGAAGCAGATTTTCGAGCTGATTCGCGCGGGGGACAAAACCGGCACCTTCACGCTGCCGTGGATCGTCGAGCGCACCAGCCGCAAGACACCGCACGCGGGGCTGTACCTGGTGCTGGTCGATATGGATGGGCGGCCAACGCTGCTGGTGCGCATCAGCGAGGTCCGCGACGGCATCTTCGGTCAGGTCACGGCCAAGGACACGGCGGTGGACGGCTCACCCGTGCGCGACCCGGTGGTCTGGAAGGCCCTGCACACCGAGTACTGGAACGCGCTGCTCGAACCCCACGGCCTGGCCGTGTCCGACGACATGCCCTTCTGGATCGAGCCGTTCGAACTGGTGTTCGATGCGGACGCGAAAACGACGGCAAACGGCTAGGCCAACGCACGCACCACGGCCGTCACTGCCAGCGCCGCCAACAGCAGCCAGGTGCCCAGCGTCCCGGCGAAACGCCCGAAGCTGGTCCCCGCCGAGCTCGACAGTCCGAAGGCATGCAGGCTTCTGAACACCAGCAGCGCCACGCCGCCGGCATGCAGCCACACGGACGCCAGCCCGCTGAACTCGAGCAGCGCCAGCAACAGCAGCGCGATGGGCGTGTACTCAAGGAAGTTCCCGTGCACGCGCGTCGCCCGCTGCAGGTCGGCATTGCCGCCATCGCCCAGACCGATGCGCAATGATCGGCGCAGGCGCACGACGCGCCAGGACAGTACCAACAGCACCAGGACAGCCAGGCCGGCATAGAGCAGTGTGACGTTCATCGACGTTCCTTTTTTAAAATTAAACCGAATACTGTCTCAGGCCACATCACTGGCCAAAGCCTGGCAGGCGGCATGGCGATGACAATGCAGCAGGTGATCGTTCACCAGGCCCATGGCCTGCAGGTAAGCGTAGACGATGGTGCTGCCGACGAAGCGAAAGCCGCGCTTGCGAAGATCGCGGCTGAGCGTGTCCGACAGCGGTGTCGTGGCCGGTACTTCGGCCATGCTCGCACGCCTGCCATCGATGGGCTGACCATCGACGAAACGCCATAGATAGGCATCGAAAGAGCCGAACGCTGACTGCACCTCCAGGAACGCCCGGGCGTTGCTCACTGCCGAGGCGACCTTGAGGCGATTGCGGATGATGCCGGGATCGGTAAGCAACCGTGCGCAATGCGCCTCATCGAAACGCGCGACAGCCGCCGGGTCGAAGTCGGCAAACGCACGACGATAGCCCTCGCGGCGATGCAGCACCGTGGCCCATGACAGGCCGGCCTGGGCGCCTTCGAGCAACAGGAACTCGAACAGCCGGCGGTCATCGTGCGTGGGCACACCCCATTCATCGTCGTGATACGCCAGATACGCGGCACTGACCCCCAGTGCCCAGTCGCAGCGCGGGCGGGCGTCGCTGGCTTCACGCATCGTCGGATGGCGGCTTCAGCTGGCGATGATCGGCCGCAGCGGCCTCCAGCACGCGGCGCAGATCGGCCAGCACCGCGGCCGTGTCGGGCCGCACACCGCGCCACAGGCTGAAGGACTCGGCGGCCTGCTCGACCAGCATGCCCAGGCCCTGCTCTGCGGCCGCCGCGCCGTGCAGTAATGCCCAGCGCTGAAACGGCGTCTGGCCGGGACCATAAAGCATGTCGTAACACACGCTGTGATCGGCGATGCATTCGGCCAGCAGCGGTGGCGTATCACCGATGATGCCGGCAGAGGTGGCGTTAATCAGCAGATCGAAGGCACCGGCGCCTTGCAGCGCATCGTAGCCACCGGCGCGCGCAGCTGCCGGGTGGCCTGCATCGGCCAGCAACTGCTCGGCGCGCGCGGCGGTGCGGTTGACCAGCCACACCGCCGCCGGCGCCTGTGCCAGCAACGGGCCGAGGACGCCGCGCGCGGCCCCGCCTGCGCCGACCAGCAGCACACGACGCCCGGCGATCTCCCAGCCGAGGTTGGCAAGCAGGTCACGCACCAGTCCGGCGCCATCTGTGTTGTCGCCGAGCAGGCGACCGTCAGCATCTGGTTTCAGCGTATTCACGGCACCGGCCGCGCGCGCCGCCGGAGACAGCACCTCGGCGAGCGCACAGGCGGCCTGCTTGTGTGGCAGGGTGACGTTGAGACCCCGACCGCCGTCGGCGAAAAATTCCCGGACGGTCGCGACAAACTCATCGGGGTTGGCATCGATGGCTTCGTAGCGCAGCGACTCACCCGTCTGCTGCGCGAAGCGCGCATGGATCCACGGCGAGCGGCTGTGTGCGACAGGATGACCGATGACGGCGTAGCGGTCCATGCGATGATCCGCCCGAGGCGGCCTCAGGCGCCCTCCCGCTGCGCCAGCCAGCCGAGCACACGCGGCGTGAAGTAGCTCAGGACGGCCGCGGCACCGGCACGCTTGAAGCACAGCAGGGCTTCCATGACGGCAGCCTGTTCGTCGAGCCAGCCGCGTTCGATGGCCGCCTGCAGCATCGCGTACTCGCCACTGACCTGATAGGCCAGTGTCGGCACGCCGAAGCGTTCATGCACACGGCGGATGATGTCCAGATATGGCAGACCGGGCTTGACCATGACCATGTCCGCGCCTTCGGCGATGTCGAGCGCGACCTCGCGCAGCGCCTCATCGCCGTTGGCCGGATCCATCTGGTAGCTGAACTTGTCAGCCTTGCCCAGGTTCGCAGCCGAACCCACGGCATCGCGGAACGGACCGTAGAAGCTCGAGGCATATTTCGCCGCGTAGGCGAGCACACGCACGTTGACGTGACCAGCCTGCTCGAGGGCATCGCGCAGACGGCCGATGCGCCCGTCCATCATGTCGGAGGGCGCGATGATATCGGCGCCGGCCTCGGCATGCGACAGGCCCTGGCGCACCAGCGCCTCGACGGTGACATCGTTGAGTACGTAGCCCGCATCGTCGAGGATGCCGTCCTGGCCGTGGGTGGTGTAGGGATCCAACGCGGCATCGGTGATCACGCCCAGCGCCGGGTAGGCAGCCTTGAGCGCGCGTACGGCGTTCTGCGCCAGGCCGTCCGGATTCCAGGCCTCGCGGCCGTCTTCGCTTTTGGCCGACGCGGGCGTGACCGGAAACAGCGCCACCGCTGTCAATCCCTGGGACACCAGCGGCTTGCAGGCCCGAAGCAGCAGGTCGACGGACATCCTCTCCACGCCGGGCATGCTCGCCACCGGCTCGCTGTGTCCTTTGCCTGGCAGCACGAACACCGGCCAGATCAGGTCATCGGCGCTCAACTGTGACTCGCGCATCAGGCGGCGCGAGAACTCATCGGCGCGCATGCGGCGCATGCGGGTGCGGGGATAGGCGGGGCTGCCGGTCATGCTCGACTCCGTGGGGACTCGCAATCCCACCATGATAGGGCAGGTGCGCAGGCAACGGGTACCCGCAACCCGTCAATCACACCGGCCATCAGCGCATGGTCACCAGCTCTTCGGCGCTGGTCGGATGGATGGCCACGGTATCGTCGAAGTCGCGCTTGGTCGCACCCATCTTCACCGCCACCGCGAAACCCTGCAGCATCTCATCGGCACCATCGCCGATGACATGCAGGCCGACGATTTTCTCGTCAGGCAGCACGGTGACAAGTTTCATCGCCGCCGGCACCTTGCGCGTCTGCAGCGCGTAGGCCATCGGCGTGAAACGGCTGGTGTAGACCTTGATCTTGTCATCACCGAAGCGGGTCCGCGCTTCGGCCTCGGTGCAGCCGACCGTGCCGATCGGCGGATGGGTGAAGATCACCGTAGGGATATCGCTGTAGTCCAGGTGCCGCTCGGCCATGCCGCCGAACAGCCGGTCTGACAGGCGCCGGCCGGCGGCAATCGCCACCGGCGTCAATGCAGCCTGACCGGTGATGTCACCTATCGCGTGGATGCCGGACACATTGGTCTGCTGGAAGCGGTCGGTGGGCACGAAACCAACCTCGTCGCGATCCACACCCGCGGCGTCGAGTTGCAGCTCAGTGCTGCGTGGACGCCGGCCAATCGCCCACAGCACGCAATCGAAGGGACCGAAGCGCCTGCCATCCTGGGCACAGACGATGCGACCGTCGTCGACCTGCTCCACCACCGCCGGCGAGACTTCGGTTTCGATACGCAAACCATCGGCACGCATCTGCTCGAGCAGTCGGTCGGAGAGCATCTGATCGAAGCTTCTGAGAATGCGATCACGTCGCAGCAGCACCGTGACCTCTGAACCCAGTGCGTGGAACACACCCGCCAGCTCCGCGGAGATGTAGCCGCTGCCAACCACGGCAACACGCCTGGGTTGCTCTGGCAAGGCGAAAAAGTCGTCCGAAGTGATGCCCAGTTCGGCCCCTGGAATCGCCGGCACCATCGGCTCGCCGCCGGTGGCGATGACGAACTGGTCGGCCGTGATCCGCTGGCCCGCCACCTCAACCGTGCGGGCATCGACGAAATGCGCCAGACCCTCGAAGCGGGTCACGCCCCGGCGCTCGAGGTTGGCGGCGTAAATACCGTTGAGGCGCGCGATGTAGGCATCACGGGCCTGCTTCAGTCGACCCCAGTCCACCGCAGACGCGCTGATGTCGAAGCCGTAGCCGGCGGCCATCTCGAAATGCTCGGCCAGGCTGGCCGCATACCACATGACTTTCTTGGGCACACAGCCGACGTTGACGCAGGTGCCGCCCAGCCGCCCGGCCTCGATCACCGCAGCCTTTGCGCCGTACTCGGCCGCCCGCTGGCTGGCAGCCAGCCCGCCGCTGCCGCCGCCGATGGCCAGCAGGTCAAAATGTGTTGTCATCCATGCACCTCGGTTTCTGCAAGGGCTGTGAGTATGCGTCCTGTGATCAGATTCGCAAGCCCGCGGGTGGCGCGGCACCAGGCGCTTCGTCGGGTATCATTCACGGTCTGATCAAGGATGGTGATACGCCAGATGGATGACAATCCCCTGCTCGACCTGACCGGCCTGCCACGCTTTTCTGCGATCAAGCCGGAACAGGTACGGCCCGCAGTTGAGCGCGTGCTCGAAGACAACCGCCGCGCGGTGACGAACCTGCTCGAAGACCCCGAGCAAGCAGATTTCAAACACCTGGTGCTGGGGCTGGAGCGGCTCGGACATCGCCTCGGGCGGGTCTGGTCACCCGTCTCCCATCTCAATGCCGTGGCCAGCGCCCCGGCGCTGCGCGAGGCCTACAACGGCTGCCTGCCGCTGCTCTCCGAATATGCCAGCGAACTCGGCCAGAATCGCCAGCTCTTCGAGGCGTTCGAGCGAATCGCCAGCGACGACGCCACCCTCGATGCCACCCAGCGCCGGCTGCTCGACCACGCCCTGCGCGACTTTCGACTCGCCGGTGTCGCGCTGCCCGCAGACGGCCGGAAGCGTTTCCGTGAGCTGATGACCGAACTGTCACAGCTGCAGGCCAGCTTTGAACAGAACCTGCTGGATGCCAGTGATGCCTGGCGGCACCATGCCGACAACGATGCGCAGGTCTCCGGGCTGCCGGCCAGCACGCTACGCGCGGCGGCCCGCACAGCGCGTGAGGCCGGCAAGACCGGCTGGCTGTTCAAGCTCGATCCGCCGACCTACGTCTCGGTGATGACACATGCCGATGACCCGACACTGCGCGAGAGGTTCTATCGCGCCTGGGTGACGCGCGGCTCCGACCAGGGCGACCACGATGTCCGGTTCGACAACAGCCGGCTGATGGAACGCATCCTCGACTGTCGCCATGAGGCAGCCATGCTGCTGGGCTTTTCAAACTACGCGGAACTGTCACTGGCGCGCAAGATGGCAGGCTCGACTGACGAGGTGCTGTCATTCCTGCAGGACCTGGCGCAGCGCTGCCGACCGCAGGCATTGCGTGAATTCGCCGAGCTCGAAGCCCTGGCCGGCCGGCCGCTTGCCGCCTGGGACGTCGGCTACTACTCGGAGAAGCTGCGCCAGGCACGCTTTGACCTGTCCGATGAGGCCCTCAAGCCCTATTTTCCGGTGCCACGGGTGCTCGCCGGCCTGTTCGACATCGCAGCCCGGCTCTACGGCCTGAGCATCAGCCCACGCGACGAGGTCGAGACCTGGCATACCGATGCCCGCTACTACGAAGTGTTCGGCCGCGACGGTACGGCACTGGGGGGCTTTTTTATCGACCTGTATGCCCGCAGCGGCAAGCGCTCCGGGGCATGGATGGACGAGTGCGTCGTGCGTGCGGCGTTCGATCCGCAGATCAGCCACCCCGTCGCCTACCTGGTATGCAACTTCCCGCCGCCCGATGAAGACACACCGTCCCTGCTCAGCCATCAGGATGTCGTCACGCTGTTTCACGAGTTCGGTCACACACTCCACCACCTGCTCACGCGGGTCGACTATCCGTCGCTGTCAGGCATCAATGGCGTGCCGTGGGATGCGGTGGAACTGCCCAGCCAGTTCTTCGAGAACTGGGCCTGGCTGCCCGAAGCCATTCCGCTGATCTCGGCGCACCACGACACCGGCGAGCCCCTGCCGGCCGACATGCTGACGCGACTGCGTGAATCCCGCGTGTTCCAGTCCGGCCTGCAGTCGGTCCGACAGCTGGAATTCGCGCTGTTCGACTTCCGTCTGCACGCACAGTACGACCCCGCGCATCCCGGTCAGGTCGATACACTGCTCTCGCAGGTGCGCAGCGAGGTGGCGGTGGTGCCGGTGCCCGACTACAACCGCTTCGCGCACGGCTTTTCGCACATCTTCGGCGGCGGCTATGCGGCGGGCTACTACAGCTACAAGTGGGCCGAGGTGCTGGCCGCCGATGCCTTCTCGGCGTTCGAGGAAGTTGGCGCGTTTCACGGCGCCACGGCTCAGCGTTTCCTGGACAGCATCCTCGCCGTGGGCGGCACGCGCGATGCCATGGAGGCGTTCATCGAGTTTCGCGGCCGACGCCCGGATGCCGCAGCGCTGCTGCGCCAGAGCGGGATTGCGGCATGAGGGTCGCCAGCTGGAACGTCAATTCGCTGCGTGTGCGGCTGCCGCAGGTGCTGCAGTGGCTGGCGCAGGCGCAGCCGGACGTGCTGGGCCTGCAGGAGACCAAGCTCACAGATCCCGATTTTCCCCTCGCCGAGCTGGAAGCCGCCGGCTATCGGGCGGTGTTCTCAGGCCAGAAGACCTACAACGGTGTCGCACTGCTTGCACGCAGCCAGCCTGAGGACGTGATCACCGATCTGGCTGGCCTGGAGGATCCGCAACGCCGCGTGATGGCTGCCAGCATTGATGGCGTACGTATCTGGAACCTCTACGTGCCCAATGGCCAGGCCGTGGAATCCGAGAAGTATCTCTACAAACTCGGCTGGCTTGATGCCCTGGCGGCGCAACTGGCCGGCGAACTCGAGCGTCACGCGAAGGTCGTCGTCATGGGTGATTTCAATATTGCACCTGATGATCGTGATGTTCACGACCCGGAGGCGTGGGCAGGGAAGATTTTGTGCAGCGAGCCCGAGCGCGCGGCGCTCGGCCGTTTGCTGTCTTTGGGATTGGAAGACCTTTTTCGTCGCTTCGACCAGCCGGAGGCCACGTTCAGCTGGTGGGACTACCGTGCAGCAGGCTTTCGCCGCAACCACGGTCTGCGCATCGATCTGATCCTCGCCAACCCCGCGATGGCCGCCAGATGCACCCTTTGCGAAGTCGATCGTGAACCGCGTCGCTGGGAGCGTCCCTCGGACCATGCACCGGTGATCGCCGACTTCGCGCTGTAACCGGGACTTCACGAATCCGCCGCACGGCGGGTAGACTCCCGGCATGGCAATCAGGCGTGATGATCGTTTGCAGGAACGTCGCAGCGAGTACGACGTCACCAACTGCGTGCGCGTCAGTAGCGTGGCTGATGTACGCACCGCGGTGCTGGAGATCTATCACGACACCTGGCCGAGTGCCTCGACCGATACGCTCTGGCTGGCCTTCCACGATTTCGATCGCCTGTTCTCGGGCTTGACGCCCGGCTACGTAGGCTGCGACACCAGCTACCACGACATGCAGCATACGCTGGACATGGTGCTGGCCACGGCACGCCTGATGCGTGGTTATGAGCTGGCCTGCGATAACGGCGACCGACTCGGCGCGGAGCGCGCCGCGATGGGCCTGGTCACGGCGCTGTTCCACGACGCCGGCTATATCCGCCACCTGATCCGCGACGCCGGCTCACAATCCGGTGCGGAGTTTACCGTCAACCATGTCACGCGCAGCGGTCGCTTCCTGGCCGACTACCTGCCCGGCATCGGCCTGGGCGAATGGGCGGCATTGGCGCCGCAGATCGTGCATTACACCGGTTACGAGGTGAACCTGGACCACATCGAGCTCGATGATCCGCGTGACTGTATCGTCGGACACCTGATGGGTACTGGCGACCTGCTGGCCCAGATGGCAGATCGCTGCTACCTTGAGAAGTGCCGCGACCGGCTGTTTCCGGAATTCGTGCTCGGAGGGGTCGCGGTTTCGCAGAGCGAAAAGGGAGAGATTCGCGTGGTCTACGGGTCCGGACGCGATTTGCTGCGCCAGACCTTCTCGTTCTACGAGGAATCGGCCAAGCGCCGACTTGTGGTAACTTTTAATCGGGCCTATCGCTACCTGGAAGTGATGTTCGACGGCCGAAATCCTTACATGGAATGCATCCACCACAACCTCGAGCATCTTGGGCGTCTGCTGCGCAGCAATGACTGGAGCGTGCTGCGGCGCCATCCGCCGTGTTTTACGGCCTTTGACGATGCCGAGGGCATGCTCAAGCGCCTGGCGCTGCAGCGCCTGCGCGAACTCGAGCGCCACCAGCTGATCCGTCTGCGCCGGCCCGCGCCCGCCGCGCGCAGAGCCACCGCCAACGCCGCGCTTTCCGTGGCAGATGCCTGAGTCCGGGAGGGCATAGGGCAATGACTCGATCCGCCAGGCTGCTGCTCACATTGATGCTGGTGGTCCTGGCGGCCGGCACGACGGCAGCTGCACGGGAAACCCTGCCCGTGCCGGTCACCGGTCACGAGGTCACCAGGATCGGGCCCGGCTACTACACCTTTCGCTACACCGGCACGCGCAACATCTTCCTGATCACAGACGACGGTGTCATCGTGACCGATCCGATCAGCCCCGAGGCCGCGGGTGTGATGCGCCGCGAGATCGCCCGGCTCACCGACCTGCCGGTGAAGTACGTGGTCTACAGCCACGACCACTGGGACCACATACTCGGTGCCGCGATCTTCGTCGATGAAGGTGCGCAGGTCATCAGCCACGAAAACTGCCTGGCCAGTTTCTACGACATGCCGCACCCGGACCTGGTCCGACCGGACTGGACGTTCAGCGGTGATTACGACCTGAGCCTCGGCGAGCGCACACTGCATCTGCGCTACCTGGGGCGCAATCACGGCAATTGCCTGGTGATCATGACCCCCGACCACGTCAACGTGCCGTTCATCGTCGATCTGGCCACCCCGGGGGGCATGCCGTTGCCGATGATTCCCGACTACTCACTGCACAACTGGGTCCGCACACTGCTGATCCTGGAGTCGTGGGACTGGGAGTACTCGGTGAACGGCCACGGCATCGCGTTGGCCCCGAAGGCGCTGCTTGCCGAGCGCCGGCGCTACCTGCAGGCGCTGATCGGCGAGACCGGACGCCGCCTGGATGCCGGCGTGGCCATGGACGAAATCCCCGCGCAGGTGCGTGACGCGCTGCGCGAGGATTTCGGCCACCTGCGAAACTTCGAGGCCTGGGCGCCGTACAACGTACAGCGCGTGATCACCTATTTCGGCATGGGCTGGTAGCCGCCCGCGCCGATCAGTTCACCCTGTCGATGCGGTAAAGCCCGCCGTCCTCGTGGTCGGTCAGCACGTAGATCGCACCATCCGGGCCTTCACGCACGTCACGGATACGGCCCACCTTGCCGGTGATCAACTCCTCGTCGTGAACGACGATGTCGTTCTCGATGACGAGCCGGCGGATGCGTTCGGCGCGTAGTCCGCCGGCGAGCAGATTGCCCTGCCAGCGCGGGAAGGTGTCGGTGGTCAGCAGGGCCAGCCCCGAAGGTGCCAGCGTGGGCAGGAACTCGTACACGGGATCGATCTTGCCCGGCAGGCTGCGCGCATCGCCGTACTGCTCCTCGGTGCGGTAATCGCGGCCCAGGCCTGCGCTCGGCCAACCATAGTTGTTGCCCGCCACGACCAGGTTGAGTTCATCACCCCCGCGCGGACCGTGCTCGGTGGCCCAGACCTTGTCGGTAGCGGGGTCCACAACCATGCCCTGGATGTTGCGATGACCGTAGCTGAATACTTCCGGCAGGACATCATCACGGCCTATGAAGGGGTTGTCATCCGGGACACTGCCGTCGGCATTCAGGCGCAGCACCGTGCCGGCATGGTCGGCCGGGTCCTGGGCACGCGGCGGCTCGGCGCCGCGATCACCAATGGACACCAGCATCGTGCCATCGGCGCGCCAGACGATGCGCGAGCCGTAGTGGCGACCCGGCTGGGAGAGACGATCCTGGGAAAACAGCTCCTCGAGGTCGACCAGCTGATCGCCATCGATGCGCGCCCGCGCGACCTTGGTGGTGGTCTCGCCGTCATCACCACTGGAATACGTCATGTAGATCCAGCCATTGTCGGCATAGTCGGGGTGCAGCACGACATCAAGCAGGCCGCCCTGGCCTGCGACCGCGACGTCGGGCACGCCGCCAATACGCGTGCGCATGCCATCGGCCGAGATCCGGTTCAGCCGCCCTGGGCGCTCGGTGACGAGAAAACCGCCATCAGGCAGAAAAGCCACGGCCCAGGGATGTTCTAGGCCGCCTGCGATCCGGCTGACGCGAATCTGGTGATATTCGGTGCTCAGCTCGAGCGGCTCGAAGGCATTGTTGTTGTTTGCAGCCTCGGGTGGGGCCGTCCTCGCAGCGGGGACGTCCCGTGGCGCTTCAGGGGCGGAGTCCTGTGCACAGCCGGCCAGCAACAGGCTTGTTGCGAAAAATCCGGAAAGGACGGTGGCGCGTAGGTTCATGGATGCAGCTCCCTGTGGTCATCAAGCCGGTAAGCATACCCGGTCAGCGCGCGGGCTTCAGCCCGGGTGACCGCCTGCCGGTGCCTCGGGCATCATCCTGGGGTATTGTCTCGCAGGGCGTTCCACGTGGGTTTCGAGGACTGAAACATGGCGGTTGAGCACAGTGCCGGGGACCTGGTGCGGGTCGTGTCGCTGCTGGCCGCAGCCGTGATTGCCGTGCCGCTGTTCCGACGCATCGGCCTGGGATCGGTGCTGGGATACCTGGCCGCCGGTCTGGTGATCGGGCCGTTCGGCCTGGCGCTGTTCGCCGATCCTGCAGCGATTCTTCACATCGCCGAGCTGGGCGTGGTGATGTTCCTGTTCATCATCGGCCTGGAGATGCGGCCCAGCCACCTGTGGCAGCTGCGCGGCCAGATTTTCGGCCTCGGGGCGGTGCAGATCGGCACGGTGATCGTGGCACTGACCGCGGTGGGCCTGGCGTTCGGTCTGCCGCTGATGGTCGCATTCATCGGCGCATCGGGCTTCGTGCTGACCTCCACGGCCATCGTCTTTCAGGTGCTGGGCGAACGCGGCGACATCGCGTCGCCACGTGGCCAAAAGATGGTCTCGGTGCTGCTGTTCGAAGACATGCTGATCGTGCCCCTGCTGGCGCTGGTTGCGTTCATGGCGCCGGTGCAGGCCGATGTCACGGCGGCCGAGCGCCTGATCGATATCGCCATCGGCGTCGGCGCCATTGCAGGACTCATCGTGGTCGGCCTGTGGCTGCTCAACCCGCTGTTTCGCATCCTGGCGGCCTCGAAGGCGCGCGAGGTGATGACCGCAGCCGCACTGCTGGTTGTGCTGGGCTCGGCGCTGCTGATGGAGCTCAGCGGCCTGTCGATGGCCATGGGTGCCTTCCTGGCCGGTGTCTTGCTCTCGGAGTCGAGCTTCCGGCACCAGCTGGAAGCCGACATCGAGCCGTTTCGCGGACTGCTGCTGGGGCTGTTCTTCCTGGCGGTGGGCATGTCGCTGGACCTGGCCGTGGTGGCCGCCAACTGGGCGATGATTGCGGCACTGGTGCCTGCGCTGATGGTGGCAAAGGGCGTGTGCATCTACGTGGTCGCACGCCTGCTGCGCAGTGGGCATGTCGAGGCACTGGACCGTGCGGTGCTGATGGCTCAGGGCGGCGAGTTTGCTTTCGTACTCTATGCCGCGGCCGCCGGCGTCGGCCGCAAAGCGTGCGACCTCCACTCACACACAAACGCCCATTTAGTGATGTCGATGGTTATAAACCCC
>JAFIFN010000158.1 GCA_020832005.1 Gammaproteobacteria bacterium | reverse complement strand
GTCGGTGAGGCGCGGGCAGCAGCCAGCGAAAAGGTGCTTTATTCGGCTTATACTCATCCGCTGACCGCCGCGCTCACCTTTGCATCGCTGATCGGCTACGCGGTGATCTATACCGTGTTTCTGAAGCGGGCCACACCGCAGAACATCGTCATCGGTGGTGCGGCTGGCGCAGCCCCTCCGGTGCTCGGCTGGGCGGCGGTAACCAACGCCGTTGAGCTCCCGGCACTGCTGCTGTTCCTGATCATCTTTGTCTGGACACCGCCGCACTTCTGGGCGCTTGCGATTGCAAGAAAGGATGAATACGCGAAAGTGGGCATCCCGATGCTGCCGGTGACCCATGGCGTGGCCTACACCCGCCAGTCGATCCTTGTCTACACGGTGCTGCTGGTGCTCAGCACGCTGCTACCCTGGTTCACCGGGATGAGTGGCACGCTCTACCTGGCCGGCGCACTGCTGCTGGGCGGGGTGTTTCTGTACTACGCGTTCGCGCTGAGGTTCTCCGAGCGTGCCGACCTGCCCATGAGAACCTTCAAGTACTCGATCACCTACCTGATGGCGCTGTTCAGTTTCCTGCTGGTCGATCACTACCTGCCAGGATTCTGACTGTAGAGTCGGACCACACCGCGGCTGTCGTCATGCTGGACGCCGACGCCGAAGTTCTGTTCCAGCGAACTGATCAGGCCGGCCAGGTCACCAGCCTTGAACAATCCGCCAATGCGGATCTGCCGCAGTTCGCTGTCCACCAGATCAAACCGAACATCCGTGTAGCGGCTGATCTCCGCAAGGGCATCCTCCAGCGACTCCCCATCGAATACCAGCATGCCCAGCTGCCACGCCAGGCGATTTGATCGCTCCTGCGCGCTGACCTGCCGGACCTGGTGCGTAATCGGAGTCAGCGAAATCATCTCGCCGGCGGCGAGTCGAACCGGGGCCGACTGCTGCACTGCGCGCCCGGAGGCCTGTGCAGGCTCCTGGCGCGACTGCGGCGAGATCAGGACCCGACCCTCGGTGACCAGCACCTCAACTTCCTGCACGCCCCGAACGCGCACATTGAAGGCAGTCCCTACCGCCTCGATGCTGCGCTCCCCGGCAATGACCACGAACTTGCGCTGGGCATCCGGCCGGACATCGAAGTGCACCTCGCCACGATGGACCGTCACGCGCCGTTCGGCGTCACTGAAAGCCAGCTCGATCTCACTGTATGTATTCAGCTGGACCACCGAGCCGTCGGCAAGCGTTTCTGTCAGCTGCGCCCCGATGACCGTGGCAAGCCGGCCGGCGGAGGCGGGAGACACCGCAACCTGATCGACGGACACCCTGCCAGGCAGGGAGGGACCTCCAGGTGTCACCCACAACACGCCAACCGCGACGCTGACCAGCGCGCCAGCCAGGGCAGCCCCCAGACCAAGGGGCCATAAGCGTCGGCCGGGCCGTGCACTGGGCAGCGGCATCAGCGCCGAGAGTTCACGCAATGCCTCCATGTCATCCCACAACACCGCCATGTCCTCGAGCATGCGCTTGCACCGCGGATCCGACGCGAGCCATGCCTGGAACTCGGTGCGCTCCTCAGGACTTAGCCCTCGATCCAGCCGGCCCAGCCAGTCACTGGCCTCGGCAGCGATACGCCCGCGGCTGGTGAATTTAAGCAGCCTAACCATGGTCGCGCCTCGCCGCTTTCGCCTGGCCGGAGCCTACCGGAGCGCTCCTGCGCGCCATGCCACGCGCCTCCAGGTAGCTCCAGCAGCCCAGCATGCCCTTGGCTATATGTTTCTCAACCGTGCTTTCGCTGATACCAAGGTAGCGGGCGATCTCCTGCTGCGAAAGACCGTAGACCTTTTTCAGGATGAACGCACGACGGCATTGCAACGGCAACTCGCTGACGGCTCGACAGAAGTTGCGGAACCGCTCCTGGGAATCGACCTGGGCCTCGACGCTCGCACTCTGTTCCAGGGCCTCCCAACCGAGCGTCTCCTCGGTGGAATCGACCAGGCGGTGCTCGCTGCGCGAGATGTGATTCAGTGCAAGGTTGCGGGCCGTCTTGAGCATGAATGCGCGTGGGTAACGAATCTCCTGCTGAAGGTCCGCCTCGAATGACCGCAGGAAGGTCTCCTGAACGATATCGTCAATGTCCGCCTGTCCGACGATGCGGGACACCGCGCGCTCCAGTTCACGTCGTATTGCCACGAATACGGAGGTGATTTTGCCAAGCCTGCTCATGTACACACGATCGTCGTTGATTCCCGCAAAACGGCTGCTGGCCGCCAATTCCTTCAGTCAGCGGTTTACTGTATACACCACACTGCAATGACAAGTAACTCGGCTCTTTCCGCCAGCGGCGTTTCGATATCCGTTATCCACGGCCGGGCAATGGAGGAAACTTCGCGCTCACCGGTCTTTGACCCCTATGCCCCGTTACGGCGGGGCATGCTGGGGATCAGATTGACACGGCTGGCCCGAAACTGGGTGGCAGGCGTGCTGCTGGCGTGCGTCTATGGCGCGCTGGTGCTCGCCGAGCCCGCTGCCGACCAGTCCGTCAGATTCAACATCCCCAGCCAGAGCGCCGACAGGGCGCTGACGATGTTCGCCCAGCAGGCAAACATCACGTTGGTTTTCCCCTTCGACCGGGCCTCCGGCGTCAGGGCGAACCGGCTCGTCGGCACCTACTCGGTAAATGAGGGTCTGCAAAGACTCCTCGCGGGCACCGGCCTGCTCGGCACGGCCACTGAAGATGGCCAGCTGACGGTCGAGGCTCCGGCGGAGTCAGGGGATAGTTCAACAATGAAGCCACGCACACTGGGTTTTTTCGCTTTCGTCCTGGGTCTGGGCAGCAGCAGCGCGAGTGCGCAAACTGGCGAGGCGGAGCGTGCAAGCGCACGACTCGACGAGATTGTCGTGACGGCGCGCAAGCGCGATGAGTCACTGACGGACATTCCCGTTGCAGTCAGCGCGTTTTCCGCCGACCGGCTCTCGGCCCTCGGCGTCACGGACCTGCAGTCCCTGTCGAGCTTCTCGCCAGGTCTCAGCGTCGTCAACCAGGGCGCGACATTCGGCGGCCGCCTGGTGTCGGGCATCCGTTTCCGTGGCATGAATCCAACGGTATTCACGCCATCGACGCAGGTCGGCGCGCTGTTTGTTGATGGTATCTTCTTCCTCGGCGGTGCCCAGTCGATCGGATTTGATGATATCGAGCGCGTCGAGGTGATCCGCGGGCCGCAGGCAGCTTACTTCGGCCGCTCCACTTTCGGCGGCGCCATCAACTACATCACGCGTGATCCCGCAAGCGAGTTCTCCGGGCAGTTTGGTGCCGACTACAGTCCTTCCTACGGCAACAGCGGCTTCTCCGCTGCACTCGAGGGTCCGATCGCCGGTGAGCGGGTCCGCGGTCGCCTATCGGCGAGCGTTCGGGAGAAGGGTGCCCAGTATACGGCCACTGACGGTGGTGATCTGGGTCGCGAGCAGACCCAGACCATCAGCGGCATGCTGCTGCTCGAACCCGTGGACCGTCTGTCGATCCGCCTTCGCGCCACGTTCGCCGAGGACGATGACAGCGCACCGACGAGTTCTCTTGTCAGCTATTCGCGGGTTGGCAACTGCCCTCCTGGTACGCCGATCCAGTACCGCAATGCCGCGGGCGAGACGGTCAACGGTGCACTGACCCTGAATTTCCATTGTGGTGCACTTCCCTACCGTGGCGTTCGTATCAGCAGCAATACGACCTTTCCCGGGCCCTTCCCGGATGCCAATCTGCCGATGGACCCGCGTGAAGTGCTCGTAGATAACTCCTTCGGTAGTCAGCGCCTTGCCGACGCACCGCGACTCGATCGTTTCGGGCTGGTACGCCGGATGGAGCGCTACGCCGCACTGTTCGACTACCAGGCCAGCGACGCACTCACCGTTGCCGGTGCGCTCGCGTATAACCGTCAACGCAGTAACGCGATCCGCGATGGGGACTACTCGGATACCGAGTCTGTGTATATTGCCGCCCCCGCGGATTTTGAGGACTACAGCGGAGAGATGCGCCTGAGCTATGACAACGGCTCCCGGCTTCGCGGCCTCGTGGGCGTCAACTACTACCGGCAGGAGACTATCCAGGGATTCGCCAATGCCGTGGAGGCCACCTATGGCTTCCGGATTCCGGCGACCGGTCCGCTGTTCAGGCCCCATCCCCTGCAGAACCCTGCCACTGACGACAAGATCAAGACCACCGGCGTGTTTGCCGCGGTTGACTTCGACCTTCTGGAGTCGCTGACCCTGACGCTGGAAGGACGCTACCAGGTCGATGAGGTGACCCGATTCTCCGGCAGCGAGCTGGTCGGCTTCACTGAGGAGCCGGTTTACAAGTCGAAGGAGTTCCTCCCGCGCGTCATCGCGAGCTGGCGGCCGTGGCAGGACGGCACGGTGTACCTGCAGTATGCACGTGGCACGCTGCCGGGCGACAACACCAATCTGGCAGCCTTCCGGACGCTGACACCGGCACAGATCGCCGAAGTCAACAGCGCATTCGGTGGCACGATCGCCGAGGAGATCAAGGCCGAGCAGCTGGACAGCTATGAGATCGGCATCAAGCAGTCGCTGCTGGATGGCGCACTTCGGTATGCGCTGGTCGGCTACTGGATGGACTGGAAGAACCAGAAATCTGCGGCGACCATCTTCCTTACCGCCGACAATGGCCGCAGCGTCGGCTTCCGGGTGCCGGGCGAGTCCGAGATTAAAGGTGTCGAGGTTGAAGTCGACTGGGCGGTCTCCGAACGTTTGGAACTCAGCGGAACGTTGAACTGGACCGACTCGAAGTACACGGACTTCAATCTCGCTGGTAACGCAGCGTTCTTCGGCGGCACGGCGCTGAGCGGATACAATTCGGTCGGAAATACGCAGCCGCGTTTTCCGGAGTTCAGTGGCACATTGTCCCTGACCCGAAGTGACAGCATCAACGCACAGTGGGACTGGTTTGTCCGCGGTGATGCCATCTACACCGGCAAACAGTATGTGGATGAGCTCAATCTCGCGTACGTGGACAGTTACACCACAATGAACCTGACGCTGGGCTTCCAGCAGGGTGATCACTTCTCGATACAAGCCTACGTCAGCAATCTGTTCGGCAAGGAAGGCTGGGCCACGGCCGCTGGCAGCTTCGACCTCGGGCTCGACCAGGTCGTAACGCTGCCGCTGCAACGCGGTGCGGTAGCGACGCCTATAGACAGGCGGGCAATCGGTGTCCGGACGCGGTATCGTTTCTGATAAGCGGGCAATCACCGCAGGCCAGGCATCGGAGAGCGACATGGATCGACGGGACTTGATCAGCGGCGCGGCATTGGCCGGCGCGGTGGGTGCGTTGTATGGATGTGGAGGGGCGGCGACGTCGGGCGGCAAATCCCCGGATCGGACACATGCGGACCTGGCGCCGCCGCTGCCTCCGCGCCCGGCAGCAGAGATCCTGCGCGACGCCCCGCCGATGAACCTCGAACGGGCTCGCGAGGTCATGGCGGCGGAAGACCTGGCCGGTCTGATTGTCTCCAACCCGGTGAATGTCTACCACATGACCGGGCACTGGCCCGCCAGTGCCCGAATGGGGCCGCACTTCCGCCTCTCGGCGTTACTCAGCCGCGATGCGGACCAGCCGATTGCGCTTGTCAGCCCTGAGTTCACTTACTACTACCTCCTTGCCGACAACGCCTATCGCTATCCGCAGGCGATCTACCTGTTCACCGGCCCTGCCGACGCCGACGCCTTTGCCTCTGCAAGCGAGCAGGGCTATACCGGGCAACCGGCCGCGGCAGCATCACGCATGTTCGTCGACCGCGGCGTCGAGCCGGTATCTGAACGCGAGCGGGCCCGTCAGGCTGCCGTCCACTCAGCCATGGCCACAACGCCGGCCAGCGCCAGCCGCGAGTTTGCGCTGCTGCGCGCTGCGCGCGACCTCGGTCTTGACCGCGGCCGCGTCGGCACCGATGACCCGCAGGTCACGGCGCTGTTCTCGAGCGCCGGCCTCGCCGCCACACTGACCTCGGCAGACGACACGCTCAAGCGGATTCGCCTCATCAAGTCGCCACGTGAGATAGCACTGATGCGCCTGGCGTCCGAGGCCAACGTCGCGGCCGCCGATGCGGCGATGTCACTGGCGCGTGAAGGCGCCACGCTGCGGGAGCTTCGGACCAGCTTTTTCTCCGAGGCCGCACGACGCGGCAACCGCGGAGTCTTCATGGTGCTCGACGGGATGGCTGGCGAAGGTGTGGATGCCACGCTGCGTGATGGGCAGGCTTTCCTCTTCGATGCGGTCAGCGAAGGCGCGGGCTATCACGGCGACTATGCGCGAACGGTGTTCGTCGGTGAGCCGGCGCGCACGATGCGCGAGGTCACACGGGGCATAGAGACAGGCTGGACAGCCGTGCGCGAGGCGCTGAGGCCCGGGCTGCGGCTGTCAGAGATCCCCGAGATCGGGCGCGCGGCAATGCGCAAGGCCGGCCATGACTTCAACGTCATATTCCAGCCGCACAGCGTCGGCCTCTACCACGGCGACGCCTTCGGCCTGGGAGATCATCCACTGCAGGAACATATGGTGCTGTCTGTCGATTGCCCGATTATGGAGACCGGCGTCGGCGGATCTGCGCATCTCGAGGACCTCATGCTGATCACCCGCGATGGCGCTGAACCCATTCACGAGGTGACGCCGTCTGTCATCGTCGTCTGAGCCGGTAGACTTTAAAGCACATCGTGCCGACGGGCCTGGGAGCAACGCCGCCCGGCTCGATCGCCCACGCCACGACTGATTCAATCCCCAGGCTGAGGGCGCTGTCCGCTGTCCGGACCCGCCGCGGGCATCTGCAACATGGCAGACTAGCGATCCCCGTCCATCATCCCGGAGCCCCATCAATGAACCAGCGACTGTTTCGGTGTCTGCTCCCGGTGGTGATGCTCTGCGCCCTGGTCGCAGGCTGCGACCGCGGACCCCGGGGACGACGCACCCCCGGCAATGGATCGCGCGCCGGCGTCAGCCCCGGCGCCCCGACCTCCTGCGCCCCCACGGTCCTACCTCAGCGACGCCGCCGCCGGCCGCGGCCACCCCCCGCGGGTGTGGCGGGGGTTTTCCGCCCCCCCCCGGCGACGGCCCGGCGGGGGACCTCGTGCCCCCCGGGGGGGTGGCCCGCGGGCGGCTGACCGGGGGGGGGTCCCCGGTCCACGACACCGACGTGGCTCCACGGGCCGATCATGCGGCGCGCATCGACGCCGCCTGCCGGCAGGTGGTGCCCGACGCCACGATCGGGATGGGCACCGTGCGGCGCGGGTTGGACGGGGCGCGCCAGAGCATCGAGGACGCGGAGCGCGTGCTCGCGGTGCTGGACGGCTCGGAGACCGGGCTGTTCGACGAGCTGTGGCTGTGGGCCACGCTCGCGGACCTGGGGCCACGCCTTGATCCGCTCCTGGAGCGGGGCACGTCGGTCGCCGCGGAGCACCCGCACCTGGCCGATGCGGTACGCACGTTCGCCGAGGCGGGCTTCAGCGTCTCCGAGGCCGGCCGGCGGCTCGAGGTCCACGCCAACACCGTCGCCTACCGCCTCGACCGCTGGGAGGAGCTGACCGGCTGGGACCCGCGGTCGTTCGCCGGGATCGTGCGCAGCGTCGCGGCGCTGCGGCTCGGGTAGGCGGGGGCGCTGCGGCCCGGGTAGGCGGGGCAGGGCAGGTGGGGTCCCCCCGACAGGCGGGACCGGCTCGGGCTCCCTGCAGCGACCGGGTGAGGTCGTTGGTGGACCGGGGCGTCAGCC
>JAFIFN010000157.1 GCA_020832005.1 Gammaproteobacteria bacterium | reverse complement strand
TGCCTGGATGTGGACATCGGCGATGTCATCGACTACCTGGGCAGCGATGCGCAGACGCGCTCCATTTTGCTGTACATGGAATCTCTGAGCGGCGCACGCAAGTTCATGTCGGCCGCGCGGGCCGCCGCGCGCAACAAGCCACTGATCATCGTCAAGGCCGGACGCATGCCCGAAGGCGCGCGCGCGGCCGCCTCACACACCGGCGCACTCGCCGGCAGTGACGTGGTCTACGAGGCCGCCATCCGGCGTGCCGGCGCCCTGCGCGTTCGCGGCATCGAGGACCTGTTCGATACCGCGGAACTGCTGGGTCGCGCCCGCGCGGTACGCGGCGGCCGACTCACGATCCTCACCAACGGCGGTGGCCCGGGGATTCTCGCCACCGATGCCTTCACCGAGGGCGGCGGCACGCTGGCCGAGCTTGCGCCACAGACCCTGGAAAAACTCGATGCACTGCTGCCGGCGAACTGGTCGCGTGCCAACCCGGTGGACATCATCGGCGATGCCTCGCCGCAGCGCTACGCTGATGCACTGGGCGTTTTGCTCGCCGATCCCGACACCGATGCGGTGCTGATCGTACATGCACCGACCGCGATGGCAGCCACCCCCGCGATCGCCTCCACACTGGCGCCGATCGCCGCGGCTGATCACAAGCCGGTGCTTGGCTGCTGGCTCGGCGGCGCCTCGGCACGTGAGGCTGCGCGAAGTTTTGCGACCGCCGGCCTGCCAAGCTTCTCTTCACCGGAAGACGCCGTGGCCGCCTTCCTGCGCATGCTCGAGTACCGCGCCAACCAGGCGGCACTGATGGAATTACCCGAGGCCCTGCCCGGTTCAAGCGAGATCGATGGCGAGGCGGTGCGGGGCATCATTGCCGGCGCTCGAGCCGAGCAACGCCGCTGGCTCTCGGAGGTCGAGGCCAAGCAACTGTTCAGCGCCTACGGCATCCCGGTCGTGGATACGCGCAGTGCAAGCGATGCCGATGATGCGGCGCGCATCGCCGAGGAAATCGGTTTTCCGGTGGCCCTCAAGGTGCTATCGCAGGACATCACCCACAAGTCGGATGTCGGCGGCGTGGTGCTCGACCTTGGCTCGGCGCAGGCCGTGCGCGAGGCGGCTGCCGGCATTGCCCGGCGCGTGGCGCAACGACCCGATACGCGGCTGCAGGGTTTCAGCGTACAGGCGATGGCCAGGCGCGAAGGCGCCTTCGAACTGATCATCGGCGCGAGCACCGACGAGGTGTTCGGGCCGGTGGTGCTGTTCGGGCATGGCGGCACTGGCGTGGAAGTCATCAATGACAGTGCGCTTGCGCTGCCACCGCTGAACATGGCGCTTGCCAGGCAGCTCGTCGACACGACGCGGGTGTCGAGACTGCTGGCAGGCTTCCGACACCACCCCGCCGCGCGCGTGGATCTGATCTGCGAAGTACTGGTGCGCATCTCGCGGCTGGTCAGCGACCTGGAAGACATCGAGTCTCTCGATATCAATCCCCTGCTGGCCGATGCACGGGGCGTGGTCGCGCTGGATGCGCGTGTCGAGTTGCGTGCGGCGGATCGTCCGCCACGCCCAGAGCTCGCCATCTCGCCCTATCCGGCGACACTGGAGGAGTATTGCGAGTTCGACGGTGAGCGCATCCTGCTGCGACCGATACGACCCGAGGACGAACCGGCACACCGGGAGTTTTTCGGCAGCCTCGGGGATGAAGACATCCGCTTCCGCTTCTTCGGCCTGATGAAGGTGCTGGAGCACTCGCAGCTGGCGCGCTACACGCAGATCGACTATGACCGCGAAATGGCGTTCATCGCCTGCCAGGGCACGCCTGCGCGCACGCTCGGCGTCGTGCGCGCCATCAGTGATCCGGATCACATGCGCGCCGAGTTCGGCATCATCGTGCGCTCGGACATCAAGGGCCGCGGGCTCGGACGTATCCTGCTGGAAAAGCTGGTTCGCTACTGTCGCGCCCGCGGCATTGGCGAACTCGTGGGCGAGGTCCTGCAGGACAACCGGCGCATGCTGGCACTGTCACGCGAGCTGGGATTCGAGATCGGACCTGCTCGGCAGGGCGTATGCGAAGTGCGGCTGCGCACCGGCGAGGCGCCTGCAGCCTGAGGGCGTCCATCGATGCGCGGGCTGGTGCCCGGGCTGCCATCACCGCGGCGGCGCCTGCTGCTTACGGGTCACACTGCCAGCACCGCCAGGGCCTGGGCGTGCAGCGCGGCGTCTGCCGATGCCAGCACCTGGCCGCCGCCGCGCAACGCATGGCCCTGCCAGTCCGTGACCACGCCGCCGGCGCCTTCGATGATCGGCACCAGCGGCAGGATGTCGTAGTCCTGCAGGCCGGACTCGACCACCAGCTGCACGTGGCCGGCGGCCAGCATGCAATAGCTGTAACAGTCACCGCCATAGCGCGACAGGCGCACGCGCCCGGCCAGGCGTGCATGGCGCCCGGTGTCGGCATCGTTGGCAAACTGATCGGGATGGGTGGTGTAGAGCACGGCTTCAGCGAGTGAGCCCACCGGGCGCGTGCGCAGCGCCTCGCGGCTGCCGTTGCGCAACAGCCAGGCCTGCTCGCCATCACCGCCGAAGATCTCGCCCAGGTACGGCTGGTGCATGAAGCCCAGGCGCGGCCTGCCAGCCTCCAGCAGGCCCAGAAGAATGCCCCAAAGCGGCATGCCGCTGATGAACGCACGTGTGCCGTCGATGGGGTCGATCAGCCAGGTAAACTCGCTGCTGCCCGCCGTCGGCGCAAACTCCTCGCCGCGCACCCCGTGTTCGGGCCAGGCCTGGCGCAAGCCCTCGCGCAGGCAGGTCTCGACCTCGCGGTCCGCGATGGTGACGGGATCGAAGTCATCGCCCGGCGCCTTGTCCTCGACCGTCATGCGCTGCCGGAAATACCCCAGCGCAAGCTCACCGGCCCGGGCGAGGAGGGCCTCGGCGTGGTTGCAGAATGCCTGGTACTTCATGACCTGCCCCGGAGTGCGCCGGTAACGGTCCGGACCTTTATGTCAAAAGCGTGATCCATGTCCACTCCCCGGCCAGTACGCCGCGGTAGTTTGCATGTAGTGGAATCTGCAGTACACCTTGACTTGAAGCCGATGAGCGAAAGCCAGCCGTCTACACAGCAAGCCATCGAGGTCATTCTCGACACGCTGCGGCTCTCCGAGCAGCGTATCGTGGAACTCGAGGCCCGTCTTGCCGAGCGCAGTCCCGATACGCGCGAGTTGCGCATGCAGCTCGAGCAGATCGAGGCCACGCTGGAGGCCACCACGCGCGAGCGCGATGACTGGCGCTTCGAGACCGAACGCCTCAACAGCGTCGTTGCAGATGAGCGCAAGGCAGCCCACTACCTGCGCAAGAAACTGCGTATCGCCGAATCCGCGCCCGACCAGGCCGGCAAGAAGGAACTGAACTTCCTTCGCGGTCGCAATGAAGATCTTGAAGCACAGCTGAAAGACTCGCGCGATGCCACGCAGGCGCGTGAATCGGCCCTGGAAACCCGTCAGCAGGAAGCGGCCAGTGCCCTGGCCACCCAGGCGGCACTGCAGGCACGCATCGCAGACCTGGAGACCAAGCTGGCAGCCCGCAGCGAGGCCGGTACAGCCCTGCAAGCAGAGCTGGATGCCACGCGCGATAAACTCGACGCGCAGCGCCAGGCGCATGAACAGGCGCTGGAGGCACAACGCCAGGCACATGAACATACGCTGGCTGAACTCAACGCCCGGTACAGCGCGCTGACTGAGCGGGCCAGCAAGGCCGAAGCGGAGCTTGAAGAAACCCAGACGATGCTGCGAAAGGCGGACGAAAGCGGTGCGCGCAGCGATCACGAGCGCCGCCAGCTGGAAGAGCAGCTGGCCCTGGACACCGAGCGCATGCACGATCTGCGCGATGAAGTGGCGCGACTTTCGCTGCGGGCGCGATGGGCTGTGCGACGCCGCGCACTTGTCCGTCGACTCATTGGCGAAGTGCGTGCCCGCCAGCGCGCGAATCTCGCCCTGAAGAATGGCATCGATGCCATGCGCCAGTACAAGCATGCGGCCGAACAACAGCAGCACAAGTTGCTGGACAAGTACCGCCGGCTTAAGGCGCGAATGGAAAGCGAGCATGGTGAGACCGGCAGCGTTGCAGTCCCGCCGACTGCAGGCAATACACACCAGCTCGTCGAAGTCGGCGAGCCGTCCAGTTCCGGCCTGCACCGTCGGCTGCAGGCACAGACAGAGCTCATCGAGGCCATGGAGCGCGACATCGAACGCGTGGGTTCGCTCAAACGCGAGCTGGCCGCGCGCGACCGGCGCATGAGCGAGCTCGAGGCCACGATCAGCGATCTGCGCAAAGAGCTCGAACTCAAGCAGGCTCTGATCGGCACGCTCGAGGTCGACCTGCACAGCACCATGCGCGGAAAACGCGTGGATCCTCGATTGATCGCAGCGGCCGGTCGCGAAATTCAGGCGGACGCCGATGCGGCGCAGTCAGCCGCGAATACCAAAGCACACAGCAAGACCGAATCGCCCGACGCACCGACACACTCCCATGCACCGGCACAGGCCGACAGGGCACCATCCGACACATCGGAAGACGTTCAGCCGACCAAACCGTTGGAGCAGGGTGCTGCTTCGTCGTTCACACCCGCCGGCGCGCGCCTCAGGGCGGGGCTGCAGGCGCTCGATGCCACCCGCCCCAGCAAGATCAGCACCGGCACGATGAAACTTCGAACCATGTCGGAGCAGGCCGGCGACGAGACCTCGACGATGAAGGTCCTCGGAGCTCAGTCCCGGGACTGACCCGACGCGCGCGCCTCGCCGGCCGCCGGGCGGCCTTCAGTGCCGATGGTGCTCGTGCCCTGAGTGCCCCTCATCAGCATTCTCAGCCTGATCGTGGTTGCCATGGTCATGATGCCCGTGATCATGCTGACCGTGGTCATGATGCGCATGATCGTGCTGGCCGTGGTCATGCCCCCCGTGGCCGTGATGCGCGTGATCGTCCGACCGGCCGGCATCGCCGGTGCTGCCTGCCGGCGCATCGATGCCGTCGCGCGCCAGCTCGGCGGCAGTGGCCGCTGAGGCCACCGTACCCTCCGGATGGCGGAACCAGCCCGGATCGGCGTAACTGGTGATGCCGTCACGCACCTTGAGGATGCTGAACATGCCGCCCATGGTGATATAGCCGAACGGCCCCTCGCCGCCGACCATCGGGATACTGTTCTCTGGCACGGGCATGCCATGGGCAATGTGCTGACCGTGATCCCCCATGCCATCGTGGCCCATGGTCATGTAGCCGGGCACCAGCGGGCGGATGCGATCATCGAGGAGCTTGGGATCGACGCCGATCATGTTCGGTGCGCCATGGCCCATCTGGTTCATGACGTGGTGGGTCATGTGACAGTGCATGGCCCAGTCGCCCGGATTGTCGGCAATGAATTCGATCGTACGCGAACTCCCGGTAGGCACCAGCACCGTCGTCTCCGGCCACTGCCCTGCCAGCGGAATCCTGCCGCCGTCGGTTTCGGTGACCCGAAAGAAATGGCCGTGCACATGGAACGGGTGATGATCCATGGCGCTGAGGTTGGCCACGCGGATGCGCACGCGCTGTCCGGTACGCGCCACCAGCGGATCGGTGCCGGGCCAGGCCTTGGCATTGATGGTCAGCACATTGAAGTCGACCATCTCATTGGGATCCGGGCGATAGGTGCCCGGCTGGATCTTCCACTCCGAGAGCAGCAACGCAAAATCCCGATCTACGCGATCCTCTGCCGACGGGTTGCGCGGATGGATCACGAACATACCCATAAGTCCGAGTGCCATCTGGGTCATCTCGTCGTGGTGGGAGTGATACATCAGCGTGCCGTGCTGGCGCAGCACCCACTCGTAGCGATAGGTCTCGCCAACAGGGATGGAACGCTGGGTCAGCCCACCGATGCCATCCATGCCGCAGGGCAGGTGGGCACCGTGCCAGTGGATGCTGGTCGAGGCCGGCAGGCGATTGGTGACGTAGATGCGAATATGGTCGCCCTCCACCGCCTCGATCGTCGGGCCGTGCACACGGCCGTTGAACCCCCAGCACCGCGCCTTCAGGCCCGGGGCGAACTCGTGCTCCACCTCCTCAGCTACAAGGTGGAAGACCTTCACATTACCCTGGATAGTAAACGGCAGCGCATCGTTGTTCGGTGTAATCACCGGCTGATAGTCCCGGCCGGGCTGCCCGGGTCGCTGCGCAGGCACGTCGCGCCCACCGTAGGAATCCGCCCAGCGCGGCCCCCGCTCATTGCCCGCAGCCGTCGTTGCCGCAGCCATGGCGGCCGTACCAAGTGTCGCGCCGCCGATAAAGTCACGTCTCTTCATGTCAGTGTCCCCTGTCGCGGGCCGGGCCCGTGGCGAGTTCCGCAGATGGGTGGACTGCATCAGCGGCACCGCCGCGACGCAGGTGTTCGAGCTGCAGCTGTGCCAGCCACAAGGTCCGGCGCGCTTCGACATCGTGCAGGGCCGCATCAAGCTGGCTGCGCCGTGCATCCAGCAATTCGAAGGGCCCTACGTTCATGGCGTTCCATTCGCGCACGGTCAGATCCAGCAGCTCGGCAGCCAGCGGCAGAATTACCTGCCGCGCATGTGCGGCCTGCTCGGAGGCCGCCTGATACTGAAAGACTGCACTGCGACTGTGCGAGCGCAGCTCGATGGCGCTCTGCCACCATTGGTGACGCAGTGTTTCGAGCAGCGCCTGCGAGCGCGCCCGCCGGCCACGGCCCTGGTCGAATACCGGCAGTTCGAACTCGATCGATGCACCCTGCTCCCATTCACCGGAGCGCTCGCGCTCGGCCTTCACGCCGAACTCCAGGTGCGGCAGCAGTGAGGTACCTTCGACCACGCGCGCGTCGCGTGCAGCGGCCAGCACACTGGCTTCGAGCCGGGCGAGTTTCAGGCTGCTGGCAAGGGCTTCGGATTCCAGTTCATCCGGCGCCTGTATCGCAGGTTCCGGCATCGGCAGGGTGTCCGGCAGCAGGATCTGCGCCTGGCTGCCCCACAGCCCCAGCGACCGGACCAGCGCCTCGCGACTGGCCACGGCCTGGGCCTCGGCCCGGGCGGCGCGCAGACGTGTCTGTTCATGCAGATTGCGCTCACGCGCCAGCTCGATGCGGGGAATATTGCCCACATCGTAGAGCGCGCGGGCGGCGACCTGCCCGGCCTCGGTCACCTCGGCCGCCTGAGCCAGCAGGGCTGCGGTCTCGGCATCTGCCACGGCCTGGGCCCATACCTGCTCGGTGTCGCGCATCATGGCCAGCACCCGCTCCAGCGCCGCCTGCTGGCTCGCCTGCAGCGTCGACTCGGCGATCGCCCGCCGCGCCGGACGGGTCAGCAACGCCATGACCGACTGGGTCAGGCCGAACTCCCAGGCAGGTCCGCCGCCATCGCGCGGCCACATGGCCTCGATATCCAGCACAGGGTTTGGCAGCGCAAGCGCGTCATGGAAATCCGCGGCGGCGATGCCCAGTGCTGCAAATTCGGCCTGGTACTGTCGGTTTGCAGCCAGCGCCACGCGCAATGCCTCGTCACGCCCCAGCGGTTGCGACAGCAGCTCCTCGATGAGCGCCTCGGCCGATGGATCCCCGCTGCGCACGAGACTCTGCCCCGTACGTGCCGCCACCTCCCCTGCCAGCTGCTCGTGCAGTTCTGCGTCCGGTAGAGTCGCGCAGGCGCCCAGCAGCAGGGCACAGGCCATGATCGCCAGGACCTTCACGAATCACCGCCGTGGTGATGCTGGCTGTGGTCGTGCTGGCTGTGGTCGTGC
>JAFIFN010000156.1 GCA_020832005.1 Gammaproteobacteria bacterium | reverse complement strand
GCTGCGGCATGCTCGATGCGAAGCTTGGGCATGCCGGTGGCCACCGCCTTGGTCATGCCGCCGAGTGACTCGACCTCGTCGATGAGCAGGCCTGCCTCGTGCACCAGTGAGGCGGTCAGGTGCTCCAGGTAATACGAACCGGCCAGCGGATCGACCACCTTGGTGATGCCGGTCTCCTCGGCGATCACCAGCTGGGTGTTGCGCGCGATGTGCGCCGAAAACGGCGTGGGCAGCGCCAGGGCTTCGTCGAAGGAATTGGTATGCAGCGACTGCGTGCCACCGAGCACCGCGGCCAGCGCCTCGATGGTGGTGCGGATGACGTTGTTGTAGGGATCCCGGCCGGTGAGGCTGACGCCCGAGGTCTGGCAATGCGTGCGCAGCATCAGCGAGCCAGGTTTCTCCGGTGTGAAATGGCGCTGCATCAGCTGCGCCCAGAGCAGGCGCGCGGCGCGCAGCTTGGCGATCTCCATGAAGAAGTTCATGCCGATGCCGAAGAAAAACGACAGACGCGGCGCGAATTCATCGACAGCCAGGCCCGTGTCCTGGGCGGCGCGCACGTACTCGATGCCATCGGCCAGCGTGAAGCCCAGTTCCTGGACACAGGTCGCCCCGGCCTCCTGCATGTGATAGCCGGAGATCGAGATCGGATTGAAGCGCGGCATGTGCCGGGCCGTGTAGCCGATGATGTCGGCAACAATGCGCATCGACGGTGCCGGCGGGTAGATGTAGGTGTTGCGGACCATGAACTCCTTGAGAATATCGTTCTGCAAGGTGCCGCTGAGCTTCTCGGGCGCCACACCCTGCTCTTCGGCGGCGACGATGTACATCGCCATCACCGGCAGCACGGCGCCGTTCATGGTCATGGATACGGACATAACATCCAGCGGGATGTCGTCGAACAGGATCTTCATGTCCTCAACGCTGTCGATGGCCACGCCGGCCTTGCCAACGTCACCAACCACGCGCGGGTGATCGGAGTCATAGCCCCGGTGCGTGGGCAGGTCGAAGGCCACCGACAGGCCGGTCTGGCCGGCGGCGAGATTGCGCCGGTAGAAGCGGTTGGATTCCTCGGCGGTGGAGAAGCCTGCGTACTGGCGCACCGTCCAGGGCCGGCCGGCATACATCGTCGCGCGCGGGCCGCGCACGAACGGCGCGATCCCCGGCAGGCTGTCGAGATGTTCCAGCCCGGCGAGGTCTTCGGCGCTGTACAGCGGCTTGACCGCAATGCCCTCGGGCGTCTGCCAGGTCAGGGTATCGGGTGACTTACCCTTGAGTTCCCGCTCGGCGAGCTGTTGCCATTGCGCGAGCGTCGGCTTGTCAGATCCAGGCATAGGAGGGTGATTCCTTCATCCTTGTCGCAGGGCCGTGTGGCGGCCCGTCGCGGCGCTCCAGCGCCATTTATTGTCCCGGCCGCCATGATAGCCACGGCGGTCGCCATCCGCCCATTATACCGTCGCAGACCCGGCCGGCGTCCCTGACGCCCGCCGGGCTGACCGCGCGCCGGGCGCTCAACCCGGTGTCAGCGTCGCCCCGGTGGCGACCAGTGCGTCGATCTCGGCTGCGCTCAAACCCGCCTCGCGCAGGATCTCGGCGCTGTGTTCGCCCAGCCGCGGTGGCAGGCGCCGGACATCGGCCGGCGTTTCCGAAAAAGTCGTTGGAAAACGCGTCATGCGCAGCCGGCCCTCGCTGGGATGATCGGCCTCCTGCCAGAAATCCACGGCCTGAAGATGCGGATCGGTCAGCAGACCGTCGAGGGTATTGACGACGATGGTCGGCACACTGGTATTGCCGAACAGCTCGATCCACTCGCCGGTCGTGCGCGTGGCCATGATGCGGCCGGTTTCCTCGTAGGTCGCATCGATATTGCCGACGCGGTCGGAGAGTGTCTTGAAACGCGGATCGGCCAGCAGGTCTTCGCGTCCGGTGAGCTTGCAGAACGTCTCCCAGTGGCTGTCCAGGTACGGCAGGATGGCGATATAGCCGTCCAGGGTCTTGTAGGGCTTGCGGTGATGGCTCATCAGCCGCGTGTAGCCGGCCTTGCCGATCGGCGGCTCGAAGGTGTTGCCCCACAGGTGCTCGGCCATGACGAAATAGACCATGGTCTCGAACATCGGCACTTCGATCTCCTGGCCCTGGCCGGTCCTCTCGCGATGGAACAGTGCCGCGGTGACGGCCTGGACCACCGCCATTGCCGTGGTCTTGTCGGCCACCACGGTGGGCAGGTAACGCGGCTCACCCAGCACCATCTCGTTGAGCATGGCGATGCCGCTGACCGCCTGGATGGAATCATCCAGGGCACCCTTGGCACCGTAGGGGCCATTCTTGCCGTAGCCATAACTGCCGCAGAAGATGATCTTCGGGTTGACCGCCCGCATGGCCGCGTAGTCCAGGCCCAGCTTGGTCATGACCTGGGGCCGATTGTTGTGCACGACCACATCGCAGGTCTCGGCGAGTTTCAGCACCACGTCGCGCGCCGCCGGCTGCTTGAGATCCAGCACGAGGCTGCGCTTGTTGCGATTGCAGGAGAGGTAGAGCGCGGCCATGCCCGGGTTGCGCGCCGCACCCAGACCGCGGTTGCTGTCACCGCGCGGCGGCTCGATCTTGATGACCTCGGCACCCATGTCGGCGAGGATCTGGCAGGCCCAGGGGCCCAGCACCACGCTGGTGAGTTCAAGAATTCGCACGCCTTGCAGGGGACCCGCCACGATGCTCGCTCCTTCGATATAGGGGTCGGACACAAGCCATGCCGGCCTGCGCCCGAGTGTGCACGAGGGCGGCACTATAGCCGATCAGGCCCCGGCTGTGCGCGTGGGGCTTACGCCGCGGTCGATGGCGGCGCGCACGCGTTCGGCCTCGTGGCAGGCGACCAGGCTGTCGCCGAGAATGCGTAGGGCCGGGGTCTCTGAGGCGCAGCGTTCAACCGCATGGGGACAGCGTGTGCGGAAGGTGCAGCCCGACGGCGGATCCACCGGCGAGGGCAGATCGCCCTGCAGCGGCGCATGCGGCTTGTTGCGCTCCTTGTGCGGATCGGGAATCGGCACCGCGCGGATCAGCGCCTGGGTATAGGGATGCATCGGGCGTTCGTAGAGATTCACCCGATCCGAGATCTCGACCACCCGGCCGAGGTACATCACAAGGATGCGATGGCTGATGTGGCGCACGACCGCCAGGTCGTGGGCGATGAATACCAGCGAGAGATTCATCTCGGCCTGGATGTCCATCAGCAGATTGACGATCTGCGCCTGGATGGACACATCCAGCGCGCTGACCGGCTCATCGCAGATGATCAGCTCAGGCTCGAGCACCAGCGCACGCGCGATGCCGATGCGCTGGCACTGGCCACCGGAAAACTCGTGCGGATAGCGGTTGATGAACTGCGGCCCCAGCCCCACGCGTTCGAGCATGGCGGCGACTTTCTTTCGCACCTCGGCGCGCGGCATACCCGGGGAGTGCGTCCACAGGGGCTCTGCGACGATGTCCCCGACAGTCATGCGCGGATTCAGCGAGGCCAGCGGATCCTGGAAGATCACCTGCATGTCGCGGCGGTGCGCGCGCATGGCCTTCTTGTCCTTGGCGGTGATGTCGTCGCCGAGCAGACTGATGCGGCCGGTGGTCGCCGGCACCAGCCGCAGCACGGCGCGGGCCAGCGTGGACTTGCCACAGCCTGACTCGCCGACCACGCCGAGCGTCTCGCCCGGATGCAGTGACAGCTGCACGCCATCCACGGCCTTGAGCAGCTGCGAGCGCCCGAATACCGTGGCCGGCGCAATACGAAAGTGCACGCGCAGATCATCGACCTCAAGCAGGGGGGCGGCGTCGAGCTTTGGTTCGTGGCGCGTGATCACCTCGCCGGCCGCCTCGGCCGAGGCCTTTTCAGCCGCATCGTCGGCGGCAACGGAGGCCAGCCGCCGGATCTCTGCTTCGTCGAGACGCGGCACGGCGGCCAGCAGCGCCCGCGTATAGGCGTTCTGCGGGCGGTAGAAAATATCGTCGACAGGGCCGGATTCCATCTCGCGGCCGCCGTTCATGACCAGCACCCGTTCACACAACCCTGCGACCACGCCGAGATCATGCGTGATCAGGATAATGGCGGTGCCGAATTCGCGGCGGATGTCTTTCATCAGTTCCAGGATCTGCGCCTGCACCGTGACATCGAGCGCCGTGGTGGGCTCATCGGCAATCAGCAGATCGGGCCGGCACAGCAGCGCCGAGGCGATCATCACGCGCTGGCGCATGCCGCCGGAGAACTCATGCGGGTACATGTCGATGCGCCGCTTCGGCTCGGGGATACGCACGGCCTCGAGCATCTCGACGCAGCGGGTGCGCGCCTCACGGCGGCCGAGCTTCTCATGGTGGATGAGCACCTGGGACATCTGGTCGAACACCGTCATGTACGGGTTCAGCGAGGTCATCGGGTCCTGGAAGATCATGCCGATGCGCCGACCGCGAATTCGGCGCAGCTTGCCTGCGGGCATGCCGAGCAGTTCCTCGCCGCGGTAGCTCGCCGATCCCGAGGCGGCGCCGTTGTCCGCCAGCAGGCCGATCATGCTCATCATTGACTGGCTCTTGCCCGAGCCCGACTCGCCGACGATGCCCAGTGTTTCGCCGGCCGCCAGCTGCAGCGACAGATCGCGAACCGCGTGGACTTCTCCATCCGCCGTTCTGAAGCGCACGTTCAGGTCGGTGACCTTGAGCAACGCTTCACCGGGCGCCAGCGCCTTGGTCTCATCACGGCTCATCAGCGGTCCTTGGGGTCGAGCGCATCGCGCAGACCGTCGCCGACAAAGTTGAAACAGAACAGCGTCATCGCCAGGAACACCGCGGGGAACACCAGCATCCATGGCGCGGTTTCCATCTCCTGGGCACCTTCGTTGACCAGTGCACCCCAGGAGGTCATCGGCTCCTGCACGCCCAGGCCGAGGAAGCTCAGAAAGCTCTCCACCAGGATGACCTGCGGAATGGTCAGCGTCACGTAGACCACCACCACGCCCAGCAGGTTGGGCACGATATGCCGGCGGATGATGTTGAAGGTGGACACGCCCTGGGCCTCGGCAGCCTCGACGAACTCCTTGCTCTTCAGCGACAGCGTCTGGCCACGCACGATACGCGCCATGTCCAGCCAGTTGATCGCCCCGATGGCGACGAAGATCAGGATGATATTGCGACCGAAGAACACCATCAGCAGGATCACGAAGAACATGAACGGCATCGCGTAGAGGATATCGACGATGCGCATCATCAGGTGATCAATGCGCCCGCCCAGGTAGCCTGCCGTGGCGCCGTAGCTGATGCCGATCAGCAGGCTGACCAGCGTCGCGACGATGCCGATCATCAGCGAGATGCGCCCGCCGTGCAGCGTGCGTACGAACAGGTCGCGACCCAGCGCGTCGGTGCCGAATACGTGGCGCGACTCCCACTCGGGTGCGATCGAGATGTTGTCCCAGTCGGTCTGGGCGTAGTCATAGGGCGACAGCCAGGGGCCGACGATGACCAGCACCGACATGGTCAGGATGATGCACACCGAGGCCATGGCTGCGCGGTTTCTGCGCAGCACGTTCCAGGCATCGACCCACAGGCTGCGACCCTTGACGGGCGTGGCACCCGGTTCGACGGACGGCACCGCGTGGCCTGGCATCTCGCGCGCCATCAGTACTTCACCTTCGGGTCGAGCCAGGCATAGAGAATGTCGACCAGGAAGTTGAAGACGATGATCAGCACGCCGTAGAACACCACCACGCCCATCACCAATGTGTAGTCACGGTTCAGCGCACCCTGGACGAAGTAGCGGCCCAGGCCAGGCACGCCGAAGATCTGCTCGATGACCACAGAGCCTGTGATGACCGCGGCGGTCGCAGGCCCGAGGTAGGACACCACCGGCAGCAGCGCGGGCTTCAGGGCATAGCGCAGGATCACCGTGCGCTCGGGCAGACCCTGGGCGCGTGCGGTGCGCACGAAATTGCTGCGCAGCACCTCGATCATCGAGCCGCGCGTGAGCCGCGAGATGTAGGCGATCTGCGGCAGGGCAAGGGCGATGACCGGCAGAATCATGTGATTCCAGGCACCCCCGCCCCAACCCCCGGCGGGCAACCAGCCCAGGTAGACGGCAAACAACAGGATCATCAGTGGAGCCATGACGAAATTCGGGATCGAGATACCCGTCATCGACACGGCCATGACCGAATAATCGGTCCGCGAGTTTTGCCGCAGGGCCGCCAGGGTGCCGGCGCTGATGCCGATCAGCAGTGCCAGCAGCATGGCGCTGCCGCCCAGTCGAAGGGATACCGGAAAGCCGGTGCCGATCAGCTCGGTGACGGTGTAGTCCTTGTACTGGAAGGACGGTCCGAAATCACCCCGCATCAGCCCGCCGATGTAGCGGAAGAACTGCTCGTAGAGCGGCAGATCCAGGTTATAGGCGGCGCGAAGATTGGCCTCGATTTCGGCGGGCAGCGAGCGTTCGGAATCGAACGGTCCGCCGGGTGCGACGCGGATCATGAAAAACGCCAGCGCGATCAGGATGAACAGCGTCGGGATGGCGCCCATCAGGCGCGAGAACGAATAACGCAGCACCAGCGTGGCCTCAGTGCTTCAGGATGTAGAGGTTCTTTGAGTAGATATGGTCCATGATGTTGGACTCATAGCCACCCACCCAGGGCTTGACCACGCGCTTGGTGACATAGAAATACACCGGGATCAGCGGGACATCCTCGAGCAGTATGCGTTCGGCGGCCTGGAGTATCTCGGCGCGGCGCTCGAGGTCGGCTTCCATGGAGGCCTGGGCCAGCAGCTCGTCGTAGCGCGGGTTGTTCCAGCCCGAATCGTTCATGCCGCTGTCCGAATGCATCAGCTCGGCAAACGAGAACGCATCGTTGTAGTCACCGATCCAGCCGGCACGGAAGACTTCCGTGGTCGCCTTGCTGCGCCGCGTCTCCAGGTAGACCTTCCACTCCTGGTTCATAAGCTCCGTCTGGATGCCCAGCACCTCGTTCCACATCGAGGAGATCGCCACGGCAATCGTGCGGTGATTCTCATGCGTGTTGTAGAGGATCTGCAGGCGCAGCGGCCGGTCGGGGCCGTAGCCGGCCTCGGCAAAGAGTCGACGGGCCTCGGCCTCACGCTCGGCCTGCGTCCAGTTGGCCCACTCGGGTACGACCTGCGTGTAATTGGCCACCGAGGGCACCCAGCCATAGGCCGGCACCTCGCCGGCGGCGGTCACCTGACCGGTCAGACGCTCGCGGTTGATCGCAAGATTCAGCGCCTGGCGCAGTGCGCGATTGTTCTCAAACGGTGGCCGCGTGACATTGAGTCCGTAGTAATAGGTGCCGAGGTACTCGGCGATGACCAGTTCGTCAGGGATGTTGTTGCGCACCCATCCCAGCTGCCGGAACGGCAGGTCGTAGGTCATCTCCAGTTCGTTGGCGCGGTAACGCTGCAGCTCGGTCGACTGGTTCTCGATCGGGTAGTACCAGACCTCCTCCAGGCGCACGTTGTCGGCATCCCAGTAGTGGGGGTTGCGCGCAAGCTTGATGTGCGACTGAACCACCCACTCCTCGAGCTTGAAGGCCCCGTTGGAGACCAGCGTGCCGGGCCGCGCCCAGCGATCGCCGTGTCGTTCGATGCTGGCGCGGTGCACGGGATAGGCCGCCGAATGGTTGAGCACGCCGAGGAAATACGGTGCCGGGTTGCCCAGGGTAATCTCAAGCGTGCGCTCATCGATGGCGCGCACGCCCAGGGTCTCGGGCGGCTGCTCGCCGGCAATGATGGCCTCGGCGTTGAGGATCGG
>JAFIFN010000011.1 GCA_020832005.1 Gammaproteobacteria bacterium | reverse complement strand
TGAAAACCGGTGGCTCAGGCCTCGTCCCGGAAGCGACGCAGCACAACCGCCAGCGTCACGAATACGGCGGCCACCACAATTCCGCCCCAGAACCCCGGCGCCGTCAGCAGCCCCGGAAGGTCAATGTAGCTCAACAGGCGTTCGCCAGCCAGATCAGTCTGCGCGCGCACGCTGCCCGAATCCCCGTCGAACTGGACCAGCTGACCGAGATCGCGCCGAAAGCCCGCGCCAAACACGCCGATCACCCGATCGCCGATGAGCCGGTAGACGCGCGAGGTGCCCAGGGCGAGGATTTCCAACTGGCCGACCACCACGACAGGCAACACGGCCCACAGCAATGGGGCCTTGCGCGCCCAGGCGCTTGCCAGCAGCAACCAGCCGAGGAAGGGCAGGTACCACAGCATCACCGCCAGCAGCGCGTAGATCATCAGCACCCACAGCCTGAGCAGCGGTGCCGGCTGCCAGACCAGCGCCCAGGCATCCCCGTTGGCACCCCAGACCATGATCGTGGCCAGCAGCAGCGTGACCAGATGGGTGAGGATGATCAATATGGCAGTGACCAGCGGAATAACCACTGCAGCGGTAAGCAGCTTTGACATCACCGTCGCAAGATCGGTGACCGGCAGCGACTTCCAGAACAGGATGCTGCGATCCCGCCGCTCGGCATACAGGGCGTCGGCAGCATAGAACACGATCAGCACCAGCATGGCCACCAGAAACAGCGGGGTAACGCTGGCCAGCAATGCGGCAAGTGCGCCCTCGCGCTGGGCCGGCGGCATCATCGACAGGCCCTGCACGATCTGAATCTGCGAGACATTGCCGCTGAGCCCGCGAAACAGACCGGTCAGCATCAGCAGCGTGGTCAGGATTGCGATCACCGCGGGTGCGATGACTACACCCCGATGCTCCCAGAGTTCGCGGCGAAGCAGCATCAGGAGGCTTGTGGCGGCGTTCATGAACGGGCTCCTCCGACCTTGGCGACGAACAGATCGCTGATTGGCGGCGTACGCAGCTCACCCAGGGCGGCCAGCTGGTCGCGCGGGACATGCTCGAAGACGAATACGTGACGGCCGAAGCTCTGCTCCTCGGACAGCGGCCCCAGCGCGCGTGCCGCCTCGACGTGCTCCTGCCGGACCACCAGCTGGCTGTAGTGGTCGCCGAGCGTATCCATGGATTCGTTGAGCACGTTCCTGCCGTGATTGATGAACACCACGTCGGTGAGGATGTGCTCGATCTCCTCGACCTGGTGGGTGGTCACGATGATGGTGCGGCTGTCATCAAAATAGTCGTTCAGCAGCGTCGTGTAGAAGGCCTTGCGGAACAGGATGTCCAGGCCGAGCGTGGGCTCATCGAGCACCAGCAGCTTGGCATCGATGGCCATTATCAGCGCCAGGTGCAGCTGCGTGATCATGCCTTTCGACAGCGTCTTCACCCGTGCCCGACGTGGAATATCCGTGCGCGCCAGGAATTCCTGCGCGCGTTCGCGCCGGAAACGCGGATGCATGGACTCGACAAAGGCCAGCGCCTGGTCGACACGCAGCCAGCGCGGCAGCACGGCGACATCGGCGATGAAGCACACGTCACGCATCAGCTGCTTGCGATGGCGGAACGGATCCAGGCCCAGCACCTTGAGATCGCCCTGGAACGAGGTCAACCCCAGCAAGGCCTTCAGCGCGGTGGTCTTGCCGGCCCCGTTGGGGCCGATCAGGCCGACGATACGACCTTGCGCAATGGACAGATCGAAACCATCGAGTGCGCGGGTGCGACCATAGACCTTGATGAGGTTCCGCGCGTGCACAAGCTCGCTCACTTTTTGTTCTCCTTGGCGCCATCGCCGGCGCCATCGTGGCCTGGTGCGCCCTCGCTGAGCAGCGTCTGCGGATCCAGCCCCAGGCGCTCGATCGTGGCCATGACCTGCGGCCACTCTTCGGCGAGGAAGCGATCGCGCTCGGCCTTCAGCAGGCGCTTGCGCGCACCCTCGATGACGAACATGCCCAGACCCCGACGTTTCTCGACCAGGCCCTCGTCGACCAGCTCCTGGTAGCCCTTGAGCACCGTGAGCGGATTGACGCGGTACTCCGCGGCAACATTGCGCACGGAAGGCAATGAGTCGCCATCGCTAAGCACGCCTTCCAGCAGCATCGCGACGACGCGGTCGCGAAGCTGCCGGTAGATGGGCTGTTGGTCATTCCAGTTCGGATCCATCCGTCACCTTGCGGTCACATGCCGCAGCAGACCGGACCGGCGTTCAGGACGCCGAGTCCGGGCTCTCCATGGCCGGGTGTGCCGCCAGGCGGTCCCCGCGGGTCGCCGGCAAGCGTAACTCAATCTCGGCCAGTTTGCGGTTGCGGGCAGGCAGCGCCGGGGTCAGCCCGGCGAGATCCACCTCGATGGTCGCACAGTCGATCACCGGAACATCCAGCGACTCGGCCGCTGCATCCATCGCCTCGGCACGCAGGGCCGCGAGGGTATCGCGCCGCAGCTCGGCCAACGTCGCCGCCGAGGATGCATCGACCAGCGCGACCCGGGTATCCGCCCAGGAAGCCGTGGTCAGACCCAGCGCGCCCAGCGCGAGTGCAAGACCCAGGGCCAGCCTTGCGCGTCCGCCCGAAATCCCCGTGTTCATCGTCTTGGTGTTCATGTCAGTCCCCTTGCTTTAGCGTTCGTGGAACACTGTGTGGCTTGGTGTTGTAGTCAACTATAACACTGATCTCCGAAAAGGCAAGCCCCCGGCCGGAATATTTTTCGCAAGTGCTACAATCCGCGCCGCCGCCGCGCAGCGCTCGCGCCGCGGGCACAGTCCACCTGACGTCCCGGCCGCCCCCTGCGAGGCTCAGCGCGGACCGGAGATACACGCACTGCCTGCCGAGGAACCCAAAGAAATGAAGACACCCGTCCGAGTCGCGATCACCGGTGCTGCCGGCCAGATCGGCTATCAGCTGGCCTTCCGCATCGCCTCCGGCCAGATGCTGGGCCCAGACCAGCCCGTGATCCTGCAGCTGCTGGAAATTCCGCCCGCCATGGGCGCACTGTCCGGCGTGGCCATGGAACTTGACGACTGTGCCTTCCCCACGCTCGAAGGCCTCGTGCTGTCAGACGACCCCACCGTGGCCTTCGCCGACGCCGATGCGGCCCTGCTCGTGGGCGCGCGCCCGCGCGGACCGGGCATGGAGCGCAAGGACCTGCTGGTGGCCAACGCGCAGATCTTCTCGGTGCAGGGCAAAGCCCTCAATGAACGGGCCAGCCGCGACGTCAAGGTGCTGGTGGTCGGCAACCCCGCCAACACCAATGCACTGATCGCCCGCGAAAACGCCCCGGACATCGATCCGCGCAATTTCACGGCCATGACGCGCCTGGATCACAACCGTGCACTGGCGCAGCTGGCCGCGAAAACCGGCACACACCCGCGCGACATCCGCCAGATGACCATCTGGGGCAATCACTCGGCCACGCAGTACCCCGACATCGCGCAGGCCAGCGTCAATGGCAAGCCGGCGCGCGACCTGGTCGAACAGACCTGGTACCGCGACGAGTTCATTCCCACGGTGCAGCAGCGCGGCGCGGCCATCATCAAGGCCCGCGGCCTGTCGTCGGCCGCCTCGGCAGCTTCGGCGGCCATCGACCACATCCATGACTGGATGCTCGGCAGCCGCGAGGGCGACTGGGTGAGCATGGCCGTGGCCTCCGACGGCAGCTACGGCATTCCCGAGGGTGTCGTGTACTCCTATCCCGTGCGCTGCGGCCAGGGACGCTACGAAATCGTCCAGGGCCTGGAGATCGACGCGTTCAGCCGCGAACGCATGGACGCCACCCACGCCGAACTGCGTGAAGAGCGCGACGGCGTTGCCGACCTGCTCTAGGCCCACTAGCGCTTAGTTGACCCGGCGGCGAATCCGGCGACGCCTGCGGGAGCTCCCTGGCGGAAATAAAGCGGACCGAAGGGAGCCATTCCGCCAGGGAGCTCCCGCAGGCGTCGCCAACCGGGGATTGAGCAAGTGCCATTGGCTTCCAGGTCCTGACCACCTGCAGGACGGGTGCCCCGCCCCGTCCTGCAGGCCGCCCGGCGTGTACAGTGCCCAGCCCGCGCCGTACACTCACAGGACATCCGGAAACCCGCGGGGAAAGTCATGTTGTCCAGCCTGCTCTGGCTGCTGCTGTTCATTGTCGTTGCCACGACCCTGGCCTACCGCCGGGTGGACCTGCAGTCCTCCACCATCGTCATCGGTATCACGCTGCTGGCCTACACCATCTTCGGCAGCGGCTGGATCCTGTGGCTGTTGCTGCTGTGGGTGCTGTTCGCCGGCATGGTTTTCCTGAACATCGAGGATCAGCGCCGCGAGCACATCACGCGCCGGCTGCTGGCCATTTATCGCACCATGCTGCCGCAGATGTCGCGCACCGAACGCGAGGCGCTGGAATCGGGCACCGTGTGGTGGGAGGGCGAACTGTTCTCCGGCAGTCCGCGCTGGGAAAAACTCATGGACATGCCGCCACCGCGGCTCAGTGAGGAGGAGCAGGCCTTCATCGACGGACCCGTCGACACCCTCTGCCGCATGGCCAACGACTGGGAGATCACCCACGAGCTGGCCGACCTGCCGAAGCCCGTCTGGAACTACATCATCGAAAACAGGTTCTTCGGCATGATCATCCCGAAGAAGTACGGCGGACTGGAATTCTCGGCGCTGGCCAACTCGATGGTGCTGGCCAAGCTCTCCAGCCGCGGCATGGTGCTGGGCTCCACCGTCGGCGTGCCCAACTCGCTCGGCCCGGCCGAACTGCTGCTGCATTACGGTACCGAGGAACAGAAAACCTACTGGCTGCCGCGCCTGGCCTCCGGCCAGGAGATTCCCTGCTTCGCACTCACCTCCGTGCGCGTGGGTTCCGATGCCACGGCGATCACCGATACCGGCGTGGTCTGCCGCGGTCAGTGGCAGGGCGAGGAGGTCATCGGCATCCGCCTGAACTGGGACAAGCGCTACATCACGCTGGCCCCGGTGGCGACGGTGATAGGACTTGCCTTCAAGCTCTACGACCCGGACCACCTCATCGGCGACCAGGATGACTACGGGATCACCGCAGCACTCGTCCCAGCCGACATCGACGGCATCACCATCGGCCGCCGGCATTTCCCGCTCAACGTGCCCTTCCAGAATGGTCCGACCCAGGGCAAGGATGTCTTCGTGCCGCTCGATGCGATCATCGGCGGTCCGAAGATGGCCGGCCAGGGCTGGAAGATGCTGGTCGAGCAGCTGTCTGTGGGCCGCGCCATCACGCTGCCAGCCTCGGCAATGGGTGGGGCGCGCGCAGCCGTCTACGCCTCGGGTGCCTATTCACGCATCCGCCGTCAGTTCGGCCTGCCGGTGGGCAAGTTCCATGGCGTGGGCGAGGCGCTGGCGCGCATGGCCGGCTACACCTACATCATGAACGCGAATTCCGAAGTCACTTCGGGCGCGATCGATCGTGGCGAGAAGCCGTCCGTACCCGGCGCCATCCTCAAGTACCACAACACCGAGATGGCCCGCATGATCGCCAATGACGCGATGGATGTGCACGGCGGCAAGGGCATCATGATGGGGCCGAGGAACTATCTTGGTCGCGGCTACCAGGGGGTGCCCGTGGGCATCACGGTAGAGGGTGCGAACATCCTCACGCGCTGCCTGATCATCTTCGGCCAGGGGGCGATCCGCTGTCATCCCTTTGTGCTTGACGAAATGCAGGCGGCGGGCGATCCGGATCTCGAGCAGGGGCTGATCGACTTCGACCGCTCGCTGTTCGGCCACGTCGGCTATGCGATCAGCAACGCCGCCCGCTCGCTGGTCATGGCGCTTACCCAGGCGCGCTTCACCCGGGTGCCCGAGAAAGGACCGGTGCGTCGTTACTATCAGCACATCAACCGTTACAGCGCGTCATTTGCGCTGACCGCGGATGTCGCCATGCTCACGCTGGGCGGTGCCCTCAAGCGCAAGGAATTGATGTCGGCGCGCCTGGGCGATGTACTGGCGAGCATCTACATGGCCTCGATGGTGCTCAAGCACTATGACAACCAGGGTCGCCAGCGCGAGGACCTGCCGCTGGTCGAGTGGGCCTGCCGCCATCTGCTGTATCACGCGCAGGAGCAGCTGCACGGCTTCCTGCGCAACTTCCCGGTGCGCTGGGTCGCCGTGCTGCTGCGCATGTTCGTATTTCCGCGCGGACGCACCTACTCATCCCCGTCCGATGAACTCGGCCAGGACATCGTCGAGCTGATCATGGCACCCACGGCAACGCGTGATCGTCTATGTGCCGGCATCTACAACACGGTGGAGCCGGGCAATCCACTGGGCCTGCTGCAGGAAGCGCTGGAGGCGGCCATCAGCGTGCGCGACCTCGAGCGCAAGGTCTTCGACGCCATTCGCGACGGCCGAATTACCGCCGAGGAAGTGCCTTCGCAGATCAACCAGGCTGAAAGCCTGGGCGTCCTGACCGCCGAAGAAGCCGCGAAGGTGCGTGACTTCGACAGCAAGGTACTCGAACTGATCTGCGTGGATGACTTCGCGCCCGAGGAGCTTGGCACGCGCGCCGGCGCCGGCAAGAAGGCGCGGGGGAAAGCTGACTCGGGGCAGGCGGCGGCCGCGCAGGAAGCCCCGCGCCCGGCCAAAAAACCCGCCGGCAAAGTGAGGGCCAGGAAGAAATCCACGGTCGAGGCCTCGGGGCGGCGTGACAATGCCGGCCAGGACCCGGAACGCATCGACGGCGACAGCGAAGCGCCGCGCGGCTGACGGCATCGCGGCGGTCATGAGCAGGGGCGAGCACGAGCGCGTGTTACCCGAACCCTGCAGCCCGCCGGGCCTGGTCTTCGAAGTGGAGCTCATGCTCCCCGCAGCCGAGGCACTGGCTGCGGAGAGCTGGCTGGGTGACTACCTGCAGGAGATGCTGCAGCTGCCGGCCTTCGCAGCCGGGCGCGTGTACATACCCGATGCGCCTGCGGCCGATGCACAGCGCGAACCCGGCGATACCGTGGCGCTGCGCCGCGCGCCGCTGCAACGCGTCGCGCAGTTTACTGTCGCCGACCGGCAGGCCTTCGACCGCGCACTCGCCGAGGACATCGACCGCCTGCATACGGCGCTGCGCAACCGCTGGGGTGACGAGCTGCAGCTGAGCGCTCGCCTGCTCAGCGGGGGCAACGATCAGTACTCGGCACACGCGCCGCGCTGCCTGAACTGCGAGGCGGTGCTCACCGGCCAGTACTGTTGGCGCTGCGGTCAACGCGCAAAGGCGCGCATGATCACCGTCGGGGAACTGCTCAGCAACCTGACAACGGATCTGGTGCAACTGGAGTCCAGGCTTTGGCGCAGCCTGATTCCGCTGATCACGCGCCCGGGTCAGCTGACCGCCGACTACCTGGCCGGCAGACGCGTGCGCTATATGCCACCGTTTCGCATGTACCTGGTGTTCTCGCTGATCTTCTTCCTGCTGGTGACGCTGGGCACCCGGGGGCAGGATATCGTCGCGTTCAATATCGGGCAGGCGGATTCGCAGACCACGCCCAGTGAGCGTGCCCAGGATATGTGTCGCATAGACGCGGACTTCCGGATTGAGCCACAGTGGCTTGCCGATCGGTTGAGCATGGAACTGCTGGAGCGACGCTGTCTGCGCATCGTCAGCAATCCCGAGGGCTTCGTGCGCGGCCTGATCGATGCATTGCCGTTTTCCCTGCTGCTGACGCTGCCGCTGCTGGCGCTGGTCATGAAGCTTCTTTACCTGTTCACCGGTCGCTACTACGCCGAGCACCTGCTGTTTTTCGTCCACTACCATGCCTTTCTGTTCGGCTTCGTGATCCTGCTGCTGGGCGCACTCAAGCTCATCGAATGGACTGCGCTGCCGACGGGTATGGGCAGCGCGCTGGCGTTCTCGGGCTGGTTGTACACGCTCTACTACCCCTACCGCGCAATGCGAAGGGTCTATCAGCAGGGCCGGGTGTTCACGCTGATCAAGCTTGCACTGCTGCTGTTCGCCTACACGCTGTGCCTGCTGGTCGTGACGCTCGGCACGGCGCTGTTCACGGCAATGACGGTGTAGCGCAATGAACCAGCCTGTACGCCGCAGCATCCTGCACGTCGACATGGATGCCTTCTACGCCGCAGTCGAACAGCGCGATGATCCGGCATTGCGTGGTCAGCCATTGGCGGTGGGCGGCACGGGCACACGCGGTGTCGTGGCTGCGGCAAGTTACGAGGCCCGTCGTTTCGGCGTACGCTCGGCGATGCCACTGCGTGAGGCGCTGCGGCGCTGTCCGCAGCTGCTGCGCGTGAAGCCACGAATGGAGGTCTATCGCCGCGAGTCGGGGCGTATCTTCGAGATCTTCCAGCGTTACACCCCGCAGGTCGAAGGCCTGTCCCTGGACGAGGCCTTCCTGGACGTCACCGCCAGCCTGTCTATTTTTGGCAGCGCGCACGCGGTCGCTGTGTCCATCAAGCGCCAGATCCACGACGAGCTGGGCCTGACCGCCTCCGTGGGCATCGCACCGAACAAGCTGGTGGCGAAAATCGCCTCGGATCTCGACAAGCCCGATGGCCTGGTCGAGGTAACGGCAGAGTCGCTGCACAGCGTGCTCGATCCATTGCCGGTGCGCGTCCTGCCCGGCCTGGGCCCGCGGACACTGCCCGGTCTGGCGCGCCTGGGCGTGCGCACGCTCGGCGAGCTGCGGACCATGCCGGCGACCCGACTGCGCGCCGCGCTGGGCCGCGACACCGAGCACATGCAGCGCCGCGCGGCCGGCCAGGATGACCGCCCGGTGACGCCGGAGCGCGCCGAGAAATCGATCAGCGCCGAAGAAACCTTCGACATCGACCTGGTGGCGCCGGCGGACCTGCAGCGGGCACTGTCGCAGTTGAGCGAACGCACGGCGGCACGGTTGCGCGCAAAGGGCCTGCTCGCCGGCACGGTCACCGTCAAGATCCGCGAGCATGACTTCACCACCGTGACACGCCAGCAGGGCCTGGCAGAGCAGACCTGCCAGACGCGGACCATCATGGACACGGCCCGCCGGCTGCTGGTCACCTGGCACAAGACGCGTCCCGGCGCGCGCGTGCGCCTGCTTGGTGTCGGGGTCTCGGCCCTGTCGCACAGCCGCCAGCCCGGGCTGTTCGATGTACCCGGAGACAGCCAGGGCGAGCGACTCGACGCTGCGGCCGATCGCATCCGGGCGCGCTTCGGCAGCACGGCGCTGAGCCGTGCACGTTCGCTGCGATAAGCCCCTGCGCGTGGTAATGTAACGCCCATCATGTACTTACAGTTCTTCGGGCTTAACGAGAAGCCGTTCTCGATCACTCCGGACCCGCGCTATCTCTACATGAGTACGCGGCATGCGGATGCGCTCGCCCACCTGCTCTACGGCATCTCGGAAAGCGGCGGCTTCATCCAGCTCACCGGCGAAATCGGCACCGGCAAGACCACGCTGGTGCGCAGCATGCTCGAGCAGACGCCGGAGCATGCTGATGTCGCGCTGATTCTCAACCCGCAGGTCTCGGCTGTGGAGTTCCTGCAGGGCATCTGCGACGAGCTGGGCATCGCGCTGCCGGAGCAGCGTGACAGCACCAAGGCCCTGGTCGACACGCTGAACGCCCACCTGCTGGCTGCCCACGCGCGGGGACGGCGAACCGTGCTGATCGTGGACGAGGCGCAGAATCTCAAGCCCGATGTGCTCGAGCAGGTCCGCCTGCTCACCAACCTCGAGACCGCCCGGCAGAAGCTGCTGCAGATCATCCTGATCGGCCAGCCGGAGCTGCGCGAGCTGCTCGACCGCCATGACCTGCGCCAGCTTGCTCAGCGCATCACCGGACGCTACCACCTCGAACCGCTGGATCGCAGCGATACCGAGCAGTATGTCGGCCACCGGCTGCGTGTCGCCGGCGGCATGGGCACGCTGTTCACCGCCGGCGCGCTGCGCGAGCTCTACGCCCAGGCCGGTGGTGTGCCGCGACTCATCAACATCATCGCCGATCGGGCGCTGCTGGGTGCCTACAGCCGCGAGCAGCCGCAGATCGACCGCCGGCTGGTGCGCCTGGCGGCCGGCGAGGTGTTCGGCTCGCGACTCACGCCCTGGGGCAAACCCTGGATCATCGCCACGCTGGCCACGGCGGGCATGGCACTGCTGGCGGTCGGACTGTGGCGACTGGGCGTCGGCGAAGCCGTAGCGCCGACAACCGCCCCGATGGCCGAGGCCTCGACACCGCCGATCCGCCTGGCCGGCGTGTCCTCTGCACCTGTACCGCCCCCGGGCGTCGACATCGTGCCGCTGGAACAGCTGCTGGGCCTGGGGCTGGATACCAGCACCGACGGGGCTTTCGCCACCCTGTTCAACCTCTGGCAGATCCCCTACCGCCGCGGCGATGGGCTGGCCTGCCAGCAGGCCGACAGACAGGGCCTGGCCTGCCTGTTCCAGCGTGGTTCGCTCAGCCACCTGCTCAAGCTCAACAGTCCCTCGATTCTGAACCTGACCGACAGCGAGGGCAGCCAGCACCAGCTGGTGATTGGCGCCGTCGAGGACGATGCCGCGCAGCTCATCATCGGTGACGAACACTTCTGGGTCAGCGTCCCGGAACTCTCGGAGTACTGGTTTGGCGACTACCTGCTGCTGTGGCAGCCCGTCACCGCCGGCGGGCGCGTGCTCAGTGCCGGCATGCGCGATGAGGGTGTCCTGTGGCTGCGTCGTACACTGGCGACGCTGACCGGCGCACCGCTGCCGCCGGAGGATTCCGACGTCTTCGACAACACGGTCGATGAGCGCGTGCGCGAGTACCAGCGGGCCCGCCGACTCAGCGTCGATGGGCTGGTCGGGCCACGCACGATGATCATCATGCAGGGTGAACTCGCAGAGCCGGGCGTGCCGATGCTCGGCGAGCGCCGCTGACATGTCGATCATTCTGGATGCCCTGAAGAAGTCCGAAAACGAGCGCCGGCGCCAGGAGCGCCCGGGCTTCGCCGATCTGCCGACGGCCACGCCTCGTGCGCCGATACCGCCCTGGGTGCTGCTGGGGGTGGGTGCGCTGAGCGCGCTGCTGGTGACACTGGGCGTTGCATTCTTCTTCCTGCAGGGACGCGACGTGCCATCACCGTCAGACACGGCCAGCGCCACGGCGCAACGCGACGATGGCGCCCGGATCGCGGCGCCCGTGGACGCCGACCCGTGGGATGATGAACCCGTGCGCGACTACGCACTTGCGGGGCCGGACCGCAGTGTGCGATCGCTGGCCCGCGAAGTGCCCGCGACCAGTCCGCCGGCCCGCAGCAGCAGCGCGCCCCCTGCCGGCGACGTCGCCGCGCCGCCCGCGAGCGCTCCGTCGACAGCGCCGCGCAGCACCGCTGACACGGCCAGCCCCGCATCCGACCTGCCCTCTGCAGACGAACTGACTGCAAGCGGTGAGCTGACCATTCCGGACCTGCACATGGATCTGCATGTCTATGCCACGGATCCGGCACAGCGGTTCGTATTCATCAACGGACGGCGGCTGCGACAGGGCGACGAGATAAGCCCTGACCTGCGGGTCCACGAGATCCTCGCCGACGGCATCGTGCTGCAGCAGGGCAGCACCCGTTTCATACTGCCGCGCGACTGAAAGCGCCCCTGGGCCTGACATGGAAGACGCCGCGCCCGTGACCGCGCACAGCATTGCCTACCTCGATGGCGCCCGCCTCAGGCGCAGCCTGCGCGCGGGTATTGCACGTCTGCTGGCCGGGCAGGATCACCTCAACAAGATCAACGTGTTCCCGATTCCCGATGGCGACACCGGCACGAACATGGCGTTGACCATGCACTCGGTACTCCAGGCCCTGCAGCATACCCGTGAGCGCCATGCCGGCCGCACCCTCAGCAGCGTGGCCGATGCCGCGCTCGACGGCGCACGCGGCAATTCCGGGGCCATTCTTGCCCAGTTCTTCCAGGGCCTCTCGGATGCCACGATCGACCTGTCGCGTCTGGCACCCGCCGACTTCGCCCATGCGGTCAGCAACGGCGCACAGTACGCCCGTGAGGCCCTGAGCGATCCACGTGAAGGCACGGTGCTGTCCGTACTCGCTGATTTTGCCCACGAGATCCAGCGACGCGTCGGCGAAGGTGCGCACGACTTCGCCGAACTGCTCGGCGAAGGACTGGTCTGCGCCCGGGCGTCGCTGGCACGCACGCCGGAGAAACTCGAGGCGTTGCGGCGCGCCGGCGTCGTCGATGCCGGCGCCGAGGGTTTCGTGCTGCTGCTGGCGGGCATGCACCGCTTTCTGACCGCAGGCTCGCTGCGCGAACCGCCGCCGGCACTGCCTGATGTCGAGCTGCTGGCTTCGGAAGAATCGCTGGCCCACGATCATGGCGAGGAGACCCACCGCTACTGCACGGAGTGCATGGTCACCGGCGATGACATCGACCGGCGACGGCTGCGCGAGGAACTCTCGGCGCTGGGCAGCAGCCTGGTGCTCGCAGGCACGCACTCGAAATGCAAGATCCACATCCACGTGGATGCGCCGCAGCAGGTATTTCGCCTGGCTGCCGAATACGGCCGCGTATCCGGCGAGAAGGCCGACGACATGTTCCGCCAGCAGGCAACGGCGCATCACACCGGTGCCCAGCGCGTAGCGGTGATCACCGACTCGGCGGCCGACATCCCTGATGAGGAGTTCGAGCGCCTGAACCTGCAGATGGTACCGGTGCGCGTGATGTTCGGTGAACGCAGCTACCTGGACAAGGTGAGCCTGTCCAACGCCGAGTTCTTCCGCGAACTGACGCAGAATCCGGCTCACCCGACGACCTCACAGCCTGCGCCGGGCGACTTCCGCCGGCTCTACGAGTTTCTGGCTTCACACTACGAGCATGTGGTCTCGGTGAACCTGAGCACACGGGTCAGCGGCACCCTGCAGGCGGCGAAGTCCGCTGCCAGTCGTGTCAAGCCTGCCGGCAAGGTGCACATCGTTGACAGTCGCAATGTCTCGCTCGGCCAGGGGCTGATCGTGATGCATGCGGCGCGCTGTGCGCAGGCAGGCATGGATGTCGACGCCGTCGTGGCAGAGACCGAGCGCGTGGCCGCGCAGACCCACTCCTTCGGGCTGCTGCGCGATCTCAGCTACGCCGTACGTGGCGGACGCGTGCCAAAGTCCAAGAAAGTAGTCGCCGACCTGCTGGGCCTGGCGCCGGTGCTGTGGACCACGCCGGAGGGTCTCGTCGCCGCCGGCGGTGCCATCTTCGGGCGGCGTCGGGCACTGCCGAAGTTCGTGCGCCATGTGCTCAAGCGCATCGATCCCACGCGTGCGTGGCGGGTGTCGGTGGGCGATGCACTGGACCCGCAGGGGGCCGATTACCTGGCCGCGGAATTGACCGCACGATTGCCAAACATGACGCGCATGTACCGCAGCGAACTGGGTTCGGCGTTCGGCGTCCACGGCGGTCCCGGCACGCTCGTCGTGGCCTTCCAGGCGGCCGACGGCGACCCCGAAGGCCTCTACGAGAGCGACACATGCAGTCGCTGATCAGCCATCTCTGGGTGGTCGCACTGATCGGCCTGGGTGTGAGCGGCCTGGCACTGCAGCGGCGTTTCGCATCGCTGCGCTTGCTGGTGGCCGAGCACCACCCGCAACTGGCCGCCGAACTCGGTGCGGCAGCGCCGGGCCAGGACAGACTGCCCGGCGTGGTCGCTGTGCTGCGCTGGCTGATCGCCGGCCAGTGGCACGGCGTCGATGACCCGCTGCTGCAGGCCTATGCCGCCACCTGCCTGCGGCTGCTGCGGCTGTGCCTGGCCTGGCTGGTCGGGTTACTGGCCGCCTGGCTGCTGCTGGGCTGAATGCGCGCGCAGGCGCAGTTGGACCGGCACCTTGGCCTGCTCTGCGTCTGAGCTCCCGGAGGTGACATCCTCCCCCACCTCCACGCTTGCCGACGGCAGACCCAGACCCGTCAGCGCATCGGCAATGGAGCGCGCGCGGTAGCGGCCGATCCGCTCCAGCGCACTGCGCTCGATGCGCTCGCGCTCAACGAGTGCGGCAAACACTTCGCGATAGTAGGGCGCGCGGGCCTGCGGCTCGCCACTGCGTTCATGCTGGGCCGCGATCGCTGCGAGCACATCGGCGGGGAGGCGTTCGCCGGCGAATTCATCCAGCACATTCTGGGCACGCGCGGAGGCAAAATCCACGGGTTGCGGGCGGGCCCGAAAGGCGGTCCTCGCAGTCGCCAGCGTGACATGCAGCTCGACCTGCTGCCGGGCCAGGGCATCGCGATCGAGTTGCGGATCGATGCGTGCCGGCACGGCCACGCCGAGGCGGGGGCGCAGCAACAGTGCCGCGGCCAGCTCGTCCAGGGTTTCGGTGGCCGCTGGCGTCAGCGCCGCGGCACCGGGCTCGAACTCTATGGTCATGGGTGGTGGGCCGGGCATTTCCAGCGCGCGACCGAGCGCCGCCGCGGGTGCTGCCACCGTCGCAAGCGCATAGCTGCGTAGCGCCAGTGTGAGCGCTGCGGATGCAGAAACCGCCGGGCGCATCGGCACGGGCACTGTGAAGCGAATCTCACCCCGCGGGTCTTCGAGCAGGGCAATAAAGAGCTCGGCATCGACTCCAGCGTCCGCTGCGCCAAGCTGGGGCTCGGGCGCAAGGGCCAGATTCGCGGCGAGCACCTCCAGGGTCACCGTCGGCTCTGCGCCGAACTCGATGCCGGCGCTGTGCAACGAGATCGTGGCCAGCCCTGCGCTGACGCGACGGCCGACGACGCGCTCAAGCATCAGCGAAAGCGGTTCGGCCGCCACATCGTGCAGTGTCAGCTTGGTCGTCGCTGCGGCCCCGGCAGTCTTGTAGCTGCTCGCAAGGCTGAAGCGCCCGGCGAGTGCCGAGTCCCCCTGCAGCTGCAGTTCGACGCCGCCGTGCGCACTGCGCCCGACGTCCAACGCGCCTTCAAGCTGTGAAAGCGCCAGCCCCACCCCGTCTTCATCGCGCAACAGGGCCTCATGTATGCGCAGTCGCGCCACAGCCTCGATGCTCCCGTCTGGCAGGCTCAGGGTGGCGGCGAAATCCTCGATGCCCGTGTCCGGCGCGCGAAACACCAACCCTGGTGACACCTGCAGACGCAGCGCCTGCGCCGCGCCATGACCGGAGAGAACTTCCAGTGCGGGTTGACCCGTCGTGGCCGAGCGCACACGCGCCGCACCCTCGAGCGTGAGTCGGCCACCGGGGGTTTCTTCGATCTCCAGCAGATACTGGGCGGGCACGGCCGCATCGCCGCTGTCGATCGACCGGGCCGTCAGGGAGATCCCGGCGTATACCCCGACGTGCTCATCGCCGCCTGTATGCCGGCGCACCTGGAGCTCGCCGTCAATCAGCTGCAGGCGTTCAATCCGAAACGGCTCGGCGTCGAGCAGTGCGGCCAGCATGCGCAGCGGCAACTGGCCACCTTCAGCAGACCCGGCTGGCCGGTCGACACCCAGCATCATCTGCGGCTGCGCCAGCACCAGCCTGTCGAGCACAGGTCGAGCGCCGAGCAGGCTGAGCACCCGCAGTCGGTACTCGACCCGGTGCACGGTCAGCGTCTCGTGGGCATCCGCGGCGCTGAGGCGAACGTCGTCGAGCACGACCACCATTCGGAAGGGGTCGACGTGCACCTCGCCGATAGTCAGCGCCGACTGCATGGCAGTGGCGGCCGTGCGTGTCAGCCCACGCTCGACGGCGACCGGCGCCCACAGAAAACCCATCGCGACATAGCCCGCCACCAGCAGCAACACCGCCGTCACCAGTAATGCCACACGTCCTCGGGCACTACGCCACCAGGACGTGCCGACCGCCGCCGGCCCGTCACTCCCCGAAGCATTGTTTTCGTTGCGATCCATGGCCTTGTGCCGATGATACGCTGCATGACACGGCATGGCTTTGCGTTGCTGACGTCAAAGGTATATCTTGATTTTCAAGCCGTTTTGAGTCGAGTCGATGCCATGAACAGATCTGCAATCATTGCGATCGTGGCGGCGGGCGTCATTGCGCTGGCGGCAGTCGGGTATTTCGCCCTGCGCACGGCGCCGGATCCCGGGCCGCCGCCGATCACCGGCCCCGAGCGTGCCGAAGACGCCCGTGCCCTGATCGAGCAGATTGAGCGTGCGCCCGCCCCGGACTACGACGCAGCGTTCGCTGACGCCCAGCGCTTCCAGCGCGACGGTCAACTGGCCGATGCGCAACTGCTGTATTTCTTCGCCGCGCGCGCGGGACATGCGGAATCGGCATTCGCGCTGGCCACGATCACCGACCCCCAGCCCCACTCGCACGCCACCAGCCTGCTGCCTGACCCTGACCCCTTCCCGGCCTATCGCTGGTACACGACCGCACAGGACCAGGGCCTGGAGGCCGCGCAGGCACGCCTCGACGCGCTGCGCGACTGGGCGCAGCGCGCGGCGGCAGCAGGCGATTCCGAGGCCGAGCGACTGTTGCTGCAGTGGCGGTAGGGAGAACACCATGCGAGCCAGACTGATCATCACACTTGCAGCGCTGACGTCGGTGCTGCTCGTTGCCCTGGGCACTCCGCAAGGCAGCGCATCGGCGCAGCAGGCGCGTCCGCTCACGCTGGAAGGCAAACAGGCCCTTTATCAGCGCGTGGTTGCAATCCCGGGCGCGGCCGTAGCCGCCACAGCCGGTGCACGTGCAACCCAGCCGGTCACGCCGTTCACGGTGTTCTACGTCTATGCACGCGAAGACATCGACGGCGAACAGTGGCTGCGGGTCGGACTGGACAGCCGCGGCAATATCCGCGGCTGGTTGCCCGCCAGCCAGGCGGTCGCATGGCGGCAGACCCTGACGGTCGGCTTCAAGGACACCGCAGAGCAGCCTCGCGTCATGCTGTTCGAAGACCGCGACGCACTGGTTCGACTTGCCGAAGCCAACGATGTCGAGACCTATCGATCGCTGCGCGAGCGCGCCGCCGAGGGCGATGTTGCCGACTCACCGGTGGCGGCACTGCAGCCGGAAGGCTTCATCGACATCCGCCGGAATTTCTACCTGGTGCCGATCTTAAGTCACGAAGACGTGCTCGCCGGTGATTACCAGGCCCGTCTGCTCGAGGTGGCCAGCGTGCCGCTGCGTTTCTCCGCCGCGGATGACCCCTATCGTGCCGGCATCGTCTTTGTCATCGACACCACCGTCTCGATGCAACCCTACATCGAGCGCACGCGCGAGCTGGTGCGCGACGTCTACGAAAAAATCGCCGAAGCCGGGGTCACAGATCGCGTCAGCTATGGCCTGGTGGCGTTTCGCGACAACGTCTCCGCAGCACCGGGACTGGGCTATCTCACCCGCGTGTACTCAGAGCTTACGGACGATCCGCAGACTTTTCTGTCGCAGGTCGCCGGCGTGCGGGCCACCACGGTATCGAGTCGCGACTTCAACGAAGACCCCTATGCCGGTATTGTCGAGGCCATAGACTCGATCGACTGGAGCGGCTATTTCGCCCGCTACGTGGTGTTGATCACCGATGCAGGTCCACGGCTTGCTGATGACCCCTTGTCGAGCACCGGGCTTTCGACCTCGCAGATGCGCGAACGCCTGCTGGCCAATGGCATCGTGCCCTGGGTCATTCACCTGAAAACCGCGTCGGGTGCCCGCAACGAAAATCACGAGTATGCGGAGGATGAATACCGGGCATTGGCCAGAATCGAGGATGTCGGCACCTTCTACCATCCGGTGGAGACCGGCGACGTGGAGGATTTCGGCACCGCGCTGGGCACGATGATGGACGAGCTCACCGCACAGGTGCAGTCGGCAGCCGCCGGCTTCCAGCCGCTGCAGGCAGGGCCGGGCCGGCCGACGGACGATGCGCGTGATCCTGCGCTGGCCGAATTCCAGGCCAGTGTGCAACGCCTCGGGTATGCCCTGCGCATGGACTATCTGCGCCAGGCCACCGAGGACGAACGCGCGCCGCTGCTGTTCAATGCCTGGATGCTGGATCGCGACCTCGAGCAGCCTGCCGATCGCGCCATCGATGTGCGCGTAGTGCTGACCCGCGATCAGCTCAGCGATCTGCACGAACTGCTGCGCCGCATCCTCGACCGCGCCGAGGAAGGCGCGCTGGCCCCGAACAGGTTCCTCGACGAGCTGCGCAGCCTAGCCGCTATCGTCAGTCGTGATCCGCAGGCCGCGCAGGTCGCAGGCCCGGGCGCAAGCCTCGCAGAGCTCGGCTACATGCGCGAGTACATGGAGGGTCTGCCGTATCGCAGCGAGGTCATGAACATCGACCTGAGCACCTGGCAGCAGTGGACGGCACAGGAGCAGTTCGAGTTCATCAACCAGCTCGACAGCAAGGCCGCCTACTACCGTGCGCTGCATGACAACCTCGACCTGTGGGTGTCGCTCGATGGCGGGGCGGTGGATGGCGATTCGCTGTATCCGCTGTTGCTGGAGGCACTGCCCTGAGTGTTGATGCGGTCTATGCGCTGCGCGACGTCGAGAAGACCTACACCGCCGGGGGCACGGAGTTCCGTCTCAGGGTCTCGCAGCTGGAGATCGCGCGCGGTGCCAGAATCGCGCTGATCGGCGAGAGCGGCTCGGGCAAGAGCACGCTGCTGGAGCTGCTTGCGATGATTCTTCAGCCCAGCGGCAGCGGCGGATTCGAGTTTACACCGCAGGCTGACGGACAGGCCTACGACATCGCCGGACTGTGGCATGCGCGGGCCACCGATACACTCGGCCAGCTGCGCAGTCGCCATATCGGCTATGTGCTGCAGTACGGCGGCCTGCTGCCTTACCTGAGTGTCCGCGGCAACATCGAGCTGCCCTGCGAACTGCTCGGCCTGCCGCTCGACGGCGTGGCATCGGGTCTTGCCGACAAACTCGGCATCGGCCAGCAACTCGACAAGCGACCATCGGAGCTGTCGGTCGGACAGCGGCAGCGCGCAGCGATCGCCCGCGCACTGGCCCACGCACCACCCATCGTGATCGCAGACGAACCCACGGCCGCGATCGATCCGCCGAACGCCGAGCGTATCGTCGCGCTGCTGGCAGAACTTGCCGGCGAGCTTGGGGTGACGCTGATCATGGCCACCCACGCGCAGGAACTGGTGCGCCGCACGGGTTTCACGTTAATACGCCACCAGGTCAGCAGCACGAGCGATAGGGCCATGACCGTGGACGTCTCGGATGGCTGAACCCGGCCAAGGCCCAGCCCGCCGGAGCGCCCGGCCTTCGCGGCAACCTGCCGGACTGGTGGGTCGACTGGCGGTGGCCGACTATCGCCAGGAATGGGTCATGTCCGGCTGCTCGATCCTCGCACTTGCCGCGGTACTCATTCCGCTGCTCGTGCTGTTCGGCCTGAAGTACGGGATCATCACGAATCTGCTCGATCCGCTGATCGAGAACCCGCGCTATCGCGAAATCACGCCGATGGCCAGCGGCCGCTTCGAGCCGGCGTGGTTCGAGGGCATGCGTGCGCGAGGCGACGTCGAGTTCATCGTGCCACGGACACGCACGATCGCAGCGAGCCTGCGACTGCGGGCGCCCGGGCGCGACGTCGGCAGAATCCTCGACGTCGAACTGATTCCGTCGGCAGAGCACGATCCGCTGCTGGATGCACAGCGCCCTCCCCCCAGCGGCTATCAGCAGGTGGTCCTCTCCGCCACCACAGCGGAAAAAATCGGCGTGCAGCCACAGGATCGCGTCGAGGGCATTCTGACACGCACCCGCCGGGACACCGCCGAGACCGTGCGTCTGCCCCTGGAGGTGACCGCAGTGGCCTCCGCGGCGGCGTTCGCACGCGATGGGATGTTCGTGTCGGTGGAGCTGATGACCGCGGTCGAGGATTTTCTGGACGGACGCGCCGTGCCTGCACTGGGCTGGGACGGGGCACCGGCACGCGGCGATGAACGCGCGTTCGCAGGCTTCAGACTGTATGCACGCGATATAGAGGATGTCGCTGCCATCCGGAGAGTACTTGCCGACGAGAACATCGATGTGCGTACCAGCGTCGCGGACATCTCACTGGTACAGACGCTGGATCGCAATCTCGGTGTGGCCTACTGGATCATCGCGCTGATCGCGATCAGCGGGTATGTGGCCTCGTTCGCCGCCAGCGTATGGGCGAATGTCGATCGAAAGCGCCGCGAGTTCAGCGTGCTGCGCCTGATCGGCTTTGGCACCGGACAGATCACCCTGTTTCCGATCCTCCAGGCAGCGCTGACAGCCACGCTGGCTTGGGCGCTTGCCTGCCTTGTATTCCTGGTCGTGCAGGCCATACTCAATGCGCTGTTCGCCACGACCATCGGCGGTGGCCAACCGGTGTGTCGCCTGCAGGCATGGCACCTGCTGGCCGCGCTGGTCGTCACACTGATGGCTGCGGTGTTTGCAGCGGCGCTTGGCGGGCGACGCGTGTCGCAGCTGGAACCTTCGATCGGATTACGGGACGGATGAGCAGGATGCAACGACTCATGCACAGGATTGCCGGAATTTCGCGCCCCCCGGGCAATACACGCTCTGCGGCCGTCATCACCTTGCTGATCGCCTGCGCAGCGGGCCATGGACCCGCTGCGGCCGACGATCAAGGTGCCGCGACTGGACTCGATGACTTCTGCCTGCAGGCACAGGCGCTGCTGGCCAATACGCGTCATCCCTTCGAGATCAAGCACTACCGCGACATCGAGGGATTCGGACGCTCCAAGGCGATGATCGATCCGCCGACAGTCAAGCAGTACATCTGGTACGAGGATGACACAGGCAAGCGACCGGCCATGGTCTCCTGCAAGATGAAGAGCGCCGATCACCTGAACCTGCGCTACCCGGAGGCAGACGCCGGGCCTGATGGCCTGTGTCAGGACATGAATCGCCAGACCCTGGCCCGCGTCCAGGCAGACATCGGTTCGAAGCTGCCGTTTGCCGTGAAGTTCGATCCCGACGAGGTGGTCATGCGCGCAGAAGCGCCGTTCAGCGCCGGTCCCGCTTGGCTGAGTCCTTTCGCACAGGCCACCCGCGACGCCGACGGGGCACTGGTGATTCACAGCAAGGGATTTCGGGTGGATTTCAGCGACCCGAGATTCGTGGACAGGCCCGAACCCTTTCGTGGCATCCAGTACTGTCATTTCATCGCGCCAGCGTATCTGCAGCGTCTGCTGGCCGGCGAAGTCTCACCCGGCATGACTTTCGGCATCGATGTGACGCCACATGAGGCATCAGACTAAAGCACAGCCGGTGACGGACGCTGAGCGTCACGCCGACAGCGCGGCTGGATTCTCGTCAGGCCGGGCCTAAGTTCAGGCCTGTAACTCGTAGAGCGGATCGTCATATGGATCGAGCCATTCCGCACCATCGGGGGTGACCAGGATAAGGCTCTCCATGTGCGTCGATCCCCAGCCGGGCTCGATGGTCGGCATGTCCAGCGTGATGGTCATGCCCGCTTCCAGCATGGTGTCGGCTCTGACCCTGAAGGGCAGGTCGTCGCGCGCGGCGTCATCGGTGTGCTGCATGCCCACGGAGTGCGGCCCGATGCCGACGTTGAAACGCGCACCAAACTTGCGCACCAGTTCCGCGCCCTGTTCTCTAAGCTCAGAATAGTGGACGCCCGGCTTGACGAGCTCGAACATCGCGGGCACCAGTCGGCGCAGGACATCCATCCGGTGCTCGAGATTGGATGAGGGTGTCCCGAACACCAGCGTGCGACCGAAGTCGCCACAGTAGCCGTCAAACCGGCCCACGCAGTCCACCAGCATGGGCTCGTTTTTCACCAGTTCGCCGTTGCGCAGGCCCGAGACCATGCCGGTGACGACCATGTCGGGTCGTCCGCCGCGTCTCGCCACCTCGGCGAAAAACAGCGCCTGGATATCGGCTTCAGTCATACCGGGCTGAAGCGCAGCAAACATGGCCCGTGCAGCATCGGCGTTGGCGCGCGCAGCGATGCGCATGCGCTCGATCTCGACCGCGGATTTCACCATGCGAAGCTTCTGGAAGAGATTGCCCGCATCAACGAGCCTGTCCCTGCTCCAGCCGTAACGCACCAGCGTATCCGCTGTGGCCGCTTCATCCATGCCGACGCGCCCGCGCTGCAGCCCCAGTTCCATGAGCACCTGCCGCAAGGCCAGCTCGGCACTGGCAGCCGTGAAGGTAGGCAGGGCACTGGAGGCCTCCTGCCAGGCAATTTCGTGCGCGCTGAGCTCGACGTCAGACGCCGCTGGCCTTGCTCGTGGCGCACGCGCCTCGACTTCCTCATCAAGGGCCAGGGATGATCGCCCGAAATACGACTCCACAGCGCCGGCCGCAGAGTAGGTGACGATTTCCGGCCATTCACGATCCGCCTGGGTATGCCGGGCAATATCGAACCCAGCCGGCACAATCGCGATGATCGGTGCATCCGGGTCGGCAGGCATCACGCCGATGACGGTGTGTGCCTGGCCCATATCGGCAAAGATGCTGCGCATATTCGTCAGATAGCGGGAGTTGAACTCACCGGCGGCGACGATGGCATCAAGCCCGGCGTCCTTCATCAGCCGGTAGGCGCGCTCGCGATTGACCGTGAGCCGGCCGTCACGCTTGACCATCGGCACAGTACTGGCGGCCTGTGCGCTACCCACCGCCCCGCCAAGCTGGGGAACGACGGCCGCGCCTGCGGCCAGCCCGAGCAAAATTTCACGACGACTGGTGGTGGTCATATACGCCCGCTCCAATGTCTTCAATCGGTGGCCGGTGCGGTGATCTTGCGCAGATAGCGTACCAGCAATTGGCGATCGGCTTCACTTGCCATACCGCCGTAGGCCATCAGATTGCCAGGCACCATGGTGGCCGGACTCCTGATCCATTCGTCCATCGTGGCGTCATCCCATACGATCTTCGCGCTTAGCAGCTGATCAGAGTACTGATCGTAGCCCTCGACGCTGGCCGCAGGCTGACCAAAAATACCCACAAGCGAAGGCCCGATCCGCGCGCCTTCATCGCCGGTCACAGCGTGGCATGCACGACACTGCATGAAAAGCAGGCGTCCACGCATCTGCTCGCGTTCCGTCAAGGCCGGCTCGGCCGGCATCTCGGCGCGCGACGCACCCGTGCCTTTCAGTGTGGCAGCACCAAGCAGGGTAGCAACAAGAACAAGGAACAGTAACTTCACGCAGATTTCTCCTGTACACGATTTCGGGCCGCCTGCTTGATCGCCTGGCGAATTCTTGGGTAGGTGCCGCAGCGGCACAGCTGCCCCTGCATGGCCTGATCGATGTCGCGATCGGTGGGCTCCGGCGTGCGTTCCAGCAATGCCACGGCAGCCATGATCTGACCCGACTGGCAGTAACCGCATTGGGGCACGTTGAGCGCAATCCATGCCGCCTGCACCGGATGATCACCGCCCAGGCCTTCGATGGTCGTGACGCTGCGACCCTCGGCAGCGGCCACCGGGGTCACGCAGGCGCGGATCGGGTGGCCGTCCATGTGGACGGTGCAGGCGCCGCACTGTGCCAGACCGCAGCCGTATTTCGTGCCTGTCAGGCCCAGGTGATCACGCAGGGCCCAGAGCAGCGGCATGTCAGCCTCGACATCGAGGCTGACCGCCTCACCATTGAGTGTCATATCTGTCATTGCTTCCCGCCTTTTGGTCAATCAGGCCAGTCGCAGGCCGCTGGCTGACAGCGGCAGACGACGGATCCGCCGCCCGCTGGCGGCAAAGATGGCATTGGCCAGCGCAGGCGCCACCGGGGGCACGGCCGCCTCTCCGGCGCCTCCTGGGGCTGCACCACTGTCGATCAGCTCGATCAGCATCTGCGGTGTTTCGCCCATTCGCAGTATGGGCTGATCATGGAAGTTGCTCTCCACCACCGCGCCGTCCTTGAAGTTGATGTCACCGCGCAGCGCAGCGGAGAGTCCGTAGACCATCCCGCCCTCCATCTGCGCCCGGATCATGTCCGGGTCGATCTGCTGGCCGCAGTCGAAGGCGCAGCTGAGCTTGTGCACACGCAGTCGATCGTTTTCGATGGAGACTTCGGCCACCTGCGCGCAGATCGACTGATAGCCATGGCTTAAGGCGATACCACGTCCGTGACCCTCAGGCAGGGGTTCATCCCAGCCAGCGAGCTGCGCGGCCGTCTCGAGGACCTTGCGGATGCGTGGATGACCGGCAAGCATCTCGCGGCGGAACTCATAGGGATCGCGCGCCAGTTCTGCTGCCACCTCGTCGATCGTGGACTCGGCGAAAAACGAGTTCTGCGAAAGTGTGACCGATCGCCACAGGCCCACCGGGATGTCCCACGGCACATCGACATGATCGATGTACTTGTTGGGGAAATCGTAGATGTCGTAAATCAGCAGGCCGGCAGCCGTGGGATCGGCCATGCCCGGAATCATCTGACGACCCTGGAAGCGCCAGATCGACTGGCCCACGAGGCGGCTGTACATCCCCGTGATGCCCTTGTCGTCGAACGCCACGCGGGTGCGCGCGACATAGGCGGGGCGGTAGAAATCGTGCTGGACGTCCTGCTCGCGTGTCCAGGCGAGCTTCACCGGCCGTCCCGGTACCGCCTTCGCCGCCTGGACGGCCTGGCGCAGAAAGTCCAGCTCCCACTTGCGCCCGAAGCCACCCCCCGTAAAGGTGATGTCCATGCGCACGGCCTCCAGCGGCAGGCCGGTGATCTGCGCTGCGGCCTCACGGCCGCGATCGGGCTGCTGGCTCGGCGCCCAGATGCGACAGGCCGACTCCGTGACCTGCGCGGTACAGACCATCGGCTCCATGGTCAGGTGCGCAAGATATGGCACCTCGTATTCCAGTTCCAGCGTGCGCTGTGCCTCTGCGAGCACCTGCAGGGTCGCCGCGCGATCCAGCGGCCGGAAGGCAGGGGGTACGGCCTGGGTGTCGATATCCGGAAACGGCACGGCCGCCTCATCGTCATCGAGACCGGCAAGCAATGTCTTGCGCATCGCAGCGGTGTCCAGGCCATCGGCTGGGCCCGGCGTGAACTCCACTTCCAGTGCCTCGGCCGCCTGACGCGCGCGCCAGAAACTGTCGGCAATCACTGCAACGCCCCCATCCACCTCCACGACGGCTACGACGCCCCGACGCTCGAGCACCGAGGCGGGATCGAAGCTTTTCACACCGCCGCCCACCTGGGGCGGGGTGCGCAGGGCTGCGTGCAGCATGTCGGACAATGCCACGTCCATGCCGAACACGGTTTTGCCGGTGACCTTGTTGCGCACATCCTTGCGCTCGATGGCCTTGCCGATCAGCGTGAAGTCTTCAGGCCGTTTCTTGCGCGGCTCGCTGGGTACCGGCTGTGCCGCAGCTGCCAGCGCGAGGCTGCCAAAGCTTGCCTCGCGGCCGCTGGCCACATGGCGCACGACGCTGGCGCTGGTTTCACATTCCTCCGCGGCCACGGACCACTGCGCGGCGGCGGCTGCGCACAGCATCTCGCGGGCAGACGCACCCACATCGCGAAGCTGCTCGTAGTAGATATACACCGACTCGCTGCTGGCCGTGCGGTGGCGGCCGGTGATCGGACTGACGAAGGCCTCGTCGGCATGGGGCATCACGACCTCGACATCCTGCCAGTCCGCGTCGAGTTCTTCAGCCACGATGCGCGGCAGATTGGTGTGAATGCCCTGGCCCATCTCGGTAGTCGGCGTGGTGATGCGGATCACCCCGTCTGGTGTGATCTCCAGGAAGGCACTGAAGCGCCCATCGGCCGGACGCTCTCCGGCTATCAGCGTGCCATCAACACGCAAACCCACCAGGAAGGCGGCAGCAACACTGCCCTGGAGAAACCCCCGGCGCGATACACCGGCCTTCTGCGCTTTACTTCGGTGCTGCATGGCCCTGCTCCACTTGATGCATGGTCTTTTCATCGAGTTTGTAGCCTATCAGAACCGCAGCTGCGCCCAATGACAGCAGGCCCGGCACCAGCGCGACACAGGCGTAGACGGCACGCACGGCACTGACCGGCTGTGCACCGATGTCATCACCCTGGCCCTCGACGTAGCCCGCAGCGCCGAGGATCAAGCCGGTGAACGCCAGGCCCAGTGCGAAGGCGATCTTTTCTGCAGTCGAGTAGAAGCCGGTGAACGCGCCCTCGCGATTCAGACCGCTGTGGTGGCGGTCCCAGGCGATGGTGTCCGGAAGCAGGGACTGGCCCACCAGCAGCATGCCGCCCGAGGCGAACCCTGTCAGCGTCGCCTGGATGACGACAAGCGCCATGGGATAGCCGGGGCGGGCGAAAAACCACGCCAGAGAGGCCACGAAGAAGATCAGCGCGGCCAGCTGGAAGCTGCGCACCTTGCCGTAGCGTCGCGATATCGCCAGCCACACCGGCATGGTCGCGATCATCACCACCGTATTGACCGTGAAGATTGTCGCCAGCATGCCACCCCCGGCCTGCAGCACCTGGACGACGAAAAACGCCAGCGAGCCCTGCAGCACGGCGATGCCGCTGAGCTGCAGCGTCTTGACGGTCAGCAGCAACGCGAACGGCCGGTTGTCGCGCAGCAGACTCCATTCGATGCCCACACCACGGCGTGCGGCCGCCGACGGCGGCGTCAGTCGTGCATCTCCGGTGGCGAAGAAGCTCGTCCAGCAGGCCGTCAACACCAGCATGCCCATCACCAGCGACATTGCGGCAAAGCCTGCCTGACCACCACCGAACCACGCCACCAGCAGTGGTGCGAGCACACCGGCAAGCAATTGCCCGATGCCGATCGAGGAGACTCGAAACGACATGAGCTTGGAGCGTTCGTGGTAGGTCAACGGCATGTCCGATGCCATCGACAGGTAGGGCACATTGAAGACCGTATAGGCCGTCGCATAGAAGAAGGTGGCGAACACGACCACGGCCACGCGCCAGTCTGCCGTGACCCATGAGGGCAGCCAGAACAGGATCGGCAGGCTCGCGGCGCACAACACGCCGCCCAGCAGCAGGTAGGGTCGCCGTCGACCCAGGCGCCAGCGCGTACGATCGCTGATGATCCCCATCACCGGGTCTGTCAGCGCATCGTAGATTTTCGAGGCGGCCAGCAGCAGCCCTGCCAGGGCTGCGGCGATGCCGAGAAAATCGGTCATGAAGCGCAGCAGCAGCAGGTTGACCGTATTGAACAGGATGGCAATGCCGATGGTGCCGGTGCCCCATCCCAGGCACATCCCCAGGCTCAGCCCTGGCAGTGAACGCCCGGGGCGTGGGGAGGCGGATGCCGTCAGCGCACTGTCGCTGACGGATGTGCTCAAGGCTTGCGACCGGAGACCACATACCAGCAGGCATACACCGGACCACGCTTCGACGAGAAGCCCTCGGCGCCACGGGAGGCCTTCGGCACAGCCTGCTGATAGCCTTCCTCGACCCCTTCGAATCCGGCCGCGCGCAGGGCACCGACCAGATCGGCCGTACAGGCACCGCGCCAGAAGGGTTCATTGTTGTAATGGGTCTCGTACTCGGCGCGCAGCTTCTCGGCCAGTGACATCGACTCGTAGCGAATCGGCACCTCGAGGTGGATCACCACGCCACCGGGTTTGAGCACCCGGTAGCACTCGCTCATGATCCTGGGCAAGGCCTTGGCGGAGGTCTCGTGCAGCATCACGCTCGAATAGACCACATCGAAGCTTGCGTCCGGATAGCTCAGCGTTTCGGCATTTTCCTGGGCGAAGTGGACGTTCTTGATGCCAAGTGAGCGGGCGCGCGCCTGCGCATAACGCAGCACGGGCAGTCCGATGTCGATGGCGTGGAGTTCCGCGTCCGGGAAATAGCCTGCCACCGCCGCCGTCGAGTGGCCCACGGTGCAGCCCAGTTCCAGCAGCTTGTGCGCCTCGAGCTCCGGAAAGCGTTCCCAGAGGTGCGATACGATGGTGTGGCCCCGCACATCGTTGAGCTCGTTGCCGTTCTGGCCGCGATGGTAGATCGCGGCGGCCAGATCGAACACGGCGCCCTGACGCACATCGTTCGATGAACGCTGGGTATAGTAACTGCCGGGCATCAGGTGCGTATCCACGGCTGTGAGGTAGCGCGGCACCTCGAAGTTCTCATCGAAGCGTACCTGCTCATCGCCCGAGTACTCCCCGGCCCGCGATTCGAGATCAGAATACTGGCGATCCACGCAGCGGCCTACGGCATCCCACATCATCTGCTGGGCGCTGCGCATCAGCGTCATCCAGTTCTGATACGGAAGTTCCTTTTCCATCGCCTTGCGCGCCGCGTGCAGAGGGTCATCCCCGTCGCGTGGCGCCAGCTTCGGCATCACATTGCGCTCCAGCAGCTGCGCGTTGGCGACACTGGCTTTCACATCCAGGCAGCCCTTCAAGTCGATGATAAATGCGAGCCGCGCGCGCTCATCGTGCAGCGTCTCGGGCATCATGGCGTGAGCCTGACTCATGGCAATCTCCTTGCGGGCAGTCTTTCCCTGTAAGGCAACATCACATGCCACCTGCACTGCGTTCTATTTCCTCAACGATAGCGGCGTGAGAGCCGGGATCCTCGAGGTTCTCCGGTGCGAGCAGAGGTCGGAAAACGCTCTCGACCAACTGGGTCCGCAGCCGGGCGCGGGTGGCCTGGGCCTCTGCGGACGGCGTGAATCGATCGACCTCGTCTGGTGAGAAACAGTCCTTGGCCGCGGCGAGGCGCTCGTGAGTATCCACACGTTCACGCAACACGGCCACCTCGCCTGCCAATGACGCCACCATGGCCATCAGGTCGTCGATCGCCGGGTCATCGTGAATCTTCGGCTTCTCTGCCCGGGCGACACGAAAACGGCCCTGTGTGTCGGTTGCCGTACTCATATCAAACCCCGGGAGATGCCATAGTCGAGAACACTGCTCATGCCATGACTCTTTCGAGAATCTCGAAGGCCACGCGCTCGCCGGACTCCATGGCGGCTTCCATGCCCACGTCGAGTCTGCGCGTGTGTTCGCCGGCAAAGTGGATGCGGCCGTGTGGCTTGATCATGGCCTCGGCATACTTGCCGACCTGACCCGGTCGATAGCTGTGCCGACAGCCATGCACGAAAGCCTCCTCCTCCCAGGAGAACACGCCGGTCACCTCCAGCTTGCCTTTCGTCGAAGGCCGTATTTCGGCGAGATGGTCGAGCACGAACTGCCCGCGCTCTTTTGGCGGCAACCTGTCAAGCACGGTGCCCTTGCGGCCGATGCCCAGGGCCACGAGCTGGGTACGTGAGCCATCGGGGTCGATCTGCTGGCGAATCAGCGTGATGGGACCCGTGCTCCACATCGAGGCATCGAAGCCGTCATCCTCCCAGTAGGGTTTCTTCACCCGCATGAACACCTGGCTTTGCCGACCGTACGGCATCACCGCCACGGCCTCGCCTTGCGCTCCGCTGAGCAATGGCCGCAGACGAATATTGCGCAACACCGAAAAAGGCACGGCAGAGACAACGTAGTCGCTGCGATATCGACTGCCATCGGCACAGGTAACCTCGCAGCCGCTGCCATCGGCATCAACCGCGGCCACCGCCTTCCCGAAGCGTACGCGGTCACCAAGGCGCTCGGCCATCGCCTCGGTATATCGTGAGCTGCCACCGACGATTCGCGAGGATGTCCGCGCGAAGCGTTCGAAGACGTCCATGTCTTCGCCCAGCTGCGCGGTCGCGGCCTGAACCTCGAGCGCCGACCGGGTGGCCTCCTGCAATTGCGTAAGCACCGAGACCCCGTGCACGCCAGGATCGACAAGCCCGTCGTCGATGAGCTGGATGGCGGCATCCGAGGCGCCCTGCTGCTTCAACCACTGGTAAAGCGAGATGTCGTACTGCCGCGCCTCCGGTGACAACCAGTCCGTCAATGAACGAAAAGGTGAGCGGCGCTCAACATACATGCCCGACAGCGTGTGCGGCAGTGCCTCACGTTCGTCACCCACGGTCTGGTTCAGATCGGAATCCGCCCATTCCTGTGCACTTATCAGACGCCCATCAATGATGAAGCTGTAGGGCGCGTTGATGTTGGCACCCGGCGCAAGCTCAACACCCAGCTGTCTTGCCACATCGCGCACCCTGGCATACATCGGTCCGATCTGGGACGCGCCGAGTTCAGGCCGGCCGTCGAAATGGTCGGCGGTATAGACCCGCCCGCCAGGCCGCTGCGTGGCCTCGAGGACGAGCACGCTGGCACCGGCCTCGGCCAGCAGCATCGCGGCGTACAGGCCCGAGACACCCGCGCCGATGACGATGACATCGCTGCGCTCAGGGGCCGCCATCGCGCCCAGCGGCCTGGCCGCCGCCGCGACGGCCAATGAGCCTGCGAGTAAGGTCCGCCGCTTCATATCTGCCACTCCAGGTTTCGCTGATTCACTGACTGCATCTTATTCCCCGAACCGTGCCAGCGCGCTCAAGCCAATGATGCGCCCGTAACCGAAGGTCACATCAGAGGTTGCACCCACGTGGAACCGTGGCTGGTTGGAGCTGGCCGTCAGGTAATCCCGGTCGAAAAGGTTCTTCGCCCAAAGCGCGATCTCATAGCGATCTGAATTGAACGACAGCCGCGAATTGACGATCGCAAAGCCCGACAGTGTCGCGGTGCCAATGGCATTGGTCGGCTGACTGCCCTGCGCGGCCATATCGGTGCGCAGCGACCAGTCCCAGCCGGCCGTCATCGGCGCCTGCACCAGGAAATACCCGGACACCTGCTGCTTGACCGTGCGGCCCAGTTGCTGGCCGCTGACGTCAGGGCCGTTCGGGCAAATACTCAGATCAGTTCCGCAGAAGCCCGCAAGACCCAGGTCCACGGAGCCGGACTTGTACTTCGGATCGGCATAGGCGTAGGTGGCACCGACGGCCAGGTTGTCGCTGACCCGCAGCGCGGTTTCCAGTTCGATACCGCGCGAGCGCACCGAGCCGGTATTGCGTACGACGCCGAAGAGATTGTTTGGATCCACTGACCGGGAATTGATCTGCATGTCCTTCCAGTCGACATGGAAGACCGCCACGTTCACGGTCAGGTTCCGATCGAACCACTGGGACTTAACACCCAATTCGTAGGTACGGTTCTCCTCGGGATCGAATGCCTGCTCGGCCTCGATCGTCGCGTTGGCATTGAAGCCACCCGTGCGAACGCCTTCCGCATACACGCCATACAGCAGCACATCATCCGTGAGCTGGAAGTCGGCCGTCAGGCGCGGCGTGATGAAATCGAACTTGGCGTCCTGCTGGGCATTCACGGTCACCGGATTTGCGAAATTCAGGACGCGGTCGATCTTCTTGCGGTCCTCGGCCCAGCGCAGCTCGGCGCTCAGGCGCAGCTGATCGCTTGCCTGGTAGCCGACACGACCGAACAGCGCGGTGGTGCGCGAGGTGTTGAAGCTCAGATTCGACGTTACCGGGCTGTTGACCGGGTCACTGGTTCCGAACAGGAAGCCCAGTGCCGAAGTAAACGCCTGGTTCGGCCCTAGCACGCTGGTGTCAACACCGGCCAGCGAGCCGTCGCGGCGGTCAGAGTCATAGTAGTAGCCGCCAAGCGTGGCTTCCCAACGGTCATTGGCGTACTCCAGGCGCAACTCCTGGCTGACGTCCCTGAAGCGGGTGAAGCCCTGGCCCAGGTAGGTGTTGGTCAATACTGTGCTGGTGGCACCGGTTGAGGTATCCACAACGGCGAAGGGCACGCCGCCACTGGCGAAGCCGAAGTCGAAATACGAGGCGCTTTCAGTCTCCACGTAGGACGAAACGCTCTTCAGTGACCAGTCATCATTGAGTGCGAAATCCAGATCGAGTGACACGATCGTGCTGTCAGCATCGCGCCCGAAGGTGCCGTTGGTGTTGAGGTCGAAGGTCCTGTCGGTCGGCAGACTGCCGCAGTAAAAGGTTGGCGTGCCGAATGCAGAGACCCCGCAGTTGTTGGACACGAGGTACTGGGCCGGAAGATCATTCTGCAGGTCGACGTAGTAGCCGAACAGCCGGGCCGAGAAGTTGTCGGTCGGCGTGAACTCCAGCGATGCCGTGACGCCCTTGGACTCGTACCCCTGGAGGTTGCTGCTATCAGCCGGATTCTGGTTCGTGAACGTGCCGTCAAACTCCCGCCAGGCCACCGATACCGTGCCTGCGAGGGTGTCGGTGATCGGTCCGCCCACGCTGCCGCGCAGTTCGTAGAGTTCGTCACTGCCCAGCGTGGCTTCCACGTTGGCCGCGAAGGCATCGCCGGGTCGGCGCGTGATGTAGTTGATCGCGCCGGCGAAGCTGTTCTGGCCATACAGCGCGCTTTGCGGGCCCTTGATCACCTCGACGCGCTCGAGCTCGACCATGCCGATGTCCAGCGTGCGATTGTTCGCCAGGTAGATACCGTTGAGGAACATGCCGACATTGTTGTCGCCCACGATCGTCGTCTGGGCAAGGCCGCGGATGACCGGCAGTGACAGCGTCGCATTGATGTCCTGGTAGACCAGGCCGGGGGTGAACAGCGCGATGTCCGAGATGCTCTCGATACGCTGCTGGCGCAGCGCATCGCCGGTGAAGGCGGTCACGGCCACCGGCACGCTCTGCAGGGTTTCCTCGCGTTTGCGCGCCGTGACGACGATTTCGTCGAGCGAGGATGCGCGCCGTTCGGTCTGCGCCTGCTGCGCGGCCGCAGGAGCGCTGAGCGCCAGGGCCACGGCTGCCCCAAGAAGTGTAGACGAGGTCGATATTTTCATTGCCTGATCCCCAATAAATGTTCTGTGATGCTCCGAGCCCCCCCGGAAGCGTGCCCAACAGCGGGCCGGTGACCGCGTTGCGATCGGATTACCAGTATAGGGAGGTGGTATTCGCGTAGACCAATGCCACAATATGCCTTTAGGCATACCCTTGTTGTCGCGACACCACCGGCACTGTCGCCAACGAAGCAGACCCCAGGCATCCCGATGAACGTGTTCCGGCTGACGAAGCTCAGGCATTTCTGCACCGTGGCCGAGCACGCCAGCATCGGTATGGCCGCGAGGCTGCTGCAGGTCAGCCAGCCGGCGCTGACACGCAGCATCCAGCGCCTGGAGAGCGAGTTCGGCGAGCCCCTGTTCGATCGTTCGGCGCGCGGCGTGATCCTGACGCCACTGGGCGAGACCCTGCTGCCCCATGCCAAGGCCATCCTCGCCGAGGCCGACCGTGCCACCGAAGACTGGCAGAATCTCAGGGGTAAACGGCGCGCCCGCATCAAGCTGGGCATATCACCGAACTTTCTGCGCTATGTGATTCCCGATGTGCTGGAAGACTTCGTGGCCGACTATCCGCAAGCCAGCATCGAGGTCCAGACAGGCAGCGGCGAGCAGCTCCTGGCAATGCTGGCCGGCGCACAACTCGACCTTGCCGTGGCGATCGTCTGGCGCGGCACCATGGACGCAGCGCTGGGACGGGTCATGGATGTCACCCAGACCCGGCTTGCCGGCCTGACCGCGGGCGTCTACGCGCCGGCGACCCACCCCCTGGCGCAGGCAGCCCGTGCCACCCTGGAGGAACTCGGCGGCCACCGCTGGGCGGTTCCCTACAGCCTGTCGATGAGCTATGTCTTCCAGAACGTGTTCACGGATCACAACCTCGGTGCGCCGGCGCAGGTGCTCAACACCAGCCACCTGACATTGATGGTGCAGACCTGCCTGCGCCTGAACCTTCTGACGATCGTGCCGCGACACGTCGTCGAGGACGAAGTGGCCCGTGGCGACATGGTGCCCATCGCCTGTCCGCCGCTGGCGCTCAATTATTCCGTGAGCCTGTTGACCAGGCGGCGCAGCACCAGCACCAGGGCGCTGAACGACTTTGTGGAGTCGCTGAAGAGGCATTTTGACCGTCACGAGAAACCGCAGGGCTGACCGGAATTGATTGATCGGCGCGACTTCACAAGCTTCTGGCAATATCGATCGCGGCACGCTCACCGGACTCAAGTGCGCCTTCCATGCCGCGGTTGGCCCGGGCGGTGTGTTCACCACAGAAATGCAGGTTCTCCAGCGGCTCGCCGAGGGCCTCGAGATGCCGGGTCACCTGGCCGGGCCCCCAGACGACCCAGTCACCCCCGGAGAAGGGGTCCAGCTGCCAGGACTTGAACCCTGCCACCTCGAGCTGGCCGCGCGCGGCCGGGCGCAGCGCCTCGATCGCCGCGACCACGGCGCGGCCGGCATCGCGCTCACCCAGCGTATCGAGGTACTCGGCACCGAAACCCCGGCCCCAGGCCGTGAGGCTCGTGATCGCGTGCTCGTCATCGGCCTGGCGGTTGGCCATCAGGTCGCCGGCAGCGGTATCGGTCCACATGGCGGGATCCAGACCATCGTCTTCCCAGTACGCTCGCCTGGGCACGAGGAAGACCTGCGTGATCAGCATCTGAGGCACGGTGTGCAGGGCACGGATGCGCTCGGCCGGCAGATGAGGATCGAAGGCCACCCAGCGCATCGGCGGCAGCGGCATCGAACAGATGATATGGCGGGCACGAAAGCGGCTGCCGTCGCCGCATAACACCTCGCCCTCGCCGTTGCCGTAGCGAATGGCGCGAACCGTTTTATCGAGCAGCACCTCACGCTCCAGCGTCGCAGCCATGGCCTCGGGAATGCGCTGGTTGCCGCCAGGGGCCACCAGCGCCACCGGGTCGATCTCCTGCTGCAGGCCGAACCAGTACTGCATGTAGAACCACTGCAGGATGGACACGGTATGGGCCGAGCTGCCGTACTGCGGATTGGTGTTGTAGAGCTGATCAATCGCCGGCTGCTCGAAGCCGAGGTCTTCCAGGAAAGCCTGGACGGGAATGTCCAGCGCGGCGTTGTGGTCGCCGTACCAGTTCTCGGCGACCTTCAGCGGATTGTGGCGCGCAACCATCTCCCAGATGATCGATGGCGGCCACTTCGCGCGGTGCTCTTCGGGCAGATGGTTCAGCGCGCTGCCTGCCCAGTCGTCGCGGTCGATGACCTGGTCGCGAAGCGCGATCAGCGGCCTATTGAGGCGCTGGCGCGGCGCCACATCGCGCAGCGCGATGTCCAGATCGGCGCACAGCTGGCGGGTGCGGCCGTACCCGCCCATGATGGCGTTGCCCCCGGCCTCGGGGCGGCCAGGCACCTGGTCCATCGTGTACATGCGCCCGCCGAGGCGGCTGCGGCCCTCGATGACCTGCACGCGCGCGCCCATCTCCTGGAGCAGCATCGCCGCATACAGACCGGAAAGCCCTGCGCCGATGACCAGCACATCGAGTTTCGCATCCGTGGCCACGGCCACACGCGGGGCTGCGGCCAGGGCCGTGGCGCCCAGCGCTCCGCCCAAAAGTTCGCGACGGGTCACCCGGACGCGGCTGAATGAAGATGACTGCTCACTCATCAGATGGGCTCCATGAATTTCCGATGTTCACCTTATCCGCAGAGCGGTTCGGGCGCTAATGCCATTCGAGGGTGCCATCCATAGCGCGGATGCATCGGCATGTCAGGGTTTCAGGCTCCGCGGCTTGCGAGGCATCACTCCCTGGGCGCGTCCGGGTCGAGCAGATCGGCCTTGGCGAGTGCTGCGCGCTCGGTCTCGACCTGGCGATCGATATGCCGCTCTACGGCGACATCACCTTCCGTAGGCGACTCCGCCGCAAGATCCGTTGCGACCGGCGCCGCCTCGCGGGTACGTGCGGCAGCATCAGGCACCTTAGCGCCAGCCCGGCGAAGCTCCACCCGGTATCCCGGATCAGGCATGTCGATGCCGGCTTCGGCCAGTGCGCGCCTGACCAGTCGAATGGCCTCGCTGCGCACACGCCCGAAACTCGCGTTGCGCTGATCGACCCAGGCCGAGACACGCATGACGGTGGACGAGTCACCGAGCTCGGCCACCAGGACACTGGGCGCAGGCTCGGCCTCGATCGCTTCGATGTCATGCAGGCAGTTGCGGATCACGCGCTGGGTGTGTGAGATCGACGCCTCGTTGGCGATGCCCAGATCGAAGCTGAAGCGCCGCGTCGGATTGCGCGTGTAGTTGAGCATGACGCTCTTGAACACCAGTGCATTAGGCAGACGCAGGTGGTTGCCATCCAGGGTGATCAGGATGGTGGCGCGCGAGGTCAGCGCCGCGACCAGGCCTTCATGGCCGTCGATGACCACATGGTCATGCGGTGCAAAGGGTTGCCGCAGACTCAGCAGAATCCCCGCGATGTAATTTTCCGCAACGTCGCGAAATGCGAACCCCACGGCGATGCCGATGATGCCCGCGGTGCCGAGCAGCGCGCCAACCAGGGCCGTGGCGTTGAGCAGGTCCAGAACGACCAGCGCTACCGCCAGCAGCACGACCACGCGGATGGCCTGGCCGGTGAGACCCGCCAGGAAAGGATTGCGCCGTGCACGGCGGCTCAGGCGCTGGCGCGCGGCCAGCCAGCGCCCGACACGATCGGCGGCGAACACCATCAGCGCAGCGATCAGCAACAGCGGCAGCGCGGCAACCAGCCGCTGCAGCTTCGCGCGCATGTGTTCAAGCACCGGCTGGCTGCGAGTGACGATGCCGGTATCGATGCCGAGCTGGTTGTCGAGCGCGATGACGCCCTCGGTCTGCTCGACCAGCGTCGTGGCCAGCTGCCTGCGACCATCATCACTGGCTTCGCCACGCAGGATGACCACGCCACCGAAAACCTCGATCTGGGTTTTCTCCAGGCCGGGAATCACACTGAAGCGCGCAGCCAGACGTTCGCGCAGCTCAAGATCGCTCTGGCGAACCAGCTCGACTGCAATCGAATCAGGCGGCTGCGCTATGGTCGCATCGCCCGCCAACGCGTGCACTGCAGCCTGCGGCATACCCATCACCAGCACGGTACAGAGCAGGCCGGGCAGGACATGATGGAACGTTGGCGACATCGCGCTTCCCGGTGTACAGCAGGCACAAGTGTGGTCCACACCCGCCCGAAAGCCAATGCTGCTGTGCCCCGCCCCCATCACACGCTGATCGAGATCGCGGGGCCGCCGCCGCGCCCGTTTGTTTCAGCTGCGGATTCCGCGCCCTTTGGACAACAGCCACATGTTCAGCGAGAACAGGGCAACGAACAGCCCGATGATGAGTGAATAAGCCACCGCGATGGGGATATCCGAGATACCGAGTACGCCGTAGCGGAAGGCGTTCACCATGTAGAGGATCGGATTGGCCATGGCCACGGCCTGCCATGTCGGCGACAGCAGCGAGATGGAGAAAAACACCCCACCCAGGTAGGTCAGCGGGGTGAGCACGAAGGTCGGCACGATCGAGATGTCGTCGAAGGTCTTGGCGAAGATTGCATTGAGCAGGCCCGCCATCGAGAACACGCCCGCCACCAGCACCACCACCGACAGCGTGATCCAGGGATGCACGATGCTCAGGCGCGTGAACATCAGGGCCACCACCGTCACCAGCGCACCCACCGCCAGCCCGCGGAAGATGCCGCCGACCATGTAGCCCACGACGATGGTTGCCGTGGACAGCGGCGAGACCAGCATCTCCTCGAGATAAAGCTGCAGCTTGGCGCCGAAGAACGAAGACACGACGTTGGAAAAGGAGTTGGTGATCACGGCCATCATGATCAGTCCCGGCGCGATGTAGGCGATGTAGGGCATGCCTTCCATCTCGCCGATACGCCGGCCGATCAGGCTGCCGAAGATGACGAAATACAGCGACATCGTGATCGCCGGCGGCACTATGGTCTGCACCCAGATCCGGCTGACGCGTTTGATCTCCTTGCGCATGATGGTACGCAGACCAATGAGGTTGATCGCCAGCAGGCTCTCGGCCTTCACCTGGTCCGACTCTCGGGCGAAATCCGCGGCGCGCGCCTCTTCCCTGGCAGCGGCCCGGTTCATGCCTGCGGCCCCTGACTTGTGTTGGCCGGCTTGTTCTCCACCAGGCGCAGGAACAGTTCCTCGAGCCGGTTGGCCTTGTTGCGCATGCTGTGCACGTTGAGGTTTTTTTCGCTGAGCAGCCTGAACAGCTGATTGATGTTCTGGTCGCGGGTGACCTCCACCTCGATCTCGTGCTCGTTGCGCAGGCGCGTCGTGTAGCCGTCGAGTTGCGGCAGCGCATCGATGGGCTCTTCCAGCGACAGCACGAAGGTCTCGTGATGGAGCTTGCGCAGTACGCGCGTCATCCGGTCGTTCTCGACGATGCGTCCGTCATCGATGATTGCGACGTTGCGGCACAGACTCTCGGCCTCTTCGAGGTAGTGGGTGGTCAGGATGATCGTCACTCCTGCTTCGTTGATGGCGCGCATGAGTTGCCACATGGAACGGCGAATCTCGATGTCCACGCCGGCCGTAGGCTCATCGAGGATCAGCAGCCGCGGCTCATGCACCAGCGCACGCGCAATCATCAGTCGGCGCTTCATGCCACCGGAGAGGTTGCGTGCAATGTCAGTGCGCCGATCCCACAGGTGCAGCGCCTTGAGGTATTTTTCGGCGCGTTGCCTGGCAAGCCGCGCAGGCACGCCGTAATAGCCCGCCTGGTTGACAACAATATCGATGAGCTTTTCGAACATCGACAGATTGACTTCCTGCGGCACGACGCCGATGCAGGCCTTGGCAGCCTCGCGCTCTCGATCCATATCGTGACCGAATACGACCACGCGGCCGGCGGTCTTGTTGACCAGCGAGGTGATGATGCCGATCGAGGTGGTCTTGCCGGCGCCATTCGGCCCAAGCAGCGCAAAAAAATCGCCCTCTTCGACCGTCAGGTCGATGCCTTTGAGCGCCTCGACGCCATTGGGGTAGGTCTTGCGCAGGTTTTCCAGCCGCAGTGCGTCCATGTCACCCAGGTGTCCTGATACTGGCGCTGCCGTCCTGGCAGGCCGGCGAAGCACACCATTGTAGCGCCGCGTGGGCTCAGCTGCGCTGCTGGGCGCTGGCCAGGTGCACGGAAGCCGCCACGGCCAGCCGCAGTTGCTCGCAGTCTTCGCGGGCCGCGAACAGCAGCACTCTTGGCCAGAACACTCCGCGGCGGGTGAAGCGCACGCGCAGCCCCTCCGCGGCCGGCACGGCCAGCTGCGGCAGCGCCGAGATCGGCACGTTGTTGAGCCATAGCAGCTGTCGCGCCCCCAGGCCGAACCCCAGCCGTGCCCAGTCCGGCGCGCTGCGCAGCATATGCCACATCACCGACAGGGCCGCGGTGGCGAATGCCAGGCGCGCGTGATGGGCGCGCACCGACAGCCACGCTTCACAGCCGGCGTGATCGCCTGGCTGCGGGCGACTCAAGGGCAGGCGAAACAGCGCCACCGGGGCGTTGGTCAGCGTATCAAGGCACTGTGGAGACAAGGCCAGCAGGGCCGCGCGCTGCTGTTCGTCCAGGCCCAGGCTGAGCCGGTCCGCGGGCTGTTCCGGCGTGGTCTCCAGGGCAGCCAGCAGACTCAGGAACAGGCGATTGAGTTCGGTGATCTGGGCCAGGGGGGAGGTCTCTGCGAGGGGTGGCTGCATGGCGTTTTCCTGTCCGCTGTGCGGTTATTTTTGCCCTTAATTACCATATATGGTTATTCTGGCCCATATATGGCATCCAGTACTGTATTTCTGCAAATTGGCCAGTTGTGAAATCGGACCCGGAGATGTCGCCTATGAGAACCACCGACGATCGTTACCGCAGCGAGCGGGCCCGTCATGAGCTTGCCCTGCGCCTGATCGGCCACGAGGCCCGAACCGGGACCATCCGCCAGTTCACCGGGCTGTCGGACGACCGCATTCGCCGGCTCTACGGCAGTTATTTCAAACACAGTCCGGGCAACGAAGTTCGGCGCCGCCGCGGGCGCACCCCCTCCCAGGTGGCGCTGTTCGTGAAAACCCCGCTGCATCGCCTGCATGCCGCCTCGCTGGCGGCGGCGTTCGTCGGCGGCGGGCTGCTCGATGGCGCTGGCCGTGTCCCGGCAGGCAGCCTGGACACCGGTCGGCGCCTGTGTCGGGCCTATGAGCGCTATCTGCACCTGCACGGCGAACAGCAGCCGCCGCTGCTGTCGATCGAGTGGGCCTCCAACCTGCTCGCCAGCCTGCGGGCGGGCGATGAGCTGGCGCTGGAGACCTGTCCGCATTGCGCGGCCCACTATGTACGCGACCTGCTCGCACTCGACGAAGAGCAGTGTCCCGGCTGCCTGATGCTCCCCGCGGCGCACTTCGCCAACGCTGCAGCTGCGCCACTGCCTGCCTGAGCTGGCCGGAACCCCCGGCGTGGTCGGCCGGCTTCCACCGCTGTCACTGTCCTGCGCGGTGTTTTGTCATACCCTTGGCGCCTGAATCGCCATACAGGAACCACCATGACCCGCGCCGACACACCGATCTTCAGAACTGCTGACCTGTCTGACGAGCATGCCGCCGAGCTGCAGGTCGTCGCCCCCCTGTTTCGTCACTTCGGCGGGCGTCGTCATTTTTGCGGCGCGCTGCGCACAGTTTCCACCCATGAAGACAATTCCATGGTCAGAGCGATGCTGGAAACCCCCGGGCATGGCAATGTCCTGGTGGTCGATGGCATCGGCGCGCTGCGCGTGGCCCTGGTAGGCGACCAGCTCGCCAAGCTTGCCATTGATAACGAGTGGTCGGGCATCGTCGTGCACGGCTGCGTGCGTGACACCGAACTGCTGGCCGGGATGCCGGTCGGCATCATGGCGCTGGCCGCAGTCCCCGCCCGCGGCCCCAGAACCGGGCAGGGCCAGGCGGATGTGCCGCTGCGCTTTGGCGAGGCGACGTTCACGCCGGGGCATTGGCTGTATGCCGATGCTGATGGCATCGTGCTTTGCGAACGCAAGCTCGTGAGCTGACATGGCGCGGCGCCCGGAACCGGCGAATCACTTTGCCGGGGGCTACCTCGATCGCGCCAGTCGCCTGCGTCAGGATGCCGCCTGGCTGAGTGCGGCGCTGGCGGATGAACGCAGTCTGTTTGTGCCGGTGCATGCCGATCGTTGCCTGGTGGCAAGCCTGGAAGCCCCTAGGGCCCGTTTTCTGCAACGCGCGCAGCTGGTGACGCTGGGCTGTGAGCCCGACGCACACACCGCGGTATTCCTGGGCCTCTACCAGGATCGCGCCGTATTCGCCCTGCCCCTGGACACACCACCCGAGGGCATGGATGGGGAATTCGTCGACCTGTGGCAGGTCGGTCAGCGGCTGGACCCGGCCGAGGCCGCCATCCTCGCCTATGCCAAGGCGATGATCGGCTGGCGAACGCATCACCGGTTCTGCAGCATGACCGGTGATCCGCTGGTCGTGGACAGTGGTGGCCATGTGCTCGCTGCCCCCGATGGACGCAAACTGTTTCCACGCGTCGATCCGGCCATCATCGTGCTGGTCACGCATGGCGAGCGCTGCCTGCTGGGTCGCCAGACCACCTGGCCGGAACAGCGCTATTCGACGATTGCCGGATTCGTCGAGCCCGGCGAGAGTCTCGAGGATGCGGTTGCACGTGAAGTCGAGGAAGAAACGAACATCCGGGTCGGCGAGGTGCGCTATCACAGCTCACAGCCCTGGCCGTTCCCGTCTTCGCTGATGCTGGGGTTCACGGCGCAGGCCCAGAGCACGGACATCCAGCTCAATGACGGCGAACTTGCCGATGCCGGCTGGTTTGCACGCGAGGACATCGTCAATGGTCGCATCCGCGTGCCGCCCGGAATGTCCATCTCCCATCGGCTGATCCGCGACTGGTTCGATGCCTGGGACGGTCCAACGCTGGCCGAAGTGCTGGGCGGCACCACGCGCTGGTAGTAGGGTAGTCGCAGGCGTTCTGCACTGCAGGGGGGAGACGCACGCGTGACCGAGACGGTCGAAATTCCATTGTGGCTTGCACTGGTCTTTACCGGCATTGCGCTGTGGCTGCTGGTATCACGACTGCTGCTGCCCACGGTGCGCTGGTATTTCCGCCGCCGGGCCAACGTCATCATCGACAGCGTCAATCGCAGTCTGAACCTGAAAATCCCGCCGCTGTCACTGACCCGCCGCCAGGTGCTCATCGACCGCCTGGTCTATGACCCGCGCATCGCGCGCACCGTCGCCGAGCACTGCGAGGCCACAGGAGAGCCGCGCAAGGTGGCCATGGATCGGGTCGCGATTTATGCCCGCGAGATCGTGCCGGCCTTCAACGCCTACGTGTATTTCCGCGTTGGCAGCTGGCTGGCGCGCAAGCTGGTGCGCACACTGTATCGCGTGCGCCTGGGCTTCGTCGACGAGCAGGCCCTGTCCGATCTCGATGACAACGCAAGCCTGGTGTTTGTCGTCAATCACCGCAGCAATATGGATTACGTGCTGGTGGCCCACCTGGCGATGACGCGAACGGTACTTTCGTATGCCGTGGGCGAATGGGCGCGAGTCTGGCCCTTGCAGCAGCTGATTCGCTCGGTTGGCGCCTACTTTGTGCGACGCGGCTCGGGCAATCCGCTGTATCGACGCGTGCTGGAACGCTATGTGCAGATGGCCGTGGAAGGCGGAGTAACCCAGGTGGTCTTCCCCGAGGGGGGCTTAAGCCGCGATGGCCGGCTGCGCCAGCCGCGCGTGGGACTGCTTGATTACATGCTGCGCGATTTCGATCCGCGCGGCAGCCGCGACATCGTCTTCCTGCCGATCGCCATCAACTACGACCGGGTGCTCGAGGACCGCACCCTGCTTGCAGAGCTCGACCCCGAGACGCCGCGACGCAGTGGCCTGGCGGCGATCCGCGAAATGCTGGGCTTCCTGCTGCAGAACCTGCGCCTGGGGCTGCGCAAGCGCTGGTACCGTTTCGGCTATGCCTGCGCGAATTTCGGGCGCCCGGTGTCGCTGCGCGCGTATGCAACGCAGCGCGACTGGGACCCCCGCGACCTGTGCGCACCGGACCGCTCAGCCAGACTGGTCGAGCTCGCCGAGTTCCTGATGTGCGAAGTTGGCACGCTGATGCCGGTGCTGCCGGTGAGCCTGATCGCCACGCTGTTTCACGAACACCCCGAGGCGAATTTCAGCGTCGAGGACATCCGCCAGCGCGCCCAGGGCCTGCAGGGCGAGCTGATGAGTCGCAATGCGCAGGTCTATCTGCCCCGCCAGAGCGACGACTATGCCGTGGATGTCGGCCTGCGCATGCTGCGGCTGCGCCATATCGTGCTGGAACACGAGGGCCACTACCGGGCAAATCCGGCAGAGCTGCCCGTGCTGGCCTACTACGCGAATGCGATCGCGCACCTGCGGGATGCTGAAGGCCCCGGCAGCGAAACGGGCAATGCGCCCGTCGCACAACGCCCGCCCCATTGATCGGACGCTTGCGAAGCGGCGCGATCCGGCAGTCCGCCGCGCGCAGCCTATAATCGTCCCATGTGCCTGATTGCCGTTGCCTGGCGGAGCCATCCGCAATTTCCGCTCGTGATCGCCGCGAATCGCGACGAATTTCACGCGCGTCCGACTGCACCAGTGCATGTCTGGGACAGCCCGGTGGGTATCACCGGCGGTCGCGACCTCGAAGCTGGCGGCACCTGGCTGGGGGTGAACACCATCGGGCGTATCGCCGCCGTCACCAACGTACGCTCCCCGGCGGGTGGCCCTGAGAAAGCCCGCTCGCGCGGCGAGCTGCCCGTGGATTTCCTGACCAGCCCGCTGTCCCCGCAGGCCTTCGCCAATACGCTCGAGGCGCATGGTGGGCGTTACCGGGGGTTTAATCTGCTGCTGGCCACGCGCGAGTCGCTGCTGCTGATGTCCAATCAGGCACCGGGCGTGCTCACGCTGCCCAAGGGCGTGCACGCGATCAGCAACGCCCCACCCGGTGTGGACTGGCCGAAGACCGTGCTTGCGCGCGCAACGCTGGGCGCCGCGCTGGCCCACCATGACGACATCGATCGGCTCTGTGATGCTGCCTTCACACTGCTGGCCGACAGCACGACGGCGGCGGCCGACCAGCTGCCTGACACCGGTCTGCCGCGGGTCAAGGAGCAGGCGCTGTCGTCCATATTCATTGCAGGACGGGAGTACGGCACCCGCTGCTCCAGCGTGCTGGTACTCGACACCCAGGGCATGCTGCACTGGCGCGAGCGGCGATTCGCACCTGCAGGCAGGGTTGATGGCGAGTCGAGTCTGCAGCTGAGCTTCGATGATGCGGTCAGATGTCCGGCCGACGCGTGAGGCTACCGTATGGCAGCTGGCCCTCGCCGGTCACCCCGGCGCTGGTCGGCCGCGCAGGCCTGCGCCTCTCCGAACCGCGGGTGCAAGGCCAACGTACGCTGTGGCTGGAGGGCCGTCCGGCCGAGCAGGGTCGCAGCGTCGTCGTCGTGGCCGAACCTGACGGTCGCACACGCGATCTGGTGCCGTCCGGCTACAGCGTGCGCAGCGCGGTCAACGAATACGGCGGCGGCGCCTGGGCAGTGGACGGTGCGCAGCTTTGGTTCGTCAATGCGGGCGATCACGCGATCCGCTGCATCGATGAGTCCGGTATCCGGCTGCTGTGTGACGGCGGCGCGGACGACTACGCGGACCTCGTGGTCGACACATTGCGCCGACGCCTGCTGTGCGTGCGTGAACGCCGCGACGAAGCGCAGATCAGCCAGCAGCTGGTGGCGGTGGACATGGCCAATGGCGGCGTCACGGTGCTGTGTCAGGGCGAAGACTTCTACGCCAACCCCTGCCCAAGCCCCGACGGACGCCAGCTGGCGTACCTGAGCTGGCGCAGCCCGGACATGCCGTGGGACACCACCTGCCTGTGGCTTGCCCGGCTGGATGCCGAGGGTGTTCCGCAGGACGCCACACTGGTGGCAGGGGGATCGGGGGAATCCGTGTGCCAGCCGCAGTGGGGCCCGGATGGTCACCTGTATTTCATCAGCGACCGGCGCGACTGGTGGAATCTGTACCGCTACAACGGCCACAGCGTGGAACCGGTGTTTTGCCCGGATGGCGACATCGGCCTGCCGCAGTGGGTCTTCCGGATGTCCACCTATGGCTTTGCGGATCGCGCCAGCGTCCTGTGTGCGATCGGCCACGAGGGTTTCTGGCGGATCGAGCGGGTGTTTCTTGCCACCGGCCGCAGTCAACCCATTGACGGTGACTGGGTGGCCGTCGAGCACCTCTCCGCGCGCCCCGGAGAAGGCGCCGTGTGGCTCGCCGCCTCGCCGACACGCGGCAATACCGTGCTGCGCTGGCGCGACGATGGCATGCGGGCGCTGCGCCAGGCAGGCGTTGCCGGGATCGCGATCGAGCAGGTCTCGCATGCCCGGCCGCTGCGCTTCCCGACCAGTGATGGCGAGCATGCCCATGGTCTGTACTATCCGCCGACCAATCCGCAAGCGCAGGCCGCGGCCACTGAGCGGCCGCCGCTGCTTGTGCGCTGTCACGGCGGTCCCACTGGCGCCGCCGATCCGGGATTCGACGCCCGGGTGCAGTTCTGGACCAGCCGAGGCTTCGCGGTCTTCGATGTCAACTATCGCGGCAGCACCGGCTTTGGCCGTGCGTATCGGCGAAAACTTTATGGCGGCTGGGGGGTCACAGATACTCTGGACTGCTGTCTCGGTGCCCGCTGGCTCGCCTCCCAGGGCCTCGCCGACCCCGCGCGACTCGTGATCAGCGGCTCAAGCGCAGGCGGATACACTGTGCTGTGTGCGCTAACCTTTCACGATACCTTCGCCGCTGGCGCAAGCTACTACGGAGTCGCCGACCTTGAATCGCTGTTTGCCATCACTCATCGCTTCGAGGCCGGCTATGACCGGACCCTCATCGGCGATGACGCCGGGCGCTTCGCCCGCATGCGCGCCCGCTCCCCGCTGCATCACGCGCAGCGGCTTCGACGCCCCGTGATTTTTTTCCAGGGCCTGCGCGATCGGGTGGTACCGCCGGATCAGTCGGAGCGCATGGCAGCGGCGCTGCGCAGCCAGGGGGTGCCGGTGGCGATGCTGACGTTCGCTGAAGAAGGCCACGGCTTTCGCCAGGCCGAGACGATCTCGCGGTGCATCGCGGCCGAGTTCAGTTTCTATGCGCGGATCCTGGGCTTTACGCCGGCCGACGCGCTGCCGCCGCTGCCCATCGACAACCTGCCGAGCTGAAGTCAGGCGTCTCAGGCCAAATGCTCATGGATCATCGGATCGCCTCAACCTGTATCGCAGCGCTGCTGGCGCTGCTGCTGAGCACACCGCTTGAGGCGCGTATCCGCGTGCAGCTCACCGGCGTGGAGGGTGATGCTGCGGCGAACGTGCGCGCCTATCTCGACCTGGTGCGCTTTGCCGAGCGCGAGGATCTCTCGGATGCTGCCGTACGCAGGCTCTATGATCGCGCCCCACGCCAGGTCCGCGCGGCGCTCAAACCCTTTGGCTACTACGACGCACGCGTCGTATCACGCACGCTGACCCGCAGTGGCGACGACTGGCTGGCCACGCTCGAGATCTCGCGCGGCGAACCGGTCCGGCTCACGCAGGTGCGCCTTGAAGTCACCGGTCCGGGGCGCGACCACCCAAGTTTCCGCGCGCTGTTGGCGGATACGCCGCTGGTCGTGGGTCGGCCGCTGCGTCACCAGGAATTCGACCAGCTGCGCGCGCGGCTCGAGCGCGCGGCCAATACCCACGGCTACTTCGACCGCAGCTTTGTGGAACGCCGCCTGGAAATCGACGCCGCCGCCCTGAGCGCCAGTGCCGTGCTGATCATGGACACCGGCCCCCGCTACAGCTTTGGCAAGGTCGAGATCGACCAGGACATCCTCAATGAATCGCTGCTGGAGCGGCTGGTGTTCACGCGCGAGGGTGAACCGTTTGACAACGACCGCCTGCTGAGAACCCAGTACGCGCTCAGCGACAGCCAGTACTACGCCAACGTCGTGATCGATACCGGTCAGCGCAACACCGAGACGCTGACCGTACCCGTGACCATCGAAACCGTGCCCGCCCGTCGCCAGCGTATCCGCCTTGGCCTGGGCTACGGCACGGATACGCAGGCACGCGGCTCGGTCGGCTGGGACTGGCGACGCATCAACCAGCGTGGTCACCGTGCGAACCTCAATCTCAAGGTGTCCGAGCCACTGACCGAACTGGCTGCTCAATACATCATCCCGTTCGGCGATCCGCTGCGCGAGCGCCTGGCGTTTCGCAGCACGCTCACCTCAGAGGATCTTGCCGATGTCCGCAGCCAGCGCGCATCCCTTGGCATCAACCATCGGCGCGTTCTGGGCGACTGGCAGCGCAACCTGTTCACCGACGTTGTCGATGAGCGCACGCGGCTTTCCGCCGATGAGCGCTTTTCCGACACCCTGGTCGTGCCTGGCATCGGCTTTGAGCGGCTGATCGCCGACGACCCGCTGGCGCCGACCGAGGGGCATCGGCTGCGCACGGAGCTGCGCGGCTCGCATTCCATGCTGGCTTCGCGGACCGATTTCCTGCGACTGAATGCCGCCGCGGCACGCGTGATGTCGCCCAGCGACGACTGGACCCTGCATCTGCGCAGCGAGATCGGCCTGGGGCTGGTGCGCGGCTTCGGCGAGCTGCCGGCCTCTCAACGATTCTTTGCCGGTGGTGACCAGAGCGTGCGCGGCTATGGCTACAACCGCCTGGGTCCCACCGACGAGGAAGGCCGGACGATCGGCGGCCGTCACCTGGTGTTCGGCAGCGTCGAGGCGCACCGTCGCGTCCGCGGTCCCTGGCACGTGGCCGCCTTCGTTGACGTGGGCAACGCACTGGATCGTCTCGACAGGCTGGAGTCGGACCTCGTGGTCTCGGCCGGACTGGGCGTGCACTTCCTCACGCCGATCGGTCGCCTGCGCGTCGAGGTCGCCAAGCCGATCTCGGAAGGACGTTCGCCGCGACTGCACATCAGTATCAGGCCGGACCTGTGATGCTGCGTCGGCTGCTGATCTGGTCACTGCCAGTGCTTGCTGCGCTTCTGATCGCGGCACTGACCTGGCTGGTCACGACGCAGGCCGGGCTGCGATTCGCGCTGGCCCGCGCCGAAGCGCTGGCGCCGATTGAATTCTCGGTCGGCGAAGCGCACGGCAGGCTCATCGGCCCGCTGGCACTCGACGATGTGCGCGTCGACCTGCCGAC
>JAFIFN010000155.1 GCA_020832005.1 Gammaproteobacteria bacterium | reverse complement strand
AGCGTACGGTGCCTGCCTCGAGAAAGCAGGTGGTGCCGGAGCGTAGCATCTCAATGCCTGCCAGACGTGCCGAGAGGCGCTCGTCGGCGGCGGAGTGCGCGAAGTAGCGCGGCAGCACCCAGCGCGTCAGCTTGTCGCTGAACTTCTCTTCGATGTTGTCGGGCATGTGTCCGCGGGTCAGCGGGTCGCCGGTGACATGGATGTGGCCGTCGATGTAGCCGGGGGTGATGACGAAGCGACGCGCGTCAATGCTTTGCCGGGCCGTGCAGGTGGCTCGCAGTTCGGCGGATTCTCCAATGGCGACGATCTCGCTGCCGCGAATGGCAATGGCGCCATCTGCAAACACCCGGCGCTGTTCGTCCATGGTGACGATTCGCGCGCCCCACAGCAGGGTGTCAACTGCAGTTGTTTCCACCGACTGCTCCTTGTGTGCGGTGAATAAAGCAGGAGGGGTGATTCTGCCGGCGGTCGCTGGCCAAATCACCCCTCAAACTGTGTTTCCAGGCGCCCGGAAGGGCTTCAAATCAGAAGCGCATACGGGCCTTCAGACGGTACAGCCGACCTTCGCCCGGAATGGCTGCCACGTTCTGGAACACACCCTGGACCGGCCGGAAGTAGGTCTCATCGAACAGGTTGTCGACCGTGCCAATCAGGCTGAACCGATCGAACTCTGCAAACAGCGCCAGCCGGAAGATATTGTGCGACGGGAAGCGCACCGAATTGATCAGCGTACTGGTGCTCGAGACATGCGTGCCGCCGAAGGTGACGCCGAATGTGCCATAGGCGGTCGGGTCGGAGGTATAGGTACCGAACAGCGAGAAGACATCTTCCGGCACCGTCGAGCGCTTGTAGCCATTGACGAGTTCGGGCAGATTTCCGGCGTTCAGTGCCGCGAAAATGCCGCCATACCCGTCCACGCCGTCCAGGCCCACCACGCTGGGCGGGATGTTCAGGAACTCACCACGGCCTGGACCAGGCGCCCGGATATTCACCGAAAGCATGGTCGCCGCTGCCGTCACCGCCCAGTTGTCGTTGATGACGTAGCTGAGCTCGGCTTCGACGCCGCGCGAGCGCTCCTCATCGATATTGCCGACTGCGTCAGTGCGCGAGAGTGTCTGTCGATACCAGGCCAGCGTGCCGAACAGCGTATTGTCGAGCAGCGAGACCTTGACACCGACTTCTGCGAGATCAGAGTCGGCGAGCAGGGCATCGCCGGTGATGCGATCGGGACTCACGCCGCCATTCGAATTGACCCGCACCTCGGAGCCTTCGGCAAAGGTCACGTAAGGGACGACGCCGAAGGGTGAGAAATAGCTCAGGCTGGCCGACCACGAGAAATCGTTGTCGCTGCCGGACACCTTGGTGGTCGCCGAGGAGTTGAAGCCGGTGTTGACCGACGAGGCGCCGTAGCTGTCGTAGCGGCCGTTGAGCAACAGACCGAAATCGCCGACTCGGATATCCGTTACCAGCGCGGCGGCGGTGCTGCGCCAGTTCGAGTCGATGACGTCTTCCCAGCCGAGGTTGGGGTCAGTGAACGGCGTGGCGAAGATGTCGTTGGCGGTGGCCCCGACCGAGAGGTCCTGGCGATCGAGAACGACGAAGCCGAGGTTGAAGCTTTCGTACAATGTCGAGTTGTACTCGCGGTGCGAAAGCATGCCGTAGAACTCGACACTGGCGGCATCGCTGAACTCGACCATCCTGCTGTAGGAGAGCCTGCCCTCGAAGGTGTCCATGTCATGCAGGCCTGCGAAGCCGGTCGTCAGCGAACCGTCTGCCTTCTGCCGATCGTAGAAGAACTGCAGCTTCAGACTCGAATCGTCGGCGAAATCCTGAATCAGGTCGAAATACATCAGCGAGCCGGTGGCATCCCAGATATCCTGATCCGACAGCACCACATTGCGACGTGACAGCCGCGTGGTTCCCACGCCTTCATCCAGCGAGAACTGAGGCCCCCCGGGCGGGCCGAAGATGAACCCCAGGTACTGGGTCATGTTGGAAAACGCACCGAAGAACAGGCCCACCTGGTCGTTGAGTTCGGCACGCGTCAGGTTGCCGCTGCCAGTGAGGTCCTGGACGAAGGTGTCGCGCCCGGTGATGTAGGTGCCGTTATCGATCAGGTCCTGGGTGAGGCGGTTCCAGCCCGGCGTCTGGTTAAAGCCATCCGAGGCGAAGAACATGCCGCCGACTTCCATGCGCAGGCTGTCGCTAAGATCATGCGTGAAAGCCGCCTGGACCAGCTTCTGGAGTGGCTCTCGACCGCGATAGAACGACTTCGAGTCTTCATATTCTCCGTACAGGGAAATACCGGTTTCGCGGTTGCCCAGCAGGAACGGGATATTGACCTGGCCGGCCGCGAGGTTCTTGCTGTAGCTGCCGGTGGTGTACTCCGCGTAGCCGGAGATGCCGTCGGCCGCGGTGAGCTCGTCGCTGGTCACCGTCTTGGGATAGAAATTCAGCAGACCACCGACACGACCTGCACCATAGAGTGCGGGTGTAGGACCGCGCAGGATCTCGACGCGACTGCTGGCGCCCACCGGCAGCGGGAAGAAGCCGTTGTTGGTGATGCGTCTGAAGCCGCGGAAGTAGTTGTCACCACGGCGGCCGCGAACACTGATCGCACCCGGTACGCCGAAGAAACTGCCGCCGTAGGTGCCAGGCGTGGTGGTAACGAAATCGTCGATGGTTTCGATGGCATAGCGCTCGATCGTCAGTTCACTGACAACGCTGATCGAGCGTGGGATCTCGACGAGTGAGCGGCTGACGCCGAACACTGAATCGGATTCGCGTTCGCGCAGCAGGCCCACCCGGTCGGCGACGACTGTGATTTCTTCCAGGGTCTCCTGCTGCTGGCTGCCGGTCTGCGCCAGCGCGAGCGGTGCAGCACCGAGCGCCAGCACACCCAGTGCACACAGCGCCGGGGTCGGAAGCGCCGCGCGCACGGAGCGGCGCAGCAGGGAGTAATGGATGCCGGCGTGCGCCGGCGAGTGGTTCAGGGCTGCGCTCATGGGTATCCCCTCCAGGATAGAAAATCTTTAATTGCTGCAAGATCCGTCCCCCCGGAGCCTGCCGTTGCGCCGGCGGTCACTGCCGCATACAGCGATCCCCATTGAAAACAAGGATCTGCCGTCCGCCGACAAGCTGCACTGCACAAGCATATAAGCATGGGTCAAGGGTCAAGTCTTGATCAGGCGCGCACATGGAGTTGTACGATTTCCACCGCAGCGCGACACTGGCTTGCCTGCAAACTAGCCGTGCGCGCGCGTCATAGTCGCCACACGCTCTGTTGCAGATAATGCACTTATCGCAAATGTTTGTTAAGAAGGAGTGACCGCCGTGGCAGTGTTCTATGACAACCCGGCGCTGAGGGACCACTGGTATGCACTGGCCACCGAGGCGCAGTTGCGGGCCGGGCCACTCGCGCGCACGCTGCTCGGCGAGTCGCTCGTGCTGTATATGGACCCGGACGGGAAGCCGGTCGCATCACCTGATCGATGCCCCCACCGCGAAGCGCCGCTTTCGGCAGGCCATGTGAGCGACGGCGTGCTCGTGTGTCCCTATCACGGCTGGTCTTTCGGGCAGGGTGGCCAGTGCATCCGTATTCCCTCGGCAAACCCTTCGATGCCGCTGCCCCGTAACAGTCATCTGAGCCGCTTTCAGGCCACCTTGCGTTACGGCCTGGTGTGGGTGTGTCTGGGGGATGTCCCACAGGCGTTGCCGCAGATCGCGCAGGATGATGATGCCGCGTTCCGGCGCATCAACAGCCCCGTGGAGCACTGGCGCGCCTCGGCGGTACGCATGACCGACAATTTCCTGGATATCGCCCACTTTCCCTGGGTGCATACCGGCACTTTCGGCAACAGCCAGCGCACGCAGGTCGAGCGCATCGAACTCGAGGCCCTGGATGACGGCTTTTTCGGCTACCGCTATGAGGTCGAGGCTGAGAATCCGCTCGGCGCCAAGCTGGTGTCAGGACAGTCGGAGAGCACTGTTCATCGACGCATGAGCACAGGCTACATGCTGCCCTTCGCGGTGCGCAGTACGATCCACTACGAGACCGGTCTGGTCCACATAATTTTGATGCTCTCGGCACCGGTCGATGACGTCAATTCGAATTTCACCTTCGTCGTCTGGCGCAATGACGACTTTCGGGTCTCCGCAGAGGAAGCTATCGAATTCGACCGCATGATCGGCGCTGAGGACAAGCTGATGCTGGAGCGTATTCCGGGCGTGCTGCCGCTGACTGCGAGAGGTGTGGCCAGCACCCAGTCGGACAAGGCCTCGACGGCCTGGCGCATACAGCTGGCACGCATGTTGGGGATTGAGCAGGCAGACCCGCCGGCCTAGGTTTGGGAGCGGCCGGTGGCCCTGGCCCGAGCGGGCATATGACGCGCATCAGGATTTTCGGTATTGTAAAAGCGCAACTCGAAACTGCTTTTGCAGACTGGAATCCTTATGAATTCTGTCCTCAAGAGCCTGTTGGCCACGAGTGTCCTGTCTCCAGGTATGAGCCTGGCAGGCCCCTTACCTGTTCCTGGCTCCTGGGACACCGAGCAAAGAGAGCTTCGCTTCGAAAATGACGGCATCGAGTTGGTGGGTACGCTGCATCTGCCTGCGGGTGCCGAAAACGTGCCGGCCGTGGTCGTGGCTCACGGGGCCGGCCCGGGAGAGCGAAGCACGCCCTTGTACCAGCAGGTCGCCGATCTGTTTCCGGCCATCGGCTATGCCGCCTTTGTCTATGATCGTCGGGGCAGCGGAGCGTCCGGCGGTGAGCGGGCGGGTGCCAGCTACCGCGATCTGGCCCGGGATGCCATAGCCGCCAGCCAGGCGATCGCCACCGAGGAAGGCATCGACCCGGATGGGATCGGATTCTGGGGGCTGAGCCAGGGTGGCTGGATCGTGATGGAAGCCGGCGCCATGAGTGATCCTGCCTTCGTAATCAGTGTTTCTGCACCGCTGACCACGCCGGGGCGGCAGATGGAAATTCTGGCCTACAACCATGTCCTGGCCGAGGGATTCGGTGAGACCGCAGCCAGGCAGGCTTTGGAAGCGCGGCGGACTGTGGACCGCTATTTCCGCGATGAGATCTCGCTGGAGGAGGCGCGTGCTGCGTTGCTGGCGGTGCAGGATGAGGACTGGTACGAGTTCACCTGGCTGCCCTCAGCGGAAGCATTGCCGGAAGACGTCAGTCAGAGCACCTGGATTCTGGAGATGGACTACGACCCAGTCGAGGCTTTCAAGGCTGTGAATGCACCGCTGCTTTTTGTGCTCGGTGGCATGGACTATGACATTCCCGTCGCTGAATCTCTGGCTATTCTTGAAGAGATCGCGCCTGCTGAACATCGCGAGATTGTCGTGATTCCTGAAGTCGACCATCTGATTCGCCGCGTGCATGACGATGCCGATGGAAGTGCTGAGCCATCGTTCCGGTCCGATGATGACCGGTATTTTCTGATCATGGGGCACTGGCTCGGCCATCATCTGGCCGGAGAGAAATGACGATGGAGCACGGGGCGCACCAAGCAGCTGCTTGATGGCCGCTGCCCACTTCTCACCAACGCCGGCGCCCGACAGGTCGATTGCGCAACTTAATATTGTTGCTTTTAATGGTCGGGGTGAGAGGATTCGAACCTCCGGCCCCTGCCTCCCGAAGACAGTGCTCTACCAGGCTGAGCTACACCCCGAACGCGCCGCAAATCGACTCTAACTAGAAACGTCGCCTGACCGCGAACCCTGCCAATGCGGCCAGGGCATCCTTGAAATCCGAATCGGGAAGCGCGTGGAGCGCGTTTTCGGCCAGGGAGGCTTCGGTCTGAGCGAGCGCGAGAGTGTACTCAAGCGCCCCGGTGGATTCAATCGCCGCGCGTATGGCGTCGAGCTCGCCCCGCCCGCCGTGCTCGATGGCCTGGCGAATCAGGCTGCGCTGGGCGGGCGTGCCGCGCTGCATTGCGCGGATCAGGGGCAGCGTGGGCTTGCCTTCTGCCAGGTCATCGCCAAGGTTCTTGCCGGTTTCGCTGCTCTCTGCGGAATAATCCAGCGCATCGTCGACCAGCTGGAAGGCGGTGCCGAGGTGGCGGCCATACGCGGCCATCGCCTGCTCGCCACTGGCTGGCAAACCGCCCAGGACCGCGGAGAGCTGCGCGCCGGCCTCGAACAGCCGGGCGGTCTTGCGATAGATCACCTGGCGGTAGCGCTCCTCAGTGGTATCCGGATCATGCACATTGAGCAGCTGCAGCACCTCGCCTTCGGCGATGGTGTTGGTGGCATCGGCCATGATGGCCATGACGCGCATGGCGCCAAGCGCCACCATCATCTGGAAGGCGCGCGAATACAGGAAATCCCCGACCAGCACGCTGGCCTGGTTGCCCCACAGTTCGTTGGCCGTCTCCTGGCCGCGGCGCAGCGCTGACTGGTCAACCACATCATCATGCAGCAGCGTGGCGGTGTGGATGAATTCCACGATGGCCGCAGCGGTGATGTGGTCGCGACCGCGGTAGCCGCAGGCGCGCGCGCCCAGCAGCACGATCAGGGGTCGCAGGCGTTTGCCGCCGCCCCGGGTGATGTGCGCGGCCACCTGGTTGATCAACGCCACGTCGCTGGCCAGCGATTCACGGATCAGCGCATTGACCGACGGCCAGTCGTCGCCCAGCAGGGCACGGATACCCTCGAGGTCGAGTTCGTCGCTGGCGGGTAGCGTGGCGGGCTGCATAGCCTTGGAATAATGCCCGATTCGACGCACCCTGACGAGGTTTGCCGGTCGCGGCGGCCGGCTGCCGGTGAGCCTGGCAGCTGATTGACTTGAGCTGACCGGCCATCATAGAATTGCGGGCTCGCCGGTAAGTACCTTTGCCGGCAAAGTTTTTTTGGTCGCGAGGTGCTCGCGGCTGCCCGGTCGCAAGGCCTTTGAAATTTCGTCTGGAGATTCAGACATGTACGCGGTTTTCAAAACCGGCGGCAAGCAATATCGCGCCCAGCAGGGCGATCGTCTGCGCATCGAGAAAATCGAGGCCAGCGAGGGCGATGCCGTCGAATTCGATCAGGTGTTGCTGGTGGGCGAGGGCAGTTCGGTCACCGTTGGCACGCCGCTGGTCGCTGGTGGCAAGGTGCAGGCGACTGTGCGTGCCCAGGCCAAGGCCGACAAGGTGTCGGTCATCAAGTTCAAGCGTCGCCAGAATTACCTGCGTATGAAGGGTCATCGGCAGCGCTATACCGAAATCGAAGTCACCGGCATCGTCGGCGCCTGAGCGCAGCGACCCGGTCAGTCCTGGAGGATTGAGCAATGGCACATAAGAAAGCAGGCGGCAGTTCCAAGAACGGCCGCGATTCAGAATCCAAGCGACTCGGCGTCAAGCATTTTGGCGGCGAGCAGGTAATCCCGGGCAATATCCTGGTGCGCCAGCGTGGCACGCAGTTCCACCCGGGCGCCAACGTCGGTATCGGTCGCGACCACACGCTTTTCGCCACCGCCCCCGGCCGTGTCGTGTTCGCCCGCAAGGGTCCGTCGAGCCGCCGCTACGTCAGCGTGCTGGCCGAGGAAAGCTGAACGGTCGGGCTCACCGTACCGAGGCATTCGTGAAACCCCGCCGCTGGCGGGGTTTTTCGTTACCCGGCACGCGCGCGCCGATCGTGGCAGGATCCAGAGATGAAATTCGTAGATGACGCGACGATCCGCGTCCAGGCCGGCAACGGCGGCCACGGCTGCCTGAGTTTTCGGCGCGAGAAATACGTGCCGCGCGGCGGGCCCGACGGCGGCGATGGCGGTCATTGTTTTTTTTTTATTGATTTGGCGAGCTCCGAGATCTACACCCTGGCGGACTTCCGC
>JAFIFN010000272.1 GCA_020832005.1 Gammaproteobacteria bacterium | reverse complement strand
CCGCGAGCGCTCGGCCTCCGGGCAGGCCATCAGGATGGCGCACTCATCGGCTGCGAAGTTCCGGCGCGCCATCGCCTCCAGCTCATCGATCGGGCGCAGCAGTTCCACATCGATGCCCAGCCGGCCGGTCGCGGTGATGCCCAGCAGCAGGCGGTTGGCCGAGTGCGACAGGTTGAACGCTGGGCCACCTGGCAGCGCTGGCTTGCCATGCGGGCCAATTTCGAAGCGCAGCGCCCCGGGTGGCTGCCCCACCCAGTGGCCCAGCGCACAGCGCAGCACCGCATGGGTAACGCGGTAACGACGGCGCAACGGCGGGAAGACGAAGCGTTCGGCGCGGGCGCGCTCGGTAGGATCGAGCACGGCATCGAGGGCCTCATCGCTGCGCGGGTCAGTACCGAGATCGTGGGTGAGCACGGCGACGCTGTTCGCACCTCGAACATCACTGGTGCGAGTTAGCCAACTTGGCCAAGTCATGTTACGCTTTCCAACACGCGATCACCGAGGTCCGAAGTCATGCAGGTCAATATACTGGACGCCAAGAACCAGCTGTCCGAGCTACTGAAAAAAGCCCAGCGTGGGGAGGAAATCATTATCGCGAATCGCGGACAGCCGGTCGCCCGGCTGGTCCCGGTCAGCAGCAATGCGCCTGCCGGCGGCAAACGCAACTTTCTGGCCTGGCTCGATGCTCATCCGCTGCCCCCCCACAGGACGGCCACAGCGGCCGAAATCGATGCCGCCATCGAAGCCGAGCGGGCGGCGTGGGACTGATATACCTCGACGCCTGCCTGCTGATCTATGCAGTCGAGCAGCACCCTGAACACGCGAGCACCGTGCGCGCTGCCGTTGCAGCGGCGCCACCCCAGGATTTGGCGATTTCGGATCTGGTACGAATGGAGTGCCTGGTCAAGCCCCTGCGGACCGGCGATATCGAACTTCAACTGCGGTACGAGGCCGCTTTCGCGCAGTTCGCCTGGTTGACACTGCCAGCGGCCGTGTTCGATCACGCGGCAACACTGCGGGCCCGCTTCGCGCTGCGTACTCCCGATGCCCTGCACCTCGCCTGCGCGCAACATCATCGCTGCGAGTCACTGTGGACCAATGATGAACGCCTGTTACAGGCTGCGCATGGCCTTGCCAGAAACATCATTCGCACGCCGCAAGGCAACTGAAGAAGATCCGGCGAAAAGCCCTCCCCTGCCCTGGAACATGTGCAATGTGCAGGCCGCCGCAGCCGGCCAGCATCAGGCATGACACCGGGTCTCGGCTATTTCGCTTTTCTGAGCCGCCGGTGTAACCGGATGCGCAGTCGATCCCAGTGGCGCCGCAGCCTGGGCCTATACTCATCGTCATAGTTCAGTGCCAAATTGGCGCCATCGCTGGCTCGTGATTTGTAGTAGTTCGGGACCAGCGCCCGATCCTTCATCGACAGATGAAACACTTCTGTCGAAGCAGCTGCCTCTGGCGGCACAATCCACGACCAGTCTCCGGACGGCGTTCGGCCCGAAGACTGTTCGCGCTGGACGAACATCATGTACTGCTCGCTTGCCAGGTGATGGTCGACCATCGTCACCCCGTCACGCTTGAAGGAGTACAACACAGCCGTGTTGAGCTCGGTAAGTGCTCGATCTCGCCACATCGGATCCGTCGATCCGCCTGGATTCAGGCCGAGGCACTGAGCAACGCGCGGCAGCATGTTGTAGCGCAGGGAATCGCCCAGGTTTCTGCTGGCGATCTCGGTGACCATGTAGTAACCGTTAAACGGTGCACAGGGATAATCAATGCCGCCGATCGTAAGAATCATCGAAGAAATGCATGGCACCGTGTACCACTTCAGGCTGAGGCCGGCGATTTCTGTATGAACGGGATGCTCGATGTCGACCTCTCTCACAGTGCCGGACGGCAACGTGTAGAGCAATCGCCGCCCTTGGGCGTCTCGGATCATTATTGGCAGGATATCGAAGGCGCCCGGACTCGGTGGAGGCTTCCATCCCATCGCGCGAGCAATTCGGGTCGGCTCCAGATTCGCTTGGTCGCCGAGATAGCCTTTCCCGGGTATGGAATAGCCTGCGTATCGGACCAGTTGTTGACTCTCGATATACGGTGGCAGGGGCTCGCGCAGGCGCGATCCGCGCACTGGCGCGAAAATCGAGATAATTGATCGTATCTTCCCGCTGCCCCCCGCGTCTCTGAGGTGCTCAATCGCTCGGCCGGCAATCAGGTCAGGACACTGAATAGCGCGACAGTCTACGACCTCGAGTGAGTTCCAGAATAACCGGCCTATACATCGCGCATGGTTCCGCCAGGCGACGCGTGCACCATAGGCGAGTTCCTCGGGGGTATGCTCGTAGTAGCCATGGCGCATCATATCGCGAGCGACGGCCCGCTTCCTGCTTCGTCGAACGCAATCGGGTTGCTGGTTCTCCGTATGGTACAGGTCGACGAATGCCGTAGCTTCTTCACACCGCTCCCAGCGCCCAAGACGCCGCAAGCGCCTCCTTAGCGGATCGGATTGCACGGCATTATCCATATGCGCTACATCATGCCGTCGAACGCACGAGCCGTGCGCTTCACGGGCCGCCGGTTGATGGCATAAACGACTCGCAGCACCCTGGCCAACGCCCGGCGGTACGCTCTGCCATGACATTCGACGTTTACATGGCGCAGCATGGAATTACGATAATCCTGCCCCTCGACCCGCAAGGCCGGGAGCGCCGCAGGTGTCTGCTTTACTGCATGGTAAATGGGCGTACCTTCCGGAAGCGCAAACTCATTGAAGCGAACCCTGTCAATTTGATCTACGTGTGCTTCAAGGAATTCGGCGGTGGCCACGAGGTCGTCCGCAGTCTCACCAGGGAAGCCCTTGAACATGGTGCAACGGACACTGATGCCTGCCTCGTGAGCGTTACGTATGAACAGGGAGTTGGCCGCCACAGTAGAGCCCTTGCGCATGGCATCGAGCATCCGCTGGCTGCCCGACTCCAGGCCAAAGCTGACTCTGCGCATCCCGGCCGCCGCGGCAGCCCTCAGTTCCCGGCGAGACAGGCCGTTGTCGCTTCGGCCATCCACGTGAACCGTCCCGATCCACTGCGCCCCAGGTGCATATAGCTGAATGTTTTCGACAATACCTCTCAGCAATGCCGGTTGCGAGTTGAGCTTCAAATCCAGAAAGATGAAATTGACACTGCTATGGCGCTGCGAGAGTTCACGGATCTCATGTATAACTGACTCTATTCCGCGCGTTCTGAACGTTCTGCCGTTCGCGCTCACGACATCGCTGCAGAAAGTACACTTGCTCCACTGACAGCCACGCCCCGTCATTATCGGAATAACCCGCATTCGATAGCGGTCCCATGGAAAGTCAGTGAAGTCCGGCACCGCGATGCGATCAAGGTTACGCAGAGGTTCGGCGGGCGCACTACGCCTCCCATCTGGCAACGTCACGCCTCGGTAGGCCAGAAGATCCTGACCAGAGATGACTGCCGCCACAAGCTGCGGGAGCATAAGGTCGGCCTCGGCACCCACCAGGGCTGTCAGGCCAGGAATGGATCGCCAGGCATTAGCGGTAGCTTCATGATTGAAAACTGGACCACCTAAGATCACCGGCACGCCCCGTCTCTGGGCCAACATGCACAGCTTTCGCACGGTATGGTAATGCTGCAAATAGGCTGAAAGCAGCATCACGTCCGGCTTTGTACTCAGAACGCTCGCCGTAGTGCGCAACACACGACGGTGCGGTCGACCAGCCCACCACGCGCGCATCCGTCTGGTCAGTTCCCGCGCAGCGTGGACCGTCGGCAGCGTTGTCAGCCGCAGTTTTCTGTGAACATGGTCGAAGAAGTGCTCGGGGCGCTCGCGTTCGCTCGCCGGCACATCATGCGATAGCGGACAAATCACCTGGGCGTCGTATCCCGCGCTCCTCAAGCTTGCAACAAGCAGGCCGACGGCCAACGTCGGAAAGGTTGCGAAGTTATTCAGGTCAACGAGAACGACACGTTGACGCACTTGGGATAAAGGCTTCAAGCCCACGTCGGACGCCGTCGCGGTCCGAAGCTGCCTCCGTACTGGCGGAGATTTAATCACGCAGGCACTCCCCCTCCACCCGGTTACGCTCGTTGGTTGACCTCGTGACGATAGGCCACCGCCTTGTCAAAGATTAAGGAAACCTGAGCGAATGTGATGATCGACAGCCTGGTTCCCGGCGGCCGCTTACCGCGAATATAGATTATTTGCTGCTCTTTAGGGGTTATTCACACCAGCAAATACGTGCTATTAGTTTGACCCTGTGGGCTGTCATCGGACTTATGTTCAATGGATGAATTGCGTACGCAAGAAAACGAGGGTACGGCAGTGCTGGCGAGCTTGGAGAAAGCCGCTTCACTGGTTTGTCCTGTATGCCATTCAGAGTTCCGCAGCGATTCGAATCAGCTTATCTGCAAGTCTTCGACGTGCGGAAAGAGTTACCCAATCCTCGATGGCATACCGATTCTCATCAACGAGAGCCTGAGCGTATTCCGCATTGCCGACTACACTAGCGGAGGTTTGAGCAAGCCTTCACAAACTCGTGTGCAAACACTTGCCCTCGCAATCTTGCCGAGTCTGGAAATCAATGTGGCAGCGCGTGCCAATGTAAAACACATTGAAGCCATGCTGTTCGAGCGCGCATCGAGACCAAAGATCCTGAACATCGGCGGCAAACATCCGAAAGCAGCCCTAGCCCGCCTGCGACGAGATCCCCGCATTGACTGCCTGGAATGCGACGTCATACCGAATGCACAGAATCACGCTGTTGCTGACCCCCGAAGCCTGCCGTTCAATGATGGTACCTTTGACGCGGTATTCCTCGACGCCATACTTGAACACAGCGTAGATCCACAGGCTGTGGTGGACGAGGTACACAGAGTTTTGAATTCCGAGGGTATTGTCTACGCAGATACACCTTTCATGCTGCAAGTACATGGAGGAGCATTCGACTTTATGCGATTCTCCGACATGGGGCATAAGCGACTGTTCGCGCGATTCAGATGCATTTCAACCGGAGTATCTACGGGTCCAGCCAGTGCTCTTGGCAATTCAATACAAGCGTTCTTGCTTGCCTTGCTTTCGAACGGTCGCCGGTCACGCTTCGCGGTGAAGGCGATGTGCAGGATAGGCCTTTTCTGGTTGAAGTACTTTGACTACATCCTTGCCAAAAGATCTGGGAGCCGCGACTGCGCTCAAGGCGTGTATTTCGTCGGAGAGCGCTCTGATATCGCTGTAGCTGATCGGGCGCTTTTGGATGACTATATTGGAAGCGCTCCGGACCTGTATGCGCGTGCACAGAGGCGGCTTTAACTCGCAGGGCTTGCCAATCGATGAAGACAGGCTCGTAGACAGTCACGCTACTGCAAGCGGCGAGCATGTCGCACCCGCACCAGCCAATGATCTTAGTGCAACTGAGCCATCAGATCCTCGCGGAGCAGCAGACAATCAGTCTCGATCAACTCCGGAAAGTGGCCGGGGTTGGTCGGCATAAACGCGCACACCTCGAAACCCAGTTCTTTCAGCCCGCGCAGCGCCTCGCCCATCGGCACTGCATCGGCATACAGGCGCTTGACCGAAAGCTCGATCTGCACGCCCACGAAACGTTTTGTCGCCACCGGATCAGCCGCCAGAATCTCCAGATCCTTGCCCTGGGTGTCGAGCTTCAGAAACGGACGCGTGAACGCATACTCACTGGCGTATCTCTCCTGCACGGCCCCCAGGGTCTCGGTATCGACGGCAATGGTGTCGACAATCCGATTCAGCGCCCGGAAGCGACCGCTCTCCTCGTGGCAGGGGGTGCTCAGCGAGCTGAACTCGGAGGTCGCCATGATGTTGAACTCGTGCGCGCCGTTGTCGGCGGCCAGTGCGGACTCATCGATGACCCAGTCAGGATCCGCCGCGGCCTGGTCACGCAAGACACGGGCCAACGCCGGGATCGGTTCAAAGGAGACAAGCAGGCCGGTGTAGCCCACCCGCTGCCGCAGCAGCTGGGCATACTGCCCGCGGTTGGCGCCGACATCGAACACGCAATCCACGCCCAACAGCGCGAAGAGCCGACGCAGGTGCACCTCTTCCCAGTAGGCGTAGAGCTCAGGCTCTCGCAACACCGTATAGCGGCCAATACGGCGGTCGCGAAATAGCCCCACGCTGCGCAAGGCAGCACCGATGCCCATGTGATCACCTCCCCGATTCCGCCGCCCAACAGGCCAGCGGACTGTCGATCTTGCAACGGAAACCAGCCGATTTCCACCCTGATTCGCCCGGGCCGGCACGCCCGGCCCTGCCCAGGCAGCCGCTTGGCTATACTGTAGCCGAGTCATACCGAGTCAGGACCCCGGCCGGGAGGACGCCATTTGAGCACCCTTGAGCAGCAACAGGACATGGCGCGCGACCGGCTGCGCTGGACCGTGGATGCGATCGAGGAGCGGCACAAGCAGTGGACTACACCCGCCCGGCCACCTGGGAAGACCTGAAAGGGCGTGCTCCCCAAAGACCAGATGGACGCCGCCGTGCTGCGCGCCGCGTTGGCGCGGCTGGAAGGCACGCCCGACTGAGAGCACCTCCTACCTCTGGAGTATTTGTTATCTTCGTGCTACATATAGGCTCTTTTTGTAGTGCAAAGCTAGCAAATGCCAACGCCTCATAACCCTTCGGCCGCCGTGCGACGCGCGCTGCGCAAGCTCGGCGCGGACATCCAGGACGCGCGCCGACGTCGCCGGCTGCCGATGGCGGTAGTGGCCGAGCGCGCGTTCACATCGCGCTCGACCCTGCAGAAGATCGAGGCTGGGGATCCCAGTGTCGGCATCGGCATCTATGCCGGGGTCCTCCAAGCGCTCGGCCTGCTCGAAGGCTTGACTCAGATCGCCGACATCAGCAATGACAGCGTAGGACAAGCGCTGGCTCGCACTGAGTTGCCGAAGCGCGCCCATCCAAAGCGTCCGGTCGGATCGTCACACGATGGCTGATTTCGAGGTGCACCTCGATCTGTACGGCCGAACGCGTGGGATTGAGCTGGTGGGGAGCATTGATTGTCATGAACTACAGCGGCTTGCCAGTTCGGCGGGGCCGCTGGCGCTGCCGGAAATACTGCTGCGTCATCGCGCGCGGCAGTCGTCCCAGCTCCGCTTCAAGAAAGGGTCGCAGATCCTTCGCAGTGGCGCTGAGCGGATTCCAGGTGAATACCCGAGTGTTTCCGACCATGCGGCTGACCAGGATGCCCGCGGCCTCCAAGCGTCGCAGCTGCCGCTGGATGGCCATGTGGGAGACATCAAAAGTGGTCGCAATCCGACGGGCGTGGCCGTCGCCATAGTTTTGCAGGAACAGTAGTGCCTGGGCGGCCGAGCGGCTGCCGAACAGAGCGTCAAGCGAGGGCGTCATGCGCCTGCTGCCTTTACGGCTACAACATGCGTCCATACTGCCACACAATGTAGCCGTTATGCCATGACCTGCCCACCGAGCTTGCGGCCATGGCACGCATGGACGGCAAGCCTGACGGCACGCGCCTGCTTTCGGGCCTCAAGATAGCTGATTACTGACGACGATCCAGCGAAAAGCCCTTCCCCGCCCTGAAACTCACCATGACCTCGCCCACCCCGGCGCGCCATGCTCACAGTTGTGCCCAGCGACGCTGCCAGCACACCCCGGGGCCGTGGTGACCCGCCTGCCAAGGACGCTGAGTCCAAGATGGGCGCCCCCCTCACCGTGGCCGCCGCCGTGGATGCCTACCTGGCCGATCTTGCCGTACGGGGGCGCGAGGTGGCGGAAACCGCGCGGGTGCTGCGCTGCCATGAGCTGCCCGAATTTGCCCAGCGCACA
>JAFIFN010000154.1 GCA_020832005.1 Gammaproteobacteria bacterium | reverse complement strand
GACAGTCATCAAGAAGACATTTCAATACGGCGACCATGCGGTCACGATCGAGACAGGCGGGATTGCCCGGCAGGCGGATGGTGCGGTGCTCGTGCGCATGTCCGACACCGTGGTGCTGGTCACCGCGGTTGGCCAGAAGAGTGCGGCCCCCGGCCGGGATTTCTTCCCACTGACCGTAAACTACCAGGAAAAGACCTACGCGGCCGGCCGCATTCCGGGCGGCTTTTTCAAGCGCGAAGGCCGTCCCAGCGAGAAGGAAACACTGACCTGCCGATTGATCGACCGTCCGATCCGGCCGCTGTTTCCTAAAGGTTTTCGCAACGAGGTCCAGATCATTGCCACGGTCATCTCGCTGAACCCTGAAGTCGACCCTGACATTGCCTCGTTGATCGGTGCCTCGGCTGCACTGGCCATCTCGGGCATGCCCTTCGCCGGGCCGATTGGTGCGGCGCGGGTGGGTTACCTCGATGGCAACTACGTGCTCAATCCGACCTACAGCCAGCTCAACGATTCGCAGCTCGACCTCGTGGTCGCAGGCACGGACAAGGCGGTGCTGATGGTCGAGTCGGAGGCCAAGGGGCTGAGCGAGGAGGTCATGCTCGGCGCCGTGATGTACGGCCATGAGCAGATGCAGGCGGCCATCGAGGTCATCAGGCAGCTGGCCGCCGAAGCTGCCAAGCCAGCCTGGGAATGGGAAGCCCCTCCCAGTGACGAAGATATCGTTGATGCCGTGCGAGCCGCTGCCCATGAGGGCCTCACGGCTGCCTACCAGATTTCCGAGAAGCAGGAACGCTACGCGCGCGTCGGCGAGCTCAAGAAGAGCGTGGTCGAGCAGCTGGCCGGCGGCGATACGCCGCGCTTCGAGGCCGACAAGGTCTCAGGAGTATTCTCCAAGCTCGAGCGCAGCATTGTGCGCGACCGCATTCTCGACGGCCAACCCCGTATTGACGGTCGTGATACGAAAACGGTGCGGCCGATCGACATCCAGGTTGGTTTGCTGCCCCGCACCCACGGCTCCGCCCTGTTCACCCGCGGCGAGACTCAGGCCATCGTGGTTGCCACGCTGGGTACCGGGCGCGATGCACAGGTCATCGACGCGCTGGAAGGTGAACGCAAAGACCCGTTCATGCTGCACTACAACTTCCCCCCTTACTGCGTGGGTGAAACCGGCTTCGTCGGTTCGCCGAAGCGTCGGGAAATCGGTCATGGTCGCCTGGCGCGCCGCGGCATCCAGGCGGTCATGCCCACCGTCGAGGAGTTTCCCTATGTGATTCGCGTGGTCTCGGAGATTACCGAGTCCAACGGGTCGAGCTCGATGGCCAGTGTCTGCGGTACCAGTCTGTCGCTGATGGATGCCGGTGTACCGATCAAGGCGCCGGTGGCCGGTGTTGCCATGGGTCTGGTCAAGGAAGGCGAGCGCTTCGCCGTGCTGACCGACATCCTCGGTGATGAAGATCATCTTGGTGACATGGACTTCAAGGTGGCCGGCACCCAGGACGGCATCACGGCGCTGCAGATGGACATCAAGATCGATGGCATCACCAGCGAGATCATGAGCCAGGCGCTGGACCAGGCGCGCGAAGGCCGTCTGCACATCCTGGGCTGCATGAACGAGATCATCGCCAAGCCACGTGAGCAGATGTCCGACTGGGCGCCGACGATCATCACGATGCGTATCGACCCGGAGAAGATTCGCGAAGTGATCGGCAAGGGCGGTGCGGTCATTCGCAGCATCACCGAAGAGACCGGTGCGAATATTGACATCGATAACGATGGCACTGTGAAGATTGCATCGGTGGATGCAGCTTCGGGTCGCGAGGCACGTCGGCGCATCGAGTTGATCACGGCGGACGTGGAAGTCGGCAAGATCTACGAGGGCAAGGTCGCAAGACTAATGGACTTCGGTGCATTCGTGACCATTCTGCCCGGCAAGGACGGCCTGGTGCATATCTCGCAGATCTCCGAAGAGCGCGTCGAGCGTGTCGGCGACAAGCTCAAGGAAGGCGAAAGTGTCAGAGTCAAGGTACTCGAGGTCGACCGCCAGGGCCGCGTGCGCCTGACAATGCGGGACGTCGATCCCGCCTGATCCCAAGCGCCAGTCGTGTGATCTGAAAGCCTCGATATCGGCGACGGTATCGGGGCTTTTTCATTTTGCCATGCTCTTCCACCACTAGTGTCCGTGACGTAGGCTTGAGGCACTATTTTTACGGTTGGCGTGGACTGGGAGGGTGCGGATGAAAACCAAGGCGGCAGTGGCGTTCGAGGCGGGCAAACCGCTGGAAATCGTCGAGCTGGACCTCGAGGGGCCTCGCGCCGGCGAGGTGCTCGTTGAACTCAAGGCCACTGGGGTGTGCCACACCGATGCCTTCACACTCTCCGGCGATGACCCGGAGGGGCTGTTCCCGTGCGTGCTGGGTCATGAAGGTGCCGGCGTCGTCGTCGAGGTCGGTGAGGGCGTAAGCTCCCTGGCGCCAGGTGATCATGTCATTCCCCTGTACACCCCGGAATGTCGCGAGTGCGACTTCTGTCTGCATCCGAAAACCAATCTCTGCCAGTCGATTCGTGGCACCCAGGGGCAGGGCCTGATGCCCGATGGCACCAGCCGGTTTTCCTACCAGGGCAAGCCGATCTTCCACTACATGGGCTGCTCGACGTTCTCCAATTACACCGTGTTGCCGGAGATCGCGCTGGCCAGGATTCGCAGCGATGCACCGTTCGACAAGGTCTGCTATGTCGGCTGCGGCGTCACGACCGGTATCGGCGCGGTGATCTTCACGGCCAAGGTCGAGCCCGGGTCTACCGTCGCCGTTTTCGGCCTGGGCGGTATCGGTCTCAATGTGATCCAGGGTGCCAGGCTGGTGGGCGCCAGCCGTATCATCGGTGTGGATATCAATCCTGAAAAAGCGGTGCTTGCCCGCGAGTTCGGCATGACCGAGTTCGTCAACCCTCGAGACGTCGAGGACGTGGTGGCCCACCTGGTAGCGATCACCAATGGTGGCGTGGATTACTCATTTGAGTGTATCGGCAACGTAAATACCATGCGCCAGGCGCTGGAGTGCTGTCACAAGGGTTGGGGCGAAAGCATCGTCATCGGCGTGGCCGGTGCAGGTCAGGAGATCGCGACGCGCCCGTTTCAACTGGTCACCGGCCGTGTCTGGAAGGGCAGTGCCTTTGGTGGCGCCAGGGGACGCACCGATGTGCCGCGCATTGTCGATTGGTACATGGATCGCCAGATCCGCATCGATGAGCTGATCACCCACGTGCTGCCGCTGGAGCGCATCAACGAGGCCTTTGACCTGATGCACGAGGGCAAGTCCATCCGCACCGTCATCAGCTACTGACAACCGGGCGGGATCGGGCGTTCGTCGAGCACAAAAAAAGCCCCCGCCTTGCGGCGGGGGCTGGACTTGGCGTCTCTCTGGGGGAGATATGCCGTTGCAGTCGGCACTGGGGGAGTAGCACCGTGCTGCAGTGCAACAATACGAGACCCCCTATGGGGCTGTCAAGTTATGGCTGCAGCGCAACAGTGGCCTGACCGCAGGCTGGTTCAGCCCTTGTGGCGCTCGCTGCGATCGGTCTGGGGTGACTCGGCCGGACCGTTCTTCGGAACAGAGCCTGCCTGGCCTAGCATGGCCTTCCACATTTCCTGCTGCATGCCCACCCAATGGTTCCAGTTCTGTTGCGCCAGGTCACGCATCGGCGCCATGGGGTCGACACCGCCCATCATGTCAACCATCTGGCTGCGCAACTGCTGTTGCTGACGAAGAAACACCCGCAGGCTCTGCTCCAGGTAGCTGCCCACGAAACCCGGCATGCTGCGCGAGTAGGCGCGAATCATCTCCGAGAGGAAGTCTCGCGTCATGATGGGCTGGCCGTTGGTTTCCTCTTCGCTGATCACCTGAAGCAGGATGCTGCGGGTAATATCCTCGCCGCTTTTCTGATCGATAACCGCGAAGTCAACTTCTTCGACCACCAGCTTGCGAATGTCTGCCAGCGTAATGTAGCGGCTTTCCTCGGTATCGTAGAGGCGGCGATTGGGGTATTTCTTGATCGTGCGTGTGTCGGTCATATGCTCCCCCGATGTGGGTGGCCAGTGCGCGCCGCCGCAGCGGTTTGCCGATCGCGCCGATATGATTACCTTAGCTGATTTCGCGTTGCAGCAGTAGCCTCCGTGAGCGTGTTACGGCTGCGTCAACTGTGTGCGGCCGTGCAACTTTGTCCAGTCAATCTGTCCATGGGCTGCACTCAGCAGCTCTGAGGGCCGAGCGCCTGCCATCTCGCCCGGCACGGGCCAGCCCAGCAAGCTCAGACACCGACCTATGGCGGCAGACATTTCCTGCGCAACCACGGGGGCGGCATGTGTTTGCTTGCTGAGTTTTTCGCCTTGTGCGTTCACCAGCACGGGCAGGTGTGCGTAGCCGGGTACCGGCAGGGCCAGCAAGTGCTGCAGATGAATGTGTGGCGCAGTTGCGCTAAACAGGTCAAGGCCACGCACCACCTCGGTGATGCCTTGCCAGGCATCATCGGCCACCACGGCAAGGTGATAGGCGGGCAGGTCTTCCTTTCGCCAGATCACGACATCGCCCGTTGTCGCATCGATGTCGACTGACGCCGTGCCTTGCAGCGCGTCGTCAATGATCACAGCTGCGGCGGGGCTGCGCACGCGTAGCGCAGCCCGCGCTGCGGCAGGTGGTGGCCGATCGCGGCAGGTGCCAGGGTAACGGGTGCCGTTTGGCCCGGAATCGGGGTGGCTGGCGATCTGGCGGCGGCTGCAGCTGCATCTGTAGGCGCTGCCCTGTTGTTGCAACCGGGCTGCCGTATCACGGTAACGTTCGCGGTGCTCACTTTGACGCAGCACCGGACCATCCCAGTGCAGGGCGGCCTGCTCGAGCTGGCGCAGGATCGCATCACTGGCCCCCGCGATCTCGCGCGGCGGGTCGATGTCCTCGATCCGTACCAGCCATTCGCCACACTGCTCACGGGCGCGCAGGAAACTTGCGACCGCTGCGAACAGCGACCCCAGGTGCAGCAAACCAGTCGGGGAGGGTGCGAATCGACCGCGATAACGCGGTGGATGATCCGCGTTGCCGGGATCAGCGGTAGCGGTCGTCGCGCTCGCCATACTGGCGCTCGGCCAGCTCGCGACGCTCCTGAGCCTCCAGGCACAGGGTCGCTACCGGACGTGCTTCCAGGCGGCGCAGGCCGATTTCCTCGCCGGTCTCTTCGCAGTAGCCGTACTCACCGTCATCGATGCGCTGTAATGCCGAGTCGATCTTGCGCAGCAGCTTGCGTTCGCGATCGCGGGTTCGAAGCTCCAGGCTGAACTCTGATTCCTGGGTCGCACGGTCATTGGGGTCAGGGAAATTGGCCGCTTCATCCTGCATGTGATGCACGGTGCGGTCGACTTCCTCCATCAGCTGGCGCTTCCAGGTCAGCAGGATCTGCCGGAAGTGCTCGAGCTGCTTGGCGCTCATGTAGCCTTCGCTCTTGCCGGGCTGGTATGGCTCGAAGCCATGCATCGGTCCGACGAAAAGTCCGGCTCCGGCACGGGGCTTGCGGCGCGCCGTCGGCGTACTGGCAGGGCGCACCTCTTTTGCAGGAGCGGGCCTCTTTGCGGGCGTAGGCCGCTTGACTGCTGCAGGCTTGGTCGCAGCCTCGGTCTTGCCAGTCGCGGATTTCGCCGCAGCTGGCTTCTTCTTCGGGGTCTTGGTGGCGGCTGCCGTCTTTTTCACAGGTGCCTTCTTCGCGGTTTTCGTCGATTTGGTCGGTTTAGGTTTGGCGGTGGCAGGTTTCCTGGCCGCTGCCTTCTTTGTGGAGGTCGTCTTTTTGCTGGGAGTAGCTTTCTTTCTGGCCGGCGCCTTTTTGCTGGTGGTGGTCTTCCTGGTCGCCGCCTTCTTGGCCGTTGTCTTCTTTCCCGAAGTCAGCTTTTTCTTCGAAGTTGCCTTGCCGGCGGTGGAGCGCTTGGTTTTCGCAGATTTAGCAGCACCTTTTCCAGCTGCGGCCTTCTTGCTGCTGGCTTTGCTGGTCGCCTTTTTCTTGCTACCCACCTTCTTCACCGCAGTTTTTTTGGTTGAGGCCGCGCGGGCCCTGGCGCCACCCGCTGCGCGTGGTTTTTTCGCGCTGCCCGCCTTGCTGCTGCCGGCGCGCTTGCGCGAGGCAGTCTTCTTGGCCGACGCCGAAGCGGCCTTTGTCGCACGAGAAGCTTTCTTCTTCGCTGCCATGACGACCCTCCAGCCGGGTTCACCAAGCCGGGGATTATACAGCCGGCGGGCTGCTTGGGAAGGGTTTCGGGTCTGCCGACTCGGGATTCTGCAGGTGCTTGATATTCAAAGGCCTATGAGGCCCCAGGGGCGGGCGGCAGGCTGACTGGATCGGCGGCCTGCCAGTCGCGGGCGCGATGCTCGACGATCACATGCGTATAGATGCCGCCGCGCACGTTGAAGTCTGCTGTCAGGCGCATGAAACGCGGCGCGGTGGCCGCGACCAGGTCGTCCAGGATGGTATTGGTGATGGCCTCGTGAAAAGCGCCCACGTCGCGAAACGACCAGACGTAGAGTTTCAATGACTTGAGTTCTACGCAGCGCTCATCGGGGATGTAGTCGAGATATAGCGTGGCGAAGTCTGGCTGGCCGGTCTTCGGGCACAGGCAGGTGAACTCCGGAATTCGCATGCGAATCACGAAATCCCGGCCCGGGCTGGGGTTCGGAAAGGTCTCCAGCTCGCGGCTGGGTGCGGTCCCTGCACGTGTTGTCATGTTCGCGTCGAATCCATGTGTCGGCGCCAGGGGACGGATCGTCCCCGCTGCGGAATTACTTTACACTACCGGGCCTGCAGCGACCACGCCCGCTGGCGTGCAGGCGTGCCACATCGCCCCGGAGTAAACGCGTCGAAATGCGACTGAGCAAGATCAAACTGGCTGGTTTCAAGTCCTTCGTGGACCCCACCACCGTGCATTTCCCCGGAAATCTCATGGGTGTCGTCGGCCCCAACGGCTGCGGCAAGTCCAACATCATCGACGCCGTGCGCTGGGTCATGGGCGAGAGCTCGGCCAAGAACTTGCGCGGTGAGTCGATGGCCGATGTCATCTTCAACGGATCGAGCGCGCGAAAGCCGGTGGGCACGGCTTCGATCGAACTGATGTTTGACAATTCCGATGGCACCGTGGGTGGGCAGTATGCCCAGTATGCCGAGATTTCGATCAAGCGGGTCGTCTCGCGTGATGGCACCTCCGATTACTTTCTCAACAACACCCGCTGTCGGCGCAAAGACATCACCCATATCTTCCTGGGCACCGGTCTGGGGCCGCGCAGCTACTCGATCATCGAACAGGGCATGATCTCGCGGCTTGTCGAGGCCCGGCCGGAAGAGCTGCGCACCTTTCTCGAAGAGGCCGCGGGCATTTCGAAGTACAAGGATCGCCGCCGCGACACCGAACACCGCATCCGCCATACGCGAGAGAATCTGGAGCGACTCACCGATCTGCGTGATGAGGTCGACAAGCAGATTCGCCACCTGCAGCGTCAGGCGCGCACCGCTGAACGCTACAAGGAGCTGCGCGCCGAGGAGCGCCAGGTCGGCGCACAACTGCTGGCGCTTCGCCTGGCCGACATGGACCAGTCCATCGCCGAGGTTCGCGGGCAACTTGAGAGCGCAGAAACTGCGTTCCAGGGTGCGCTGGCTGACCAACGGGCCTATGAGGCCGAAATTGAGAAGTCGCGTGCCGAACATGCCGAGCGCAGCGACGCGTTCAATACGGTGCAGGCGCACTATTACCGTGAAGGCTCGGAAATCGCACGCCTTGAGCAGACCATTCATCATGGCAAGCAGATGCGTCAGCGCCAGCAGGCCGATCTCGAGGAAGTGCAGAACGCCGTGCGCGAGCTGCGCCAGCACATCGAGCGCGACGAGGCGGATCTGCGCGAGCTCGACCAGGTGCTCGCCTCGCTCGGCC
>JAFIFN010000153.1 GCA_020832005.1 Gammaproteobacteria bacterium | reverse complement strand
AATGTGCAACTGGCCGCCGAAGTGGGCCTGTCGCCTTCGGCCTGCCTGCGCCGGGTGCAGGCACTGGAGGCTGCGGGTGTGCTGGCCGGCCATGACGTGCGGCTGGATGCCAAGAAGCTCGGTCTGGGGCTCACCGCCTTCGTGCAGGTGCAGATCGCCCAGGATCATGCACGTGACATTGAACGATTCCGCGCCACCCTGGCGACACTGCCCGAGGTGCTGGCCTGTTTCGCCGTGACCGGCGAGCACGATTACGTGCTGCGGGTCGTGGCGCCGGATCTGGAGGCCTACGAAACCTTTGTCATGAAGCGCCTGCTGAAGCTGCCCGGTGTGCGCCACGTGCACAGCAGCTTCGTGCTCGAGACCGTCAAGGACACCGTGGCGTTGCCGCTGGACTACCTTGATGACTGAATGAAGCGTTCGCGAGGAGAAGACCATGGGCGAGATCACGCTGGAACAGTATCGCCGGGACTACCCCGAGATCGCCGAGGATTTCACCATTCCGCAGCGCTGGGAGTCCTATACCGAAGATGAACATGCGGTGTGGAACCTGCTGGGCGCGCGCCAGTCTGCGCTGCTGCCGGGTGCGGCCTGTGCGGAATTCCTTGAGGGCCTCGGACGGCTGAGTCTCACCACCGGCGGTATTCCTGATTTCGAAAAGCTCTCAGCCACGCTGTCGTCGCACACCGGCTGGCAGGTGGTTGCGGTGCCCGGACTGGTGCCAGATGACGTGTTCTTCCAGCACCTGGCCAATCGGCGCTTCCCGGCCGGGCGGTTCATTCGGCGACGTGACCAGCTGGATTACCTTCAGGAGCCGGATGTTTTCCATGATGTGTTCGGTCACGTGCCGATGCTGATGCATCCGGTATTCGCCGACTACCTCCAGGCGTACGGCGAAGGTGGCCTGCGCGCGCAGGGCCTGGGCATGCTGGAGCACCTGGCGCGCCTGTACTGGTACACGGTCGAGTTCGGTCTGCTGCGCACCGACGAGGGCCTGCGCATCTTCGGATCGGGCATCGTGTCGTCGGCTTCGGAGTCGGCGTTCTGTCTGGAAGACCCCTCACCCAATCGGGTGGCTTTCGACCTGGTACGCGTGATGCGCACCCGCTATCGGATCGACGATTTCCAGCAGACCTACTTTGTCATCGAGAGTTTCGAGCAGTTGCTGCGCGAGACCGCGGAGCGTGATTTCGCGCCGATCTACGAGCGGCTGCGTGAGCTCGACGATCTGATGCCCGAGGCCCTGACGGCCGAGGATGAGATCATTCATCGCGGCACTCAGCGCTACGCGCGCAAGCGCGCCTGAGGCAGCGTATGCGCCGATATTCACGCTGGCCGGGGTGCGCTGCCTGCTACAGGTAGGGCGTGAACAACCAGCAGAGGCTGTCGCGCAGGCGTACCGGAAAACTGCGCCCGTCAAGCTCGTCCAGGGTGACCGCTGTCCCGGTACGCATGGCCGCTTCGGCGTGCCGGGCGAGCTGGCGGGCCAGCTGCGCGTCATAGATCTCGACCATCAGCTCGAAGTTCAGTCGCAGACTGCGCGCATCCCAGTTGGCGGAGCCGATGAGCACGTAGCGACGATCTACGATGAACAGTTTCGTGTGCGCGAAAGGCGGTGGCTGGTAGACCACGCGCACGCCGCGAACCAGCACCTCCCACAGCATGTTGCGGGTCGCCCAGTGCACGAAAGGCAGATTGCTTTTCTCAGGCAGTATCACGGTGACATCGACGCCACGTACGGCGGCCGCCTGAAGCGCCGCGACGATCTCTCGAGGTGGCAGAAAGTACGGCGTCATAATCCGGATCTGCTCGCGGGCCAGAGAAATCGCAGCTACCAGTAACATGGTCAATCGATCGAGGTCCTCATCGGGACCATCGGTGATGACGCGACAGCGCATCTCTCCGGTGGATGCCCCCTCGGGGCCGGGTTGTGTGTCGGCCTGGCCGGTGGTGAAGCGCCACATGTCGAGGAAGACCTCCTCGAGCTGGTTGACCACGGGTCCGCGCAGCCTGAAGTGCATGTCGACGACCCGGGCCGGATTTTCGCCGCGTTCAGCCAGATGCCGGTCGCCGATGTTCATGCCGCCGCTGAAGGCTACGGTGCTGTCGACGACCAGCAGTTTGTGGTGAGAACGCAGATTCAGGTGCAACGACGGTGGCAGGAGTTTCAGCGGCATGAAGCGGGCTGTGGGAACGCCGTGACGCCTGAGCAATCGCCTGGCCCGCGGCCATGAATACCACTCACCCATCCCGTCGATGAGTACACGCACATCGACGTTGCGTGCATGCGCGTGGGTCAGAGCCTCGATGAATTGCTGGCCGGACCGATCACTGTCGAAAATGTAGCTTGAAAGGTAGATCCTGGAGGTGGCCCCGTGGATTGCTTCAAGCATTGCCGGATAGGCCTGTTCACCATTATGCAGGGCCTCGATACAGTTGCCTGGAAGCAGTGCATGGCGGCTCAGACCGGCCCCGACCCGCGCAAGCGGCAGATAGCCGGGTGCAAGATCTGCTGGCAGGGGGTGAGGCTGATCCACTTCTGCCCCGCGTTCATAGCCGGGACCAAAGCGCGCGGGTGCCAGTTTTGCTGCCTGGGTACGCACGCGATTGATGCCGAACAGCAAGTAGAGAATCGGCCCACCCAGTGGCAGCAGTACGCATACGGCGATCCAGCCGAAGGCCGCCCGCGAATCACGCTTGAATATCAGCGCATGAATTGCGGTGCCCGGTGCCAGGACCAGGTGTACAAACAGCAGGAACCAGTTGATGTCGCTCACGGGTGCAGCAGGACTTCGCAGTGCATGGCCCTGATGCTAGCACCGCGCTGCACTCAGAACGATGACAGCCCGGTGGCCTCCATCAGCCGATACCGCCAGTGCCGAAGGCGTGAATCATCAGCATAGCTGCTGAACGCAAGGCTATAGGTGCGCTCTGACTCGTTAGCCCAACGCATTGAAAAATATGCCGATGCATCACGCAGCGCCGGCAGCATCAGCGGGCCGTGCAGGTGCACATTGGTCTCGAGGTTGAAGTTCTCCAGGTTCCGGCGCGTGTAGTTGGCAGAGCCCAGCAGCAGGTCGGCCTCATCACCTGACTGGCGCAGCAGAAATTTGCTGTGACACTGTTCGCCGCGGGTATTGCACCAGCGTACCGAAATCCCCGCACGATGCAGTTCCATGCCGACCTGCCGGTTCGGGATACCGTTTTTTTCACGACCAAAGGCATCGCGGTTCGGATCCAGCAGGACTTGGATTTCGACCCCGCGCTCGTGCGCTGCCAGCAGTTCCCGCAATAACCCGCGATGAGAGAAATAGAACATCGCCAGCTGCAGCCGGTCGCCCGGCACAGACGTGCCGATCAGCGCAAGTGCGGCCTCCAGAATACGACGCTCTGTCAGTATCCTCAGTGTGGCCGCTCCCTTCTCTGCAGTGGCGCCGTGCGCTGGCGCGGCGACAGCGGATGAAGACGCGGCGCGCGCCCCGGTTGCAGCCAACACATCCTGCGCCCCGGACATGCGAGTCACTGCGCGCTCGGTGTCGAGCAATGCCAGCGCCGCAGGGCCGGTGAAGCGCAAGGCGACATTGCCATGCCGGCTGCTCGCGTCGTGTGGGTTGGCCGACGTGACGAGTCCGGCCCAGTCATCCTCTGCGTCTGCGACCAGGACCTTGCGGTGGTTGGCCTTGAAATTCAGCAGCCGCAGGTAACTGCGCAACGTGGCCCGGCCCTCGCCAAGTGGCTGCGGCAGCCAGCCGGCACCCGCGGCCTTTCCCAGCCATCTGCAGCACAGCCGCCACAGGCCCGACCAGGCGGGGTTGGAATCGCGCAGTGGGTCCAGATCCGTGACCACGATGTCGATCCCGGCCTGCTCCAGCGCCTGCAGATGAGCCGGGCGCAGGCTTGCGTAGAAGGTGTTGATCGGATCGGTGATGACCACGATCTGCAGATCCGGGTGCCGCCTGCGCTGGGCCAGCAGGTGGCCGGTGAGTTCGCCAGACAGCGACCGGTGGCCATCACCTGCGTTGCCGGCAAAATCATTGAACAGAAACATGTCCAGGACGATCAGTCGGCGCGCCTGACGGATCATTGCGAAGGCGGCGTCGAAGATCTGCTGCTCGATCACGCTGTTGCCTTGCGCGTCGGTGTAGCTTGAGTCTGCGAGAAATGCCACATCGCCTGCGGGCAGCGCAGGACTTGCCGCTGCAAGCCCTTCAGGCAGTGGTTTGACAAGGTGATAGCCGGCCACCGCCAGATAGACCACGGCGAGCGCGGCAAGACCCGCGCGCAGCACGCGACGGGGTGTACTCAATAGAGAAAATCGGGCAAATGGCTGCGCAGCGCTTCAAGGTCTTCAAGGCGCACGATATTGCTGTTGACCTCTGCAGACACGCGTTGCGCGACATCCCGGTCGAGCGCGCGTCGCAGCTCACCGAGAAATGCGGGCTCTGCGACGATGACCAGGTGTTCAAACAGTTTCTTGCCGAAGGCCTGCTTGAGGCGCTCGGCCAGCGAGTGCGCAAAACGCTCACGTTCGTGAGCGACAGGGTCGGTGGGCGGGTCCATGGCGTGGCGCGCATCGCCCCCGGCATTCGCCCAGCCCCGGCCGGGCCGGTCGGACACCAGGTCCCGGTCATGCTGGCGCGACTCGCCATGCACCAGGGCCTCAACATCCCGGAGCCCTGCGCCAGTCCTGCCCTCGCAGCTCAGGATGCGCGCACGCGCCGAATCGGCAACCAGTATCCAGACGGTTTTCAGAGGTGATTCTCCTCAGGCCGCGTGTGCCGGCAGACCCCAGGGACCGTGGTAGCCCTTGGGCAGTCCGGCATCGGGGGTGAAGCCGTACATCTCCTCACCTGGCAGGGCAGCGATGACGATGTCGCGCACCACCAGCAGCTTGTCGAGATCGATGCCGGTCTCATAGCCCATGGCATCGAGCATGAACACCAGGTCTTCGGTGACGATATTGCCGCTGGCACCGGGTGCGAACGGGCAACCGCCCAGACCACCCAGCGAGGCATCCAGCGTCGTGATGCCGACCTCGAGTGCCGCCAGCGCATTGGCCAGTCCGAGTCCGCGCGTGTTGTGCAGGTGAACACCGGTGAGTCCGTCGTCGCCGACCTCGGCACGTACCAGCCGGATCAGCCGCTGCAACTGTGCCGGATTGGCATAACCCGTGGTGTCCGACAGGCCCACTTCATCGCAGCCCAGTGTCATCAGTTTCACGGCCAGCTCCACGACCTTGCGTTCGTCGACATGGCCTTCGAGCGTGCAGCCGAAGGCCGTCGACAGGCCGCCTTCGAAGTGCGGCCGCTGATCCTTGGGCAGGGTGTTGAGCAACTCGACAATGGCGCGGACTTCGTCGAAAACCTGATCGTGGGTCTTTCTCAGGTTTTTCAGGCTGTGGGTCTCGCTGACCGACAGCGGCAGCGTGATCTTGTGTGCGCCGGCGGTAATGGCGTTCTGCGCGCCCTTGAAGTTGGGCACAAGGGCTGCCACGGTCAGGCCGGGAATGGTCCGGGCGTAGGCCACGATCTCGGCCGTATCAGCGAGCTGCGGCAGCAGTTTCGGCGGCACAAAGGAGCCGACTTCGATCTCCGGCACGCCGGCAGCGGCTTCGGCGGCGATCCAGGCTTTCTTGGCTTCGGTCGGCATGATCGAGCTGATACTCTGCAGTCCGTCGCGTGGGCCGACTTCGCTGACGAGTATCGAGGTACGTTTACTGGGCATGATCAGGGCTGCCTCCGGTAGAATTGCGCTTGACGTGACCATTTTATCTCAGGATGAGGGTCGCCAACCAATCCGATTGAATCAGCACAGTTACGGGATTCCGCCAGATGACAAGCAGCACCGACCTTCCCTTGAGTGGCCTCAAGGTCGCCGAATTCACCCACATGGTCATGGGCCCCACCTGCGGCCTGATCCTCGCTGATATGGGCGCTGACGTGGTCAAGATCGAGCCTCTGAAGGGGGACAATACACGTCGCCTTATCGGCTCGGGATCAGGCTATTTTCCGATGTACAACCGCAACAAGCGCTCGATCTGCCTGGATCTGAAGTCCGCGGAAGGCAAACAGGCAGCGCTGAAACTCGTCGAGCGTGCTGATGTGCTGATCGAGAATTTCCGTCCCGGCGCGATGGACAAGCTCGGTTTCGGCTACGAGGCCATGAGCCAGCTCAATCCACGGCTGATCTACTGCTCCGAGAAGGGCTTTCTCGGCGGCCCCTACGAGCACCGTACCGCGCTCGACGAGGTGGCGCAGATGATGGGCGGGCTTGCCTATATGACCGGCCCGCCCGGACGACCCCTGCGCGCCGGCGCCAGTGTCATCGATGTGCAGGGCGGGATGTTCGGTGCCATGGGCGTGCTGGCCGCGCTCGAGCAGCGTCACCGCACCGGCCGCGGCCAGAAGGTCGTAAGCTCGCTGTACGAAAACACCGTATTCCTGGTCGGCCAGCACATGGCGCAATATGCCGTCACCGGCAAGCCCGCCGCGCCGATGCCGGCGCGCATCTCTGCCTGGGCCATCTACGAGGTGTTCGACACCGGCGATGATGAACAGGTCTTCGTCGGCGTCGTCAGTGATACGCAATGGCGGCTGTTCTGCGAGGCTTTCGAGCTTGCCGAGTTCGGCGCCGATGAGAGCCTGGCCGCCAACGGCGATCGCGTGCGCCAGCGTGAGCGCATCATCCCGGTCATCAAGGAGACGTTTCGCGGCTACACCAAGGCAGAACTCATGGCCAAGCTCGAGAAGACCGGGCTGCCGTTTGCACCCATCACCAAGCCCGAAGACCTGTTCGATGACCCGCATCTCAATGCCGGCGACGGGCTGGTCGAGATCACCGTGCCCAATGGCGAGTTTGCGGGCGCCAAGGCCAAGCTTCCGGCACTGCCGCTGGAGATGGCCGATCAGCGCTTCGGCCTGCACCACGACGTGCCGCGCGAGGGTCAGCACAGTGCGCAGGTGCTCGAAGAGCTGGGCTACTCCAAGGCGCAGATTGCCTCAATGCTCGAGGCCGGCCAGGTCGCCGGACAATAGCGCGCCCCCGGGGTCCGGATGCAGCTCCAGGCCAGGCCTGGATCCGGGCTATGTAGATTCGCGGCCCGTTTCGTGCTTGCCATCAATGTCCTGCCGGCGGGTATGTCGACCGTGCGGTCGGGCGCCTTGCCGGCGGAATAGCAAGACTGAACACAGCGTGATACTTGCATTTTGATACTCTTGTTCCTATTCTGAAACTTGTCGTTTCTCTTGGTGGAAGGGGAGGTGCATGGTTTTGGCCCAAGACTTCAGACTGTCCCAGCCCACCATCGCGTGCAATCCTTATCCCTATTACAAGGCATTGCATGACGCCGGCCCCATCAGCCGGCTGCCCGATTTCGAGCACCCCACCTTCATCGTCAACGATTATCAGTTGGTGCGTGTAATTGCCCGCAACCCCGCTCTGTTTTCCAGCCGTCCATCGCCGCATCAGCGCTACAACTATTATCCTAGGGCCGAGGAATTTCTGCGCAACCACGGCTATGGCCGCACCCCTCATGTCATTGTCAACGACCCGCCGCGCCATACAGCTTACCGGAAGCTCTTGAACCGTCTACTGCGCGAAAAGCGGGTGCATGATATGCGCCCCAGGATTGCCGTCGTGGCGCATGCGCTGATCGATGATTTCATCGACGACGGCACGTGCGACTTCACGCGCGCCTTCGCTTGGAAACTGTCGATCCTGATCGTCGCGGAGCTGCTGGGCGTGGAGCGGTCGGATATCGATCAATTCAAGACATGGGCGGAAGATTGGGTGCGGCCGCTGCTGCTGCCTTTGTCTGAAGATCAGATGATGGACTGCATGAAAAGTATCGCCGCGTTGCAGCATTATTTCGCCGTTCAGTTGGATGACCGGCGTCGCCAGCCGCGCGGCGACCTCTTAAGCGACATCGTTTCCGCGAAAATTGACCTTGGGAAGGGG
>JAFIFN010000152.1 GCA_020832005.1 Gammaproteobacteria bacterium | reverse complement strand
CCCCCCGGGGGGCACGGGCCCTGCAAAAACTCAAATATCAGCGGATGGGCACGAGCAGGTTCTGGTTGCCGCGGCGTACGCGCAGGATCACCGCGCCCGAGCCGTCGATGGCCGCCTGCAGTTCCGTGAGATTGCGCACCCGGTTGCGGTTGACCGCCAGGATGATGTCGCCATTGCGCAGGCCGCGCTGTGCAGCCGGGCTGCCATCGGTGACTTCGGTGACGATCACGCCGTCCTGGCCGATGTAGTTGGGGCGGCTGCTGGTGTAGTTGGCCAGCTGTGCACCTTCCAGGGCGCTGTCGATCGCGCCGGCGTCACCGCTGTCGGCCGCCAGCGTGCCGGTTTCCTGCAGGGTCGCCGTGAGCGTGCGACTGCGACCGTCGCGGATGACTTCAAGGCGAACCTGCTCGCCCACGCGCATCAGGCCGATGACGTTGCGCAGCTGGTTGGGGTCATCGATCTTGCGGCCGTTGACCGACACGATGACATCGTCAATCTGTACGCCTGCCTCCTCGGCGGCCGAGCCGGGCGCGACCTGCACGACCAGCGCGCCGCGCGCCTCCGACAGCCCGTAGGCTTCAGCGGTGCTTGGCGTTACGGGGAAGATATTGACGCCGAGCAGGCCGCGGCGCACCTCGCCGAACTCGATGATCTGGTCCATGATCGCGCGCGCCATATTCACCGGGATGGCGAAGCCGATGCCGATGTTGCCGCCGCCGCGCGCGGAGAAAATCGCGGTATTCACACCGATGAGTTCGCCGCGCAGGTTGATCAGTGCGCCGCCGGAGTTGCCGGGGTTGATCGATGCATCGGTCTGGATGAAGTCCTCGTAGCCGTCCGGGTTCAGGCCCGAGCGGCCCAGGGCGCTGACGATGCCCGAGGTCACGGTGTGCTGCAGGCCGAAGGGGTTGCCGATGGCCACGACGAAGTCGCCGACCCGCGAGGCATCCGAGTCGGCCAGCTTGATGGCGCGCAGATTCTTGGGCTCCACCTTGAGCACGGCGACATCCGAGCCGCGATCAGAGCCGATGACCTCGGCGGTGAGCTCGCGGCCGTCGACCAGGGTGATGGTGATTTCCTCTGCATTCTCAATGACATGGTGGTTGGTAATCAGGTAGCCCTGCTCGGCGTCGACGATGACGCCCGAGCCGGCACTCTGGAAGCGCCGGCGCTGGCCCGGTCCCTGTTCGGGCGTGCCGAAGAAGCGCCTGAAAAACGGGTCGTCCATGAACGGGTTGCGAACCTCGACGCTGCCGCGCACGGCGATATTGACCACTGAGGGCGAGACCTCCTCTATCACCGGTGCCAGGCTGGGCATGGACTGGCCATCGCCGGTCAGCGGCAGCGCCAGCCCCGCCGTGGCGGCCTGGCCGGTGACCAGCCCGCCTGCGGCAAACAGCAGGGCAAGCAGCAGGGCGCCGCGGCGGTGACCGCGGGAGAGTCTAAGCGCAATCGGGTTCGTCATTGTCTGGCCTCGTTTCAGGGGTCCTGGCAAGTGCTGCGTGCGTCGCGCAGCGCAAATTCCGCGCGAACGTGGCTGATCAGAGCCTGCGGATCGCACGATAGTTCCGGAAGACTGCCGTGGTAACAACCTACGTGAGGCTGCCGGCCGCTGGTTTCAAGGGGGATCGCCAGCATGTGGATAAGCCTGTGGATGGCCGGTGCATCGCCTGTGCGCAAGCGGGGCACAATATCTTGTGTTGATTGACCGCTGAGCGGATTTCACCGATCTGCGCAAATTGATCATATCTGGTCTTCGAAAAATAACATAACTTATTGTTTTTAAAGTCAGTATTCTCAGTATGTCGGCTTTACAAAACGCTTGACACTGCCCCTGTCGAGGCCTACAGTTTCAATCCAAGACACAACATCTTGTGTCTTGGGGGAAGAATTTCCTAACAACGCGCTGTGCGCCGGGTTCAAGGGCCGGGCGCCAGGCGCAGGATCCGCGGGATCCATCACCACGGCAGACCGGGGAAACATCCCCTTTGGCTGCCGGTCGAAGTACAGTCAGGGGAGTTACACCTTAATCATGAAATCCGCCGTCAAGATGGACGTCTCACGCGTATCCGAAATCCCCTTCCAGGTGGCCTCGCTCGACATCTGGGAGAAGAAATACCGGCTGTCCACCAAGGACGGTACGCCCGTGGACCCTACGATCGAAGGCACCTATGAGCGCGTGGCACGCGCGCTAGCCGACGTCGAGGCCCCCGATGTGCGCGAATACTGGTTCGAGCGCTTCGTCTGGGCGCTGCAGCGCGGCGCGATCCCTGCCGGACGCATCATCTCCAATGCCGGGGCCCAGGCCCACAAGCCCGCCACCTCGACGATCAACTGCACCGTCTCGGGCACCATCGAGGATTCGATGGACGACATTCTCAACAAGGTGCACGAAGCGGGGCTGACGCTGAAGGCCGGTTGCGGCATCGGCTACGAGTTCTCCACGCTGCGTCCGCGCGGCGCTTACGTCTCCGGGGCCGGCGCCTACACGTCGGGGCCGCTGTCGTTCATGGATATCTACGATCGCATGTGCTTCACGGTGTCCTCGGCCGGTGGCCGGCGTGGCGCCCAGATGGGCACCTTCGATGTCGGTCACCCCGATGCGCTGGATTTCGTACGCGCCAAGCGCGAGGACGGGCGGCTGCGCCAGTTCAATCTTTCGCTGCTGGTCACCGATGAGTTCATGCAGGCGGTGCGCGATGATGCGCAGTGGCGCCTGGCCTTTCCCGTCACCCATGCGGAAGTCGCCAGCGAGTCGCTGGATCTCGAAGATGCCGAAACCATCACCTGGCGCGAGTGGGCCAGTGATGACAGCCGCTACGTGCGCAATGAGACGGGCCTGGTGGCCTGCAAGATCTATCGTTCGGTCCCGGCACGTCGTGTCTGGGACGTCATCATGTCCTCGACCTACGATTTCGCCGAGCCCGGCTTCGTGCTGATCGACCGGGTCAACGAAATGAACAACAACTGGTGGTGCGAGCGCATCCGCGCCACCAACCCCTGCGTCACCGCGGATACCTGGGTGCAGACCGGTGAGGGTCCGCGCCAGGTCGGTGAACTGCTCGGCCGGCGGCTGAGCGTGCGCGTGGATGGTCGTCTGCATGACACTACCGAGGCCGGCTTCTTCCGCACCGCCACGCGCGAGGTCCTGCGGCTCGAAACCGCGGAAGGCCATTCGCTGCGCCTGACCGCCGACCACCGCGTACGCCGCGTCGTGGGTTTCGATGCAGGCCAGCCACTCACGCAGTGGTGTGAGGCCGGCGAGCTGCGCGCCGGTGATCGCGTGCTGCTGCAGGATCATCGCAGCGGCGCGAACTGGACCGGCGAGCTCTCCGAGGACGAAGGCTACCTGCTGGGCATGCTGGTCAGCCGCGGGCGCGTCGAGCAGGAGCAGGCATGGCTGTCGATCTGGCGGGCACCGGTGGCCGCCAACGCGCCCTATCCGGGCATTGCCGCCGGCGTGCGTGGCGTAATGTCCCAGGTCACCCAGGCGGCCAAGGCCCTGGGCGGCAGTGCCGGCTTTGCCGGCTGGCAGGAAGTTCCCGAGCGCGGCGAGTATCGCCTGCCTGTGCCCGGACTCTCGGGCCTGGCACGGCGCCTGGGCCTGGCCCCCGGCAGCGGCATTGTCAATGCATCGGCCGAGCGCACCTCCAGCGGCTTCCACGCGGGCTTTCTGCGCGCCTGGTTTGACGCCCGCGGCAGGCTCGAAGAGCGCGACGGCCAGCTGCAGCTGGTGCTCGATACCCGCGTCACGCCGATTGCCGGTGATGCCGGGCCCGCATCGCTGGCCGCCCTGCAGCGCATGCTCCAGCGCCTGGGCGTCGTGGCCAGCATTGATGCCGCGACCGGCTGCCTGCTGATCCGTGGCAGCAACCTGCGCGAGTTCTCGCGGCGCATCGGCTTTGCCGACATCGAACGCCAGCAGCGCCTGGATGCCTGGCTGGCCGAAGCCGGGTCCATGGCCTTCGAGGAGCGCTTCATCGCGCGCGTGCGCGGGCTTGTCGCCGACGGTGTCGAGGACGTCTACGATGTCCAGGTGCCGGGCATCAACAGCTTCGATGCCAACGGCCTGCATGCACACAACTGTGGTGAGCAGCCCCTGCCGCCGTACGGCTCCTGCCTGCTGGGCTCGGTGAACCTGACCAAGTTCGTCATCGATCCGTTCACCGACAAGGCGCGCTTCGACTGGGAGGAGTACCGCGACGTCGTCAAGGTATTCACGCGCATGCTCGACAACGTCGTGGAGATCAACGGGCTGCCGCTGCCGCGCCAGCGCGACGAAATCACCCGCAAACGCCGCCATGGCATGGGCTTCCTCGGCCTGGGGTCGACCATCACCATGCTGTGCATGCGTTATGGCTCCAAGCCCTCGGTGGCGTTCACTCAGAACGTCGCCCGCGAGATGGCGCTGGCCGGTTGGGAGAGCGCGCTTGAGCTTGCGCGCGAGAAGGGGCCGGCGCCGATCATGCTCGAGGAGTTCACGGTCACACCGGAGATGCTGCGCAAGCGTCCGGAAATGGTGCGCGACGGCTACAAGGCCGGAGACCGGGTCAAGGGTCGCGTACTGCATGCGCGCTACAGTCGCTACATGCAGCGTGTCGCCGATGCCGCACCGGAGCTGGTCGACCAGCTCGCCGAGGTCGGTGCGCGATTCTCGCACCACTCCTCTATCGCGCCCACCGGCACGATCTCGCTGTCGCTGGCCAACAATGCCTCCAACGGCATCGAGCCAAGCTTCGCGCATCACTATTTCCGCAATGTGATCCGCGAAGGGCGCAAGACCAAGGAGCGTGTGGACGTATTCTCGTTCGAGATGCTGGCTTACAAGCACCTGGTGAATCCGGCGGCGATGCCGTTTTCCCAGGAAGCCGGGGAGAAGCTGCCCGACTACTTCACGACAGCCGACGATGTCACGCCGAAGCAGCATGTGGACATCCAGGCGGCCGCCCAGCTGTGGGTGGACTCCTCGATCTCGAAGACGGCCAACGTGCCGACCGATTATGATTACGAGGATTTCAAGGAAATCTACATGTATGCCTATGAGCAGGGGCTCAAGGGCTGCACGACCTTCCGTTTCAATCCCGAGGCCTTCCAGGGCGTGCTGGTCAAGGAAAAAGACCTCAAGAACACCACCTATGTGTTCACGCTCGATGATGGCAGCGAGGTGAAACTTCGCGGCGACGAGGAGATCGAATACGACGGAGAGATCCACACCGCGGCGAATCTCTACGACGCGCTCAAGGAAGGCTACTATGGGAAGTTCTGAGCGGAGCTGACATGAATACTCAAGACCTGTTTCGGCGGCGGCGTCACCAGCGCCGTGACTTCATGGCCGAGCGCGAGCAGCGCTGGACGCGCTTCCTGCGCACGCTTGCCGGCTTGCCCGGCGAACCCGTGCCGATCCAGGTGATGCAACGACAGCAACGGAAATTCAATCCATGACACGACTCAAGATCGACCGGAAAATCATCGGCTACGGTGTGGAGAAGCCTGGCGCGGAACAGCGCGAGGCCGAAGCCGCAGCCGTGGCCACGCCAGCGCCGGCGGCAGCCGAGCCGGCAGCGCCGAAGTCGCCGGCTGTCGCCCCGAAGTCGCCTGCCGCGGCGCCAGCGGCAGCAGCACCGTCGGCCAGGGAGGTGATCAAGGAGTCGGCCAAGGTCATCCGCATGCACGAGAAGCTCGAGCGTCCGGAGGTGCTGATCGGCTCCACCTACAAGGTCAAGACGCCGGTCTCCGACCACGCCATGTATGTCACCATCAACGACATCATCCTCAACGAAGGCACTGAACACGAACAGCGCCGTCCCTTCGAGATTTTCATCAACTCGAAGAACCTCGATCACTACCAGTGGATCGTGGCACTCACACGCATCATGTCGGCGGTGTTCCGCAAGGGCGGGGATGTGACTTTTCTCGTCGAGGAGCTCAAGGCGGTGTTTGATCCGCGCGGCGGCTACTGGCAGCCGGGCGGCAAGTTCATGCCCTCGCTGATCGCCGAGATGGGCCACATCGTGGAGAAGCACCTGATCACGATCGGCCTGCTGCGCCCGGCAGTGCTCGACGAACACCAGCAGCAGCTGGTCGACCAGAAGCGTCGCGAATTCGAGGCTGCTGCCAGCCAGCAGGATGCCTTCGCCAAGAGCGAGTTTCCGGCCGGCGCCCAGCTGTGCACCAAATGCAACACCGTTGCCGTGGTAATGATGGATGGCTGCATGACCTGTCTGAACTGCGGCGATTCGAAGTGCGGCTGAGTCTGCGCTGAGTCCGCCGCGCGGCACTGCGTGGCCACCCCGGCGGCCACGCATCTGATCGCCTCGTCATGCTGCGCCTCGTCTACATCGTTGTTTCCTACCTGCTGACCCCGGCGCTGCTCGGGGTCATTCTCTGGCGTGGCCGCAGGAACCGCGGCTACTGGAAGAATCTTCCACAACGCTTCGGTTTCGGACCCACACTGGACGGCAAGCACAGCATCTGGGTGCATGCGGTCTCCGTCGGCGAGGTCCAGGCTGCCGCCCCGCTGGTGCGTGCACTGCAGGCCGCCTATCCGGATCGCAGGCTGGTTATCACAACCATGACGCCCACCGGGGCGGCGCACGCCCGGATGCTGTTCGGCGACACGGTGGATCGGCGCTTCGTGCCCTACGACCTGCCGGGCTCGGTGAAGCGTTTTTTCAATCGCATCCGTCCGGGTCTGGCCGTGATTCTCGAAACCGAGCTGTGGCCGAATCTCTACAACGAGTGTGGCCGTCGCGGTGTGCCGCTGGTACTGGCCAGCGCGCGGATTTCACCGCGCTCGATCAACCGGTACCGGCTGCTGGTCGGGCTGTTCCGCGAAACCCTGTCCCACGGCATCATCATCGGCGCCCAGAGCGAGGCTGATGCCTTGCGATTTCGCCAGGTCGGTGCCGCACCGGAGCGCACCTACGTCACCGGCAACATCAAGTTCGACTTCAGGCTGCCGTCGCAGGTCAGGCGGCTGGGGATTGAATTTCGCGAGCGCCACGCCGCGCTGCGGCCGGTCTGGGTGGCGGCAAGCACCCATGCCGGTGAGGAGGAGATTGCGCTGGCGGCGCACGAACGCGTGCTCGAGCGGTTTCCCGATGCGCTGCTGCTGTTGGTCCCGCGTCACCCCGAGCGCTTCGATGACGTGGCCGAGCTGCTTACGCGCCAAGGGTTTTCCCACGTGCGCCGCAGCACCGGGCTGCGCCTGACAGAACGCGACAGCGTATTCCTTGGCGATACCCTGGGTGAGTTGACGAGCTTCTACGCCGCCGCCGATGTCGCCTTCGTGGCCGGCAGCCTGGTGCCCATCGGCGGGCACAATCTGCTGGAACCCGCGGCCCTTGGTCTGCCGGTGCTCACCGGCCCGCACACCTACAATTGCGAGGACATCGCCGAGATGTTCATCGCAGCCGGGGCGGCCCGCCTGGTCACCGATGCGCAGACGTTGGGTGACACCGTAGGTGAGCTGCTGGCCGACGCTCAGGCACGCCGCGAGATGGGTGCACGCGGGCAGCGCATCGTCGAGGACAACCGTGGCGCGCTGGAGCGGCTGCTCAAACTGGTGCGGCCGCTGCTGCCGGAAGCCGACTGAGCTTCTAGCGCTGCAGCCAGCCGTCAATCTCCTCGAGATCCTGCAGTGACAGGATGCCGGCCGAGCGCTTCAGTCGCAGGATATTGAGAATGTAGTCGTAGCGGCTGCGCGCAAACGAGGTCTGCGCATCGAACAGTCGCCGCCGGGCGTCGAGGACATCCACGGTCGTGCGCGTGCCCACGTCGAAGCCGGTTTCCGTGGCCTGCAGCGCGGTTTCTGAAGAAGTCACCGCCTGGCGCAGCGCGCGTACGCGGCTGATCTCCGAGATCACGCCCATGTAGGCATCGCGGGCTTCACGCTCGGTCTGGCGCGTGACCCGGTCGACGGCTTCGCGCGCCGCACGGTGGCGATAGACCGATTCGCGCACCCGCGAAGAGGTCTCGCCGCCGGAGAACAGCGGGACCCGGACCTGCAGCGAG
>JAFIFN010000151.1 GCA_020832005.1 Gammaproteobacteria bacterium | reverse complement strand
CTGCCCGGCGTGTGGTTCACCACACGCGAGGAACTCGCCAGCTGGTACCTCGAAAACCACCAAGAGAAAGGGTGAATCATCATGAGTCTTCAGATCAAAGCAGCGAAGCCCAGCACCGAAGGTGCCCGCAAGTTCCTGTCAAAGCCCGACAAGCTGATGTTCATTGGTGGTCAATGGCAGGCAGCCGCGTCAGGCAAGCGCATTGATTCCCTGGACCCGGCCACCGGCGAGACCCTGGCCAGCGTGCCGGCAGGTGCGGCGGCCGATGTCGATCGTGCCGTTGCCGCGGCCCGCGAGGCCTTCGATACCGGGCCCTGGCCGCGGATGACTCCGATGGAGCGCGCCTCGATCCTGTGGAAAATCGCCGACGCGCTCGAGGCCAATATCGACGAGCTGGCCGAGCTCGAAACCCTCGACCAGGGCAAGCCCTTGGCAGTGGGTCGCTGGGCCGAGATACCCGGTGCCATTGGCCAGTTTCGTTACTTCTCCGGCCAGACAATGCGCACCGAGGGTGCGACGATTCCCACCTCCATTAATTACCAGCCGCCGGGCAAGGAAGTCTTCGCCTATACGCTGAAGCAGCCGGTTGGCGTCGTTGCCGCCATCGTGCCGTGGAACTCACCGATCATCATGGCAGCGATGAAGATCGCACCGGCACTGGCGGCCGGCTGCTGCGTAATCCTCAAGCCCGCCGAGGACACATCCCTTACGGCGCTGCGCATGGCCGAACTGATGCAGGCCGCCGGTCTGCCCGACGGTGTGCTCAACGTGGTCACCGGCTATGGCGCCGAGGCAGGTGCGGCGCTGGCCGCCCATGCGCGGGTCAACAAGGTCGCGTTCACCGGCTCAACCACCACCGGCCGGGCGATCCTCGACGCAGCCAAGGGCAACCTGAAGCGCGTGCACCTGGAACTCGGCGGCAAGTCGCCGGTGATCGTCATGCCCGATGCCGATCTTTCCCAGGCCGTGCCGGGTGCCGCCAACGGCATCTTCTTCAATGCAGGCCAGGTCTGTGTGGCCGGCTCGCGTCTCTACGCGCATCGCTCCGTCTATGACAAGGTCCTCGAAGGCGTGGCCGAGTATGGCAACGCCCTGACGCTTGGTCATGGTCTTGAATCCACGACCCAGCTCGGTCCGGTGGTCAACAAGCGCCAGGCCGAACGCATCATGGGCTTCATTGATGGCAGCCGAAAAGACGGCGCAAGCATCGTCTCCGGCGGCACCCAGGACGGCCAGACCGGCTGTTTCATCCGGCCGACGGTCGTCGCCGACGTGCGTGCAGATATGCCCATCGTACGCGAGGAGGTATTCGGTCCGGTGCTGGTATGCACGCGCTTTGATGAACTCGACGAGGTCGTCGAACTGGCCAACGACTCCGACTATGGCCTGGCCGCCAGTGTCTGGACCCAGGACCTGGGCACGGCGCACCGGCTGGCCGCGCGCGTGCAGTCGGGCACGGTGTGGATCAACTGTCACCTGATGTTCGATCCCTCGCTACCCATCGGTGGCGTCAAGCAATCCGGCTGGGGTCGCGACAGTGGCCAGCAGGCCATCGAGAACTACCTGGAAACCAAATCAGTATGCATGGTCATGTAGTCGCGTGACGCGACTGCCGAGCCATTACCGGCGCATCGTCCTGCAGCGCTTCGCCGAGCGCTTCACCGATGCCATCGAGATCGTCGACACGCCCCTGGCACTGCCGAAAGCCGGCGAAATCCTGGTGCGCAATCACTGGGCAGGCGTCAATGGCGTGTTCGACGATCGACTGGCACGCAACCGCGTCGCCTACATGCCGGTAACGCCGCCGGTGGACATCGGCATCGAATGCGTCGGCGAGGTGGTCGCGGTCGGCGACGGGGTCGACAGCCTGCGCGTCGGCGACGCCGTGGCGTCCACCCGCCTGGGCAATGGTTATCGTGAATACCTGTGCGTGCCAGCCGATGACGCCATCGCCATTGCCGAACCCTCGCCGGAAATCCTCACACTGATCCCGACCGGCATCTCCGCGCTGGTGGCGCTCGAACAGGTTGCTCAAGTGCGCGCCGGGGAGACGATCGTCATCTCGGCGGCGGCCGGCGGCCTGGGGCACCTGCTGGTGCAACTGGCGCGCCTGAAGGGGGCGCACGTCGTCGCCCTGGCCGGCACTGAGGAAAAATGCGCTGCCGTGACACAGCTGGGCGCCCATCGCGTACTCAACTACCGCAGTGAAGACCTCGATACGATCTTCCGCCGGGAATACCCGAAGGGCTTCGATGTCGCCTACGACACCGTCGGCGGTGCGATCTTCGACCTGTTCGTCGAGCATGTGGCCATTCGCGGCCGGGTGATCTGCAGCGGCTATACAGCCGACATCGAGGACCCTGAGGTGGTCTCGCGCACGCGCATCTACACGCAGCTGTACTGGAAGTCGGCCTCTGTGCGCGGCTTCATGAATCCGCTGTTCCCGGAATTCCACGCCGATGCCGCGCGCCGGCTGCTGCGCATGTATGCCGACGGGCAGCTACGCGTGCTGGTCGATAAAGGGGATTTTCGCGGCCTGGAAGCCGTGCCCCGGGCGATCGCCCACCTGCTGGCCGGGCGCAACCTCGGCAAGGTGGTCCTGCGGCTGAAATAAAAAGGGCCGGCCGGTGTATCCGGTCGGCCCATTGGCAAGCCAGGGCGCAGCGTTGCTGGGAAACCCTCAGGTCTCCTTGTCGGCATCCCCGGCGCCGTCTTCGGCGTCATCTTCGGAATCGACGTCGGCATCGGCGGCTTCGTCGACATCGTCATCGAGTTTTTCGACGCGCGGACGATGAATTGCCACGACCGGCTGGTCGTGATCCTCGCCGTGCTGGAGCGCGACGATCTCCACACCCTTGGGCAGCGGGATGTCGGACAGGTGCAGCGCATCGTCGAGGGCCATGGCGCTGATGTCGAGTTCGAGGAATTCCGGCAGATCGGCCGGCAGACAGCTGACTTCGATCTCGTTCATCATGTGCGAGACCACGCCTCCGCCCAGCTTGACGCCCGGCGCCAGACTCTCGCCCTTGAGGTGCAGCGGCACATTCACGCGAATCTTCTCGCCGGCGACGATACGCTGGAAATCCAGGTGCAGAATCACGGCCTTGGAAGGATGGCGCTGCACGTCCTTGAGGATGCAGTCCTGCTGGCGCTCGCCGACGCGGATCTTCACGACAGAGGAATAGAAGGCCTCCAGCGCCAATGCCTTCTTGACCTCGTTGTGGTCAAGCACGACGGCGCGTGCCGGCCGGCCGGCCCCGTATACAACAGCAGGCACCTTGCCAAGACGACGCAGGCGGCGGCTCGCACCCTTCCCCTGGTCGTCCCGGATGTCGGCCTGCAACACGAAATCGATGCTCATGATGCAAATGCTCCAGAAAATCTATGACAAACCCCCAGGCCGCGACCAGCCCGGGTAGCCGAGCATTCTAGCGCACGGCTGACCCCGCGCGCCAGCGCCGCGGCTAACGCGGGTCAGTCCAGATACATCGAGCTGACCGACTCGGCATCCGAGATCCGTCGGATGGTCTCGCCGAGCAGCTCGGCCACCGAGAGCTGGCGGATCTTGGGACAGGCCCGGGCCTCGTCGCGCAAGGCAATGGTGTCGGTAACCACCAGTTCATCGAGCACCGAGTCGGTGATGCGCTGCACGGCGGGGCCGGAGAGCACCGGATGGGTAATGTAGGCCAGCACCTTGGCCGCCCCATGGTCCTTGAGCGCGGCGGCAGCCTGGCACAGCGTGCCTGCCGTATCGACGAGGTCATCAACCAGCACGCAGCTGCGGCCCTCGACATCCCCGATGATGTTCATGACTTCGGAGACATTTGCCCGCTGGCGACGTTTGTCGATGATTGCCAGATCCGCATTATCGAGCCGTCGGGCCAGCGCGCGCGCGCGCACCACGCCGCCCACATCCGGCGACACCACGATCATCTTCGGATATTCCTGTTTCCACACATCGCCCAGCAGCACTGGCGAGGCGTAGACATTATCCACCGGCACATCGAAGAAACCCTGGATCTGGTCGGAATGAAGATCCACCGTCAGCACCCGATCCACCCCGGACACGCCGACCAGGTTGGCGGCAAGCTTCGCGGTGATGGGCACCCGGCTGGCGCGTGGCCGACGATCCTGCCTGGCGTAGCCCATGTACGGAATCACCGCCGTGATCCTGGCCGCAGAGGCACGATGCATGGCATCAGCCATGACCAGCAGCTCCATCAGGTTGTCGTTGACCGGCGGACAGGTCGACTGGACGATGAAGACATCCTTGCCGCGGATGTTTTCCATGATCTCGACGCTGATCTCACCGTCGCTGAAGCGACCGACCTGCGCCTTGCCGAGCGGAATCTGCAAATGCCGTGCGATGGCACGGGCGAGTCGCGGATTGGCGTTTCCCGAAAACAACGTAAGACTGGCCGGATCCAACGAGCTATCCCCTTGGTTTTTATAGTGACCCAGGCCCGCCCGAAGACGGGGAAATGGCTGGGGTGGCAGGATTCGAACCTGCGAATGACGGGATCAAAACCCGCTGCCTTACCACTTGGCGACACCCCAGTGACTTCTACACCCCTAGCCGATGCCGGCAAGCTGGGCATGCAGCGGCGAGACCTCCAGTCCCCGCACCACCCAACCCCGCCAATGGCCTGGCAGACTTCCGAGCAGCGCCTTGGCGTGCGCGCGTGGGCAGGGCAGGAACACGCAGGCGCCCGTGCCGCTGAGCATTGGTTCGACGGCCTGCCCGCTGATCGGTGCCCGGTGGGCGCGCAGCCATTCCAGCGCCTCACCCACCTGCGGATGCCGGCGTACGACCGCCGCCGTGCAATCGTTGCCCCCAACGCCTGCAAGGAAGCGCTGTATTGTCAGTGGCGGTGTAGAACGTGTCAAATCACTTGCCGCGAAGATTTCAGCGGTTGAAACCGCGCAGTCTGGCAGAACAACCAGATAGTCCTGCGGCGGCAGCGCCAGTGTCGTCAGCCGCTCGCCCACGCCTTCCGCCCAGGCGTTGCGCCCGGCAATGAACACCGGCACATCGGCACCCAGGGACAGGCCCAGCGTCATGAGCTGGGCTTGCGTCAACGACAGGTCCCACAGACGATTGAGCACACACAACACCGTCGCCGCATCCGAACTGCCACCCCCAAGGCCCGCCTGCATCGGAATGCGCTTTATCAGATCAATCTCGACGCCGGCGCTGATCCCTGTGTGTTCGCGCAGCAGGCGCGCGGCGCGGATACACAGGTCGTCCGAGGGATGGATACCCGGCACCTCATTGCCGCGCAGCACCTGCCCGTCTTCGAGCGGCCGAAACACCAGTTCATCGCACAGGTCGATGAGGCGGAAGACCGTCTGCAGTTCATGGTAGCCATCGGCACGCCGACCCAGTATGTGCAGCATCAGGTTGAGCTTTGCCGGCGCCGGCCAGCGATGCCCCCACCCGGGTTTCACGGCGGATCCAGGCCTGGCATCCAGGTGTCGAGCACGATGCGGATATCCAGGCCGGGGCTGGCCAGATCGATGCGCCGCGGCAGCAGCTCGTCGCCCTGGGATCTCCAGCCGCTGTAGGTCAGCAGCCAGCCTCGCTGTTCGAGCGTGCGAGGCAGGCCGAGCTCATCGAAATCGAAGTGATGGGCATGACGCTGATCGGCCAGGCCCAGCAGCCAGAAGCGCAGACTCTGCACCGGCAGACCAAAGCCGAAGAGCGCTGCCAGATCAGCTTCGGGCTCGTGCAGCACGACCTGCTCGCCGTCGCGCCCGATGGCCGTGAGCATCTCCGGCGGTCCGTAGACAAACAAGCCACCGACACCCATCGGACCGCGAAAGCGCACCTCGACCCAGTCGGGTCGCTGGCGCCACTCGAAATTGCCCTGCACGCTGTCCTCGGGCGTGGTCACCGACAGCCGGCCGCGGGCCTCCCAGGCGGCGATCTCGTTTATCCTGACACTGCGCTCGCCCCAGGGCTCCTGTGCCAGCGGCGGCGCGGTGGCACAGCCGCCAAGCACCGCAAACGTCAGCAGGCCCGCCACCGCTGCGCAGCTGCGCGCAGTCCTCACGGCATCAGGCGCTCGCGCCACGGCTGCAGGTGGCGGTCTTCCGGCCACTTCTCCAGCGCCGTACGCAGCATCTCAAGCGCCTCGTCATGCTCGCCACGCGCAAGGCGCACTTCGATGATATGGGCGGCCACTTCCGGATCGCGCATCAGCGACCAGGCATGCTGCAGGTACTCCAGCGCCCCTTCGTAGTCGCCGAGACGGAACAGGACCCAGCCCATGGAGTCGATGATCGCCGGATTGTCCGGCGCCCGCTCCAGCGCCTGCTCGATCAGCGTGCGTGCGCGCGCATACTGGCGGGTACGATCTGCCAGCGTGTAGCCCAGGGCATTGAGAAACACCGGCGATTCGGGATCCTGCTCGACCAGGCGCTCCAGTTCCCTGATCGCCCGGCGCACCTGGTCGGTGCGCTCATAGAGCAACGCGCGCTGGTAGCGCAGCAAGGGTTCATCGGGATGGGCGGCCACGGCGACGCGGTAGGTCGCCAGTGCGGCGCGCACATCACCGTCATCGCTCTGACGCTGGCAGATCAGCGCATAGACACTGGCTCGGGCATAGCTGAGCTGCGCATCGTCAGGCCGCGCCTGCAGCGGCGCATCGAACAGCGCCAGCGCCTCGTCGTCACGTCGGGCGTCGACCAGCAGCCGCGCCTGGGCCATGCGCATCGCATCGGTGTGACGCGGACTGGCGTTGCCGAAATCGGCCAGATGGCGCAGCGCGGAGTCGAGATCGCCGGATTCCTCATAAATCAAAGCGACCAAAACCTGTGCCTCGATGGCCTGAGGGCCTGTGGTCACGCGTGACAGGTTGCGGATGGCCGCCAGCGTGCGACCGTTTTCGCGGGCGATCCTTCCCAGATAGTAATAGGCCTCGTTCTGATGCCGGAATCCCTGGCGCAGGTCGTTCCACAGCGCCTCGGAGGCTTCCAGGTCGCCGCTGCGCAGATTCACCAGCGCCAGCGCGCGCAGAATGTCCTCATCGCCGGGGTTTTCCGCCAGCAGGGCCTGCAGGTGCTCCCGGGCCTGATCCTCGAGGCCGGCGGCCATCAGCAGCCCCGAGAGTTCCAGGCGCAGATCGGTATCGCGCTCCTGGGCCATCATTTCGGACGCCAGGGCCACGGCCTGCTCGGTCTCGCCGTTGGCCAGCAATGCCTGGGCATAGGTCAGGCGACCTCGCGGCCACTGCGGATCCAGCGCCTGCAGTAGCTCGGCCGCCTCCAGTGCCTGGCGGGGCCGGGCAGCCATCAGCGACAGGCGCGCCAGGGCAAACTGAGCCATCGGCTCGTCGGGGTAGTCTTTCGCCAGCAGGCCCATGACTGCCGCGGCGCTGCGCCGACGCTCCTCGCCCGACAGGATGGTCAGCAGTTCATCGAAGGCGACCGTCAGGTCATCAGCGCGCAGCAGCACCTCGCCCAAGGCGTCGGCCGCGCCCTCGACATCGCCGCGGCGCAACCTCAAGGCGCCTACGTAGCGATTCGCCGCCAGGCTGTCGGGCGCCAGCCACTGCCAGCGCTCGGCTGACTCCAGTGCCAGCGCTTCGAGACCGGCCTGGAAAGCCACTGCGGTGGCCCGCTGAGCGATATCGGGATTGTCGGAACGCTGCGCCGCGCGGGCATAATATTCTGCGGCCGCGACCATTTCGTTGCGCTGGAGCGTAATCTCACCCTGCAGCAGCGCAAGGTCGAGTTCGTGATCCAGATCGCCCGCCGGGCCTTCCAGCACGGGCGGCGATTGCGGGGTGGTGGCGCAGGCGCCCAACGCCATCACCAGTAGCAGCAGTCCGGCCGATCTCGACAAAATCCGTCTCCTGGCCTTCATTGTTGGCCGTTGCGCACTATACCCGAAGCCCATGACTTGTTATGACCGACGGCTTGCCGGAGAATTCAGCGCCCATGTTGCGACGCGAAGGCCCATGCCGGTACATCTGCTCGGCATCAATCACCGCACGGCACCGGTAGATCTCCGCGAGGCGGTCGTGTTCGAGCCCGCGTCGCTGGCCCAGGCGCTGCCGGACCTG
>JAFIFN010000150.1 GCA_020832005.1 Gammaproteobacteria bacterium | reverse complement strand
GTGGGGGGGGGCGGGCCCACGACCGAGCCCTCCCCCGCGCCGCGGGGGGGGGGGGCGGGGGGGGGGCGGCGCCGGCGCGGCGGGCCCCCCCCGCGGCTGAAGGCAGGCGACAGCGATCGCGATTTCCTCGAAGCAAAGCAGCTCACGGCCAGGTTCTATGCCGAGCACCTGATGCCGCGTGCCGGCGCCTGCCTCCAGGCCATTCTCGCGGGCAGCGAGACACTGATGGCGCTGAGCGAGGAACAGTTCTAGTCGCGACGATCCCGCAGTTCGATGAGTGGCGAGCTGGCGTCGATCTCGAATGATGCGCTATCGTCGTGATGAGAGACGGTCACGCTCATCACGCCTGTGGCGGGAAAGCTGGTGAACACCTGGACTGCGATCTGGTCCAGCGCATCGGGGCGGCTGCAGCGATAGCGGTAGTCGGCGTGGATGCCGCCGCCTTCGGATGCCGGGTCATCAGCGGATGCACCAACAGATGCGGTGTCCGGCGCCAGCCCCCCCCCCCCCCCCCCCGACCGGCCGCCCAAGGGCACATCGCGCTCGCGCAGTCTCTCCAGGGCCGGACCGGGCATGTAAGTGCCGGCCTGACCGGAGGCCTCAAGCACCGCCCCGGCCAGCGCCACTTCCACGATGCGACAGCCTGCCGTGGGCGGGAGTCGAAACATCGTTCCGGCGTCGCGCAGGAGTGCCGCGCCACTGACCACCAGCTGGCGCTGGTGGTCGTCCACGGGCAAACCGTGAAAACCGAAGAATTTTTCGGATGACCCCCGCAGCTCCAATGCCAGGTCGCTGCCAGCGAACTGGACTGACAGGCTGCTGACCCCTGCGCCAGCATCGGCCGCCCGGCCGGCCTGAGCTGCGAGTGTCGCGGTGCACAGCAACACCAGCAGCGAAGGCCAGGAGTGCGTTCGCATTCTAGCCCAGGCGCGCGCGGCCGACGTTGGTGAGGAACTCGGCACGCGTACGGGCATCGTCGCGAAAGGCGCCGAGCATCTGGCTGGTGACCATCGATACGCCGGTCTTGTGTACCCCGCGCGTGCTCATGCACTGGTGACTGGCCTCGATCACCACGCCGACACCCTTTGGCTTGAGCACCTCCTGGATACAGCTGGCGATCTGCGCGGTGAGCTTTTCCTGGACCTGGAAGCGTCGCGCGAAAGCATCGACCACGCGCGCGAGCTTGCTGATACCTACGACCTTGTTGGTCGGCAGGTACCCCACATGGGCATGACCAATGATCGGCGCCATGTGGTGTTCGCAGTGCGATTCGAAGGTGATGTCGCGCAGCACGATCATCTCGTCGTAGCCTTCGACCTCCTCGAACGTGCGCGCAAGAAAATCCACCGGATCCTGCTCGTAGCCACCGAACCAGTCGCCGTAAGCCCGCACCACCCGGTCGGGAGTATCCAGCAGACCCTCGCGCTCCGGGTCATCGCCCGCCCAGCGCAGCAGGGTGCGCACGGCATCGCGGGCCTGTTCTTCAGTGGGCTTTTCGCCATTCATTTCGACTTTCCAGTTGCTTGCCACGGCACGCACTCCTTTGGCCTCGCCGGTATTCCCGACTGCCCTGTCGGAGGCAGTCCACAGTGCCACCCGAGCCGCGGGGCGTCAACGACACCGGCCGCCGTTCAGGGGTGGCCCCTGTGATTACGTGATATGCCGACCTGCGGATTCACAGCGACCCACGCGGGTTGGACGATCCGTGGCAGAATGCGCCGCCAAGGCTTGGGAGAGATACATGAGCATGATCATCGATTGGGCTGAACGCGGCCTGATTCCGGATCCGCTGCTGCGCCTGGGAATGCGCCGCTTGATGGCGGCACGGCTGGCCAGCGAGTCGCTGGACAGTGTCGAGGCACAACATCAGCAGTTCCAGGACCGTCTTGCGGATCTGCGCGAAGGCCCGCTGGCATTGCACACGGATGCTGCCAACGAGCAGCACTACGAGGTACCGGCCGAGTTCTTCCGCCGGGTGCTGGGCAGGCATCTCAAGTACAGCTGCTGCCTTTGGCGCTCCGGTGTGCAGTCGCTCGACGAGGCAGAGGCCGCAATGCTGGCCCTGAGCTGCGAACGTGCGGGCCTGAGCGACGGCCAGGACGTCCTTGAGCTGGGTTGCGGCTGGGGGTCAGTGTCGCTCTGGATGGCCGGGCAGTACCCGAACAGTCGCATCACGGCGGTGTCCAACTCCGCCGGCCAGCGCGAGTTCATCGAGGCGCAGGCACGCGAGCGCGGATTGAACAATCTGCAGATCATTACTGCGGACATGAATGACTTCGCGATCGATCAGCAGTTCGATCGCGTTGTGTCCGTGGAAATGTTCGAGCACATGCGCAATTATCGCGAGCTGTTGCGTCGGATCCGTGGCTGGCTGCGCCCCGGTGGCCAGCTGTTCGTGCACATCTTCTGTCACCGCGAATACCTGTATCCCTTCGAGACCCAGGGCGAGTACGACTGGATGGCTCAGCATTTCTTCACCGGGGGCGTGATGCCCGCAGAATCCATGCTCGCCTACTTCCAGGAGGATCTGTCACTGCTGCGGCAGTGGCGAGTGGACGGTCGCCACTACGAGCGCACCTCCAATGCATGGCTGGCGCGCCTGGATGCATCGCGTGCCGAGCTCCTGCAGCTTTTTGCCGAGGTCTACGGTGAAGCCGAGGCTGCACGCTGGCTGCAGCGATGGCGCATGTTCTTTCTCGCTGTCGCCGAACTTTTCGGCTACGCCGGCGGCCGCGAGTGGTTCGTCGCGCACTATCTTTTCCAGCGGCGCGAACTGGGGTGATCCGGTGTTGGTGGGACTGCGGCCCGGCCGGATCGCAGGCGCGAAAGAAAAGGGGCCGGATATAACCGGCCCCTGCATTGTGGTGACGCAGACCCTCGATTGAGCGCGAGGCCGGCCTTTAGTTCATCGGCACCCAGGCACTGCACCAGCCATCGTTGGCAACCAGCTTGCCCGGGAAGATCGAGCACGGCCGCCAGCTGGCATCCGCATCGCCGGAGATCAGGTTGCAGTTGCTGCAAAGCTGACCCTCTTCATAACGCGGAAAGCGACTGGTATCGACGTCCGCGACGTCATGCACGTACCCCAGTGCGACGGCTGCAGGATCATCGAGACTCAGGCGCGGCAGCTCATCGGCAGCGGCCGGGGCACTGCGCAATGCCGCACTGCCTGCAGGAATGACGGCAGCCCCGATGGCGGCCGCCTTGAGAAAATCACGTCGTGTTTTCATGGTTCAAGCTCCGTTGCGTTGTTGCCCCTCCACGGGCACCAGTGACTTCCACTGATTTCGTCCAGTATAGCCGGATGGATTCCCGCGGGCATCCGCAAACACCGCAGCGTGGATCCGGTGCCTGTCCCTGCGGCAGGTTCAGCGTCGGTTCAGCTTGCGCGCTGGCCCGACCAGTAGGCATGCAGGGCGACCGCGGACTGCGCGATCATGTCCAGACCCTCGTTGGTCCAGAACAGCTCGGTGGGGCCGCTGACCTCGGCTTCGAACTGGTCCTGCTCGACGGCATGGGCGAGTATAGGCAATACCAGCAGAGCGTCTTCGCGCGAGTCGAACAGCGGCTGCCAGCCGTCCCGGTCAAGCAAGGTGCCGCGGATGAAACCCTCGCACCAGAACTCGGGCAGGACCACGTCCTCATCATCTTCTTCCGCCGCCGCGTGAATCGGCTCGAAAGCCGCCGGGTCTTCGGCGAGTTCCAGTGCGATGGAATTGAGCAGCCGGAAGACCAGGTTCATGATCCGCTGGGCCTGGGCTTCAGAGTCGAACAGCGCGACATCGGCTTCGACATCGCCCCAGATCCGGGCAAGCCAGAGTTCCGGGACCGGTTGGGATGGCCCTACGACGATGGCGGTCAGAAATCCGTGCAATGTCGCCAGGGGCATCGTGTCTTCGGGCAGGGACTCCGAATTCAGATAGTTCTCGAGCTCGTCGAGTTCGTCTTCATCCAGCGGCAGGGCGAGGTCGGGCGGATGGCTGCTCATGGCGCGCTCGTGATGGTATTCATTAAAGACCGCGAACGGTAGCACGCCGGGCAACGGCTGTCCCCGTCGATATGCTCCGGCGCAGGCCCGTGCCTGGCATCATCTGTTCCGGTTCATCGACTACAATACGGCATCCCCCGTGCGCGCAGGGCGTTCGCAATGGAAACACCGACCATGAATAACAACCCCGAAAGCGCAGGCACTGGCCATTGGTGGTTGCCGCGACGCGTCCCATCAGGGCATACGCTGAGCTGCCAGCTCGGCTCGTTGACGCTGGCGTTGCATCATGCGAGCGGTGAATGGCAGCTGTCCAGTCAACATATAGACGAAGCCGACGCGCCTGAGGTCCCGGAGCTGGTGTTGCGCGCGGGTGCGCTGGAGGACGAGGGTCTGGAGCGTTTCCTGTACGCCGGGTCGAGTGACGGCCTGAGATTTACACCCTTGCTGGCAGACCGTTCCGTGGTGATCCGTCCGCGTCAGCTCGTCTACCTGCCGCCCGGTGAGGAAACCACGATGTACCTGTCCACGCCGGTGACGCTGCGCATCGAGCTGGATGATCCGAGCGTGACACTGAAGGAACTGCCCATGTTGCGCCTGTCGGACACCTGGTTCGGCCCGTCCACGCGTGAGGGCGAGCTGTGTTATTCGGGCAAGACCCATGCCCGTCACGAGCTCGCCGAGGTGCCACGGCGTGTGCATCGGGCCATTACACCGCTAACCATCCGTAATGCCGCGCCCACGGTTTTGCCGCTGGAGAAAGTCAATCTGCCGGTGCCGCTGCTGTCGGTCTATGGGGCAGCGGATGGCAGCTTGTGGACGCAGGGAGTGTCATTGCAGCGTGGCAGTGACTCGGATATGGCGGCCCTGAAGATCGACGACGCACCGCCGGCGAATGCCGGCGAAGTCAGCCTGCTCTCAGGGCCGCGCCAGGCGCAGTCCCGCGCGGGACTGGTGCGCGCCTTCAGCCTGCTGTTCGGAGACTAGCCATGCTCGACATGCTGCACGGTATCTTCACGGGTGAACGAGCCGTCGACCTGTTTCGCGCCGGTGTGCTGCTGGTGCTCGGTGTGCTGTTCGCCACGCTGGCTTCACGGCTGGTGCTGCGCGTGGCCGGCAAACGCCTGTCTCAGCATCATCTGCAGCTGTTCCGACGTCTGGCCTTCTACATCATTCTCGCGCTGTTCGTGGCCTCCGCGCTGCGGGAACTCGGTTTCAGCCTGGCCGTGCTCATGGGTGCCGCCGGTGTGCTCACGGTGGCCATCGGTTTCGCCTCGCAGACCTCGGCCTCCAATCTGATCAGCGGGCTTTTCCTGATCGGTGAGCGGCCGTTCTCGGTGGGCGACGTCATCCGGATCGGCAACACGACCGGCGAGGTGCTGTCCATCGATGCGCTGTCGGTAAAACTTCGCACCTTCGACAACCTGTTCGTACGCATTCCCAATGAAACGCTGATCAAGAGCGAGGTCACCACGCTGACGCGGTTTGCCATCCGCCGGCTCGACCTGGTCCTGGGTGTCGCCTACAAGGAAGATATCAACGCCGTGCGCGATGTGCTGATGGCGGTGGCCGAGAAGAACATGCTGTGTCTGGACGAGCCGGCACCGCTGTTCATTTTCACCGGTTTCGGTGATTCCTCGCTGGATATCCAGTTCTCGGTCTGGGCAAAGCGCGAAAGCTTCCTGCCGCTGCGCAATTCCATCACCGCCGAGATCAAGGCAGCGTTTGATGCGGCTGGCATCGAGATACCGTTCCCTCACCGCTCGCTTTACACCGGCGAGGTCACGCGTCCGTTTCCGATCACGATCATCTCGCAGGACAAGCGCGACGACTGACGCAACCTTTCAGCGCAGCGTGGTCACGATGTCACGCAATCGCTCGATGCCCTGCAGCAGACGCGGCCCCGGCCGGCCAAGCCACGCCTCGCTGACGGCGAAGATGCGGTCGTCGCGGATCGCCGGCACGTCCTCCCAGCCCTCGCGCCGGCGTACGATATGCGGCCGGTATTTATCTTCCGTGACGCCGCACCAGCTCATGATCACGGCCCGAGGCGCCGCTTCGCGCACCTGCGCCGTTGTGGCCTCGATACTCTCGGTGTCATGGCTGGCCCACGGGTTGCAGCCGCCGGCCAGGCGCAGCATCTCGTTGACCCAGGACCTGCCGCCCGGAACGATCACCGGTTTCGGCCACCATTCGACCAGGATCGGCACGGCCGGGCCCGGTGGCGCCGGGTTCGCCAGCAGTCGATCGAACTCACTGGCCAGGGCTTCCGCTGCCGTGCGCGCATCCAGGGCCTCACCGATGCGGCGGATATCGGCAGCAACATCGGCCAGGCTCGTGGGCTGGGTAACGATGTAGGGCAAGCCTGCGGCGATGATGCGCTCGAGGCAGCGTTCATGGCCCGGCACCGTCAGCGAGGTGATGACCAGATCCGGCTCAAGTTCGCGGATGCGCTCGACGTTCACGTCGAGATCCGCGCCGATCCGCGGCAGCGTCGCCAGCGTATCGGCGGGATAATCTGAGTGATCATCCACGCCGACCAGCCAGTCACCGCGGCCAAGGGCGCAGACGATTTCGGTATTGGAGCAGGTGTGGGCAACGATACGCATATGTCCAACGATCCTACTGCACGCGATCTGCCGTGGCGAACGATCGCTGACCGGCCGTGATCAGGGCATCGATACGGGCGGCCTCGCCGCCGATTTCCTGCACGAGTCGTTGGCGTACGCGGGGGCCGACGGCGCGCCATGCGCGCAATTCCGATGCATCGGGTGTGTGCACTTCGACGCGTTGGGCCGTGACGGCGGCGTTCATCAGGGCGTCGGCCTGGGCGGCGACCTCGGCGCGCAGGCGTGTGCGCGGCCCCAGCGCTGCGTGGATGGCCGTGCGCTCGGCCTCGGAGCGTGACTGCCACCAGGCACTGTTGGCCAGGATCACACCGACCTCGAAGACATGCCCCGTCAGGGTGAGGTAGGGCGCCTCATCGACGAGGCCGGCTGCGAAATACATGACCAGATTGCCATCGGCCCCGCGCACCAGGCCCGTCTGCAGGCTGCTGAGCAGATCGCTGTAGGGGATCGGCCTCACGTCGGCCCCCAGCGTGCTGAACATCACCCGGGAGCCCAGCGTCGGTTGTGTCCGGATTGGAAAATTCACCAGCGCCTCGGGTGTACGGATCGGGGTGCTGGCATAGAGATGATTCCAGCCGGCCTCGGTCCAGTTCAGCACAGTCACGCCCTGGGCTTCGAACAGCTCATTGAAGGCCGGCTGCAGGAAATGATCGATGACATGATCGACCTCGGCTTCCGAACTGAACACGAAGGGTGCATGCAGCAGGGCGACTTCAGGGACCAGCGCGGCGGCCGCGCTCAGCGGGAATCCGCCCAGCTGGACCCGTCCGCGCCGCAGCGACTGGATGCTGCGTTCCGGATCGCCGAGCTGACCGTGCACGTAGAGCGCAGGTTCAAGCGAGATATCCGGAGCAGCTGCGAGGTTCTCGGCGAATCTCTGCCACTGCATGGACCAGGGCGAGTTCGGCGGCGAGCTGCCGGCCACGCGAAACTCTCGCGCATTATCCGATGGGGTGCTGCATGCGGCCAGCAGCAGGCAGGACAGCAGCGTCAGTACGTTGGAGGTCTTCTGGATCGGGGGCATGGCAGGCGCTCAGGCTGGGGCGCGGCCTAGCTTCGATGTCACCGGCGCAGCCGTCAAGCGCAATGGCTGGCAAAGGTGCTGCTTCAGAGCTGGCGGGTGCGCTGTGGCACCGGTATCGTTGGCGCCGACCAAACGGGTTTCCAGGGAACGTATGGCGTGAACAAGCTGCGCATCATCATCGCAGGCGGCGGTATCGGCGGGCTGGCCGCAGCGCTGGGTCTGCTGCGGGCAGGGCACCACGTGCGCGTGTGCGAGCGCACGCGGCAGCTGGCGGAAGTCGGTGCCGGCCTGACCATCACGCCCAATGCGACGCACGTGCTGCATGCATTGGGCGTCTGGGAGGCGGTGCGCGAACGTGCCGTGTTTCCGGCCACAGGGGCCGTGTGTGATGGTGTGACCGGGCAGACCCTGGGTGTGCGCGAGTTCGGCGAAAAAGTCACGCGCGAGTGCGGTGCCGAGTATCTGCATGT
>JAFIFN010000010.1 GCA_020832005.1 Gammaproteobacteria bacterium | reverse complement strand
GAAATTGGTGGTGATGGGTGGAATTGAACCACCGACCTGCGGGTTATGAATCCGCCGCTCTAACCATCTGAGCTACATCACCACGTGGCGGTCCCCGCGCATGTGAGGGGCCGCAGATTTTCCGGCGCGCACCGGCCGCTGTCAAGCAAGTCCTCGTCCCGGCAACCATTTTTCCTACGGAAAACCGCTCAACTCCGCCGATCTGCCCGCGCCGCGGGCTTGCAGCCCACGGTGATAGTCTGGACCCTGTCTGCACCATGCCGCCATGCGGCACCATGACGGTCCGGCGACAGGAGAGACGAGATGAGTGAGCAGACCGGCGGCGCTGCCCTGTTCAGCGACGCGCTGGGACGCCTGGAAGCGATTTTCGAGCGCCTGGGGGCCAATGGCGAGGTGCGCAGACGGCTGGCCCAACCGGTGCTCTCGCTCGAGGTGGCGATACCCTTGCGCCGCGACGATGGGGCGCTTGAGGTGTTTCGCGGCTGGCGCGTGCAATATGACACCATTCGCGGCCCCGCCAAGGGCGGCATCCGCTTCCATCCCGGCGTCGACCAGGGCGAGGTGACCACGCTGGCCTTCTGGATGGCCGTCAAGTGCGCGGTGGTCGGCCTGCCGTTCGGCGGCGGCAAGGGCGGTGTATGCGTAGATCCGAAAAAGCTCTCGCCGCTCGAACTCGAGCGCCTGTCGCGCGGCTACCTGCGCGCGATCGCCGACGTCATCGGCCCTGACCGTGACATCCCCGCACCGGATTTGAACACCAACGAGACCATCATGGGCTGGATGGCTGACGAGTACGCAACCATCGCTCGCCGCCAGGTGCCCGCTGTCATCACGGGCAAGCCACTCCCGCTGGGCGGTTCGCCCGGACGCATCGCCTCCACGGGCCGCGGTGCGCTGACCGTGCTGGACCTTTGGACGAAGCGAAAGAATCGCAAGCCCAAGGACCTGACTGTCGCCGTGCAGGGTTTCGGCAATGCCGGTTACCACTTCGCGAAGCTGGCTCATGAGCGCGGCTACCGCATCGTCGCGCTCGCCGATTCCAGCCGGACCCTGCATCACCCTGATGGTCTGGACCCGGGCCCCATCTGGGAAGAAAAACAGCGCAGCCGCGAACTCAAGGGGCTGGTGTACTGCGATGAACCCATGCATTGTGCACAGAAGGGCACGAAGGAACTCGATGCCGAGAACATCCTCTCTCTCGACGTCGACATCCTGGTGCTCGCAGCCATGGAAGACCAGGTGAAAAAGGACAATGTCGATGACGTGCAGGCCACGGTCGTACTCGAGATCGCCAACGGCCCGGTCACCAGCCAGGCAGACGAGTGTCTGACCGCGCGCGAGATAGTGGTCATTCCGGATGTACTGGCCAATACCGGCGGTGTCATCGTCAGTCACCTGGAGTGGGTGCAGAACCGCACGGGCGAGTATCTCGACGAAAAAGAGGTCAATCGCAGGCTCGACGCGCGCCTTACTGCGGAAGCCGATCGCGTAATGGACCTCGCCGACGCAGAGCAGGTGTCACTGCGCACCGCAGCCTATATGCAGGGCATCGGGCGTATCGCGGCCGCCATTCACAGCCGGGGACACTGCCAGGAAGCAGACTGACATCAGGGAAGAATTGATGGGCGACTCGGCAGACGGCCAGCAGGAAAATACCAGGCCTTGGCACACTCTGGATCACGAGCAGGTACTCGACGCTCTGGGAACGCGAGCCGAGGGGCTGGAGACCGCGGAGATCGAAGAGCGCCTTGAACGCTACGGGCGCAATGAATTACCGGCGGCGGCTCGCGATGGCTGGCTCAAGCGCTTTGCCCTGCAGTTTCACAATGTACTGATCTATATTCTGCTGGCTGCCGCGGTGGGCACGGCGCTGCTGCAGGAATGGATCGACACCGGCGTGATTCTTGCCGTGGTCATCATCAACGCCCTGATCGGCGTCATCCAGGAAGGCAAGGCCGAACGTGCGCTGGACTCGATCCGCGCCATGTTGTCGCCCAAGGCGATGGTGCTGCGCGATGGCGAGCGCATCAGCGTCCCGGCGACCGAGCTGGTGCCCGGCGATATCGTCGTGCTCAAGTCCGGTGACCGCGTGCCGGCAGACCTGCGCCTGCTGGAACAGCAGGGCCTGCGCATCGATGAGGCCTTGCTGACAGGCGAGTCGGTACCGGTCGACAAGGAAACCGAGCCGGCGGCGGCGGATGCCGATCTGGGCGATCGCCTGGGCATGGCATTCTCGGGCACCCTGGTGACCTATGGTCGCGGCCAGGGCGTCGTCGTGGCCACGGCGGCGGCCACCGAGATCGGCAAAGTCAGCGAGATGCTCTCCGACGTGCAGAGCGTCACGACGCCGCTGCTGCGGCAGATGGGCGAGTTCGGCCGCTGGCTCAGCGCCGCCATCATATTCATCGCCGCCGCCACCTTCGCTTTCGGACTGTGGGTGCGGGACTACGCAGCGCTGGAGATGTTCATGGCCGCCGTCAGCCTGGCGGTTGCGGCCATCCCCGAAGGGTTGCCAGCCATCATGACCATCACGCTGGCGATCGGTGTGCAGCGCATGGCACAGCGCAATGCCATCATCCGGCGCCTGCCGGCCGTCGAGACCCTGGGCGCGGTTACGATCATCTGCTCGGACAAGACCGGCACGCTCACCCGCAACGAGATGACGGTGCAGAGCGTGCTCACCGATCAGCACCGCTACCAGGTCGAGGGCGTCGGCTACGAACCCGAGGGTGACATCTCAATCGATGGCACGCGGGTTTCGGCAGACGACGACCATCCGGTGCTGCACGAGTTGCTGCGTGCCTGTACCTTGTGCAACGAGGCCGCCATCGTGCAGAAGGACGGAGGGTGGCACCTCTCAGGTGAACCCACGGAAGGCGCACTGATCGCACTGGCGATGAAGGGCGGCAGGAAGAAGAAGGCCGATGATGAGGCCTATCCGCGCATCACAAGCCTGCCGTTTGATTCCGCGCACAAGTACATGGCCACGCTGCACGAAGACGGCGACCAGCGCCTCATCATCATGAAGGGTGCGCCCGAGGCTGTGCTGGACGCCTGCAGCCAGGTGCGCAGTCACGATGGCGACTCCGATCTCGACCGCGCGCGCTGGGATGAGGCGATGCACAAGATCGCGATGAAGGGCCAGCGTCTGCTTGCGCTGGCGTCCAAAACCGCTGCATCGGACGCCGACACTCTCGAAACCGACGATCTTGCCAGCGGACTGGTGCTGCTCGGCGTCGTCGGCATCATCGACCCGCCACGTCGCGAGGCCATCGAGGCGGCGGCCACCTGCCGTGAGGCTGGTATCCGCGTCAAGATGATCACCGGTGATCACAGCGCCACCGCGCGGGCGATCGGGCGAGAGCTTGGGATTGGCGATGGCGAGACAGCGCTGACCGGCGGGGAGATCGAGGACATCCCCGACAGCGAGCTGGGCGCTCGTGCCACGGAGGTGGACGTGTTCGCGCGCACGACACCGGAACACAAGCTCAGGCTGGTGCGCGCGTTGCAGGCCTGCGGCAACGTCGTGGCGATGACCGGCGATGGCGTCAATGATGCGCCGGCCCTGAAGCGCGCCGATGTCGGCATCGCCATGGGCATCAAGGGTACGGAGGCCTCCAAGGAAGCCTCGGCCATGGTGCTGGCGGATGACAATTTCGCATCGATCGCCCGCGCCGTCGAAGAAGGCCGAACCGTCTACGACAATCTGAAGAAAGCTATCCTGTTCATCCTGCCGACCAACGGCGGCCAGGCATTGACCATTGTCGCAGCCATTTTGCTGGGACTCGCCCTGCCGCTGACACCGGTGCAGGTCCTGTGGGTGAACATGGTCACGGCCGTCACGTTGGCGCTGGCGCTGGCTTTCGAGCCCCCCGAACCCGGCCTGATGGCGCGCCCCCCACGCAACCCGAAAACGCCACTGCTGACGCCGCTGTTGATCTGGCGTGTCGTGTTTGTCTCGGCGATTCTCGTGGCGGGCACCTTCGGCCACTACCTGTGGCTGACGGCCGACGGACAGGTCAGCCCTGAGTTCGCGCGCACCGCGGCGATCAACACGCTGGTCATCGGCCAGGTGTTCTACCTGTTCAACAGCCGCTACATCCTGGCGCCGGTGACCAACCGTGAAGGCCTGCTGGGCAGCCGCCCGGTGCTGATCTCGGTGGCAGTGCTGCTGGTGCTGCAGCTGCTGTTCACGTATGCACCGCCGATGCAGACGCTGTTCTCAACCACTGCCATCGGCGCCGACGAGTGGTTCAGGATTGTTGCTTTCGGGGTGCTGCTGTATGCGCTCGTGGAGACGGAGAAGGCGGTGCTGCGCAAGCGCCTGGGTAGCGCGGGGGCGAACGTCTGAGGCACCGGCGACGGGTCGACTGCGTGGAGGCCGGCACTGCAGCACGCGGTGCCTTCGTGGGCAGACCCGGTCTTGCAGCCGCCTAGGGACTCGTGCTGCCTGCCACGAATCGCCGGAAGGCCGTGCGCGCCAAGGCCAGCGCCAGCCCTGCGAACAGCAGCAACATCGGAATCGAAGGTACAACAACGCTGGCCACCCGGCCCAACGTTACCTCGCTGAACTGCGGCCTTGGCAGCGCCTCGAACTCGTCGACACTGAGTCTGCGTCCGGCCATCAGCGGGGACTCGACAGCTGTCAACCAGTCGCGGCGCAGCTGCCGCGCATCGGCCTCGAAGCGCCTGTGCCGCGCCAGGCTGCTGCCGGCCAGCTCGGCAAGCGCCGACTGGGTCAGGCTCGCCGGAGACACCCAGGCCAACGCGCCTGCAATCCTTTGCTGCCGGTCAAGTCGGCCTTCGAAGCGCTGGCTCACCGGCTGCACCGCTGCTTCCACGCGCTGCTGCACCAGCACGAACGTCTGGACGAAAGGTGCCACGGCATCCTCGCGTGTCGCCTCGATTTCCGGATGATCCAGCAGGTAGCCCTGCAGCAGTTCACCGCCTTGGGCATTGGCTGCGTTCTCGGCGGCGCGCGCGGTGGTGATGTATTCCAGCCGCGACGGCGTTGGGCTGACGCTCTGGGCCAGCAGCGCAATGGTGGCCGGCAACAGCAGCGTCAGCGTCGCCCATGTGAGCAGCAGCGTCAGCGCATTGCTGTCAGAACTGCCATTGCGCGCCACCACGCAGGCGGCGACACAGGCCCAGAATGTGCAATAGGCCAGCACCACGAGCATCCACAGCCCCAGCCTGGGCAGGGCTTGTGGGTCGATTGGTCGAGGAGTCAACGCAAGCCAGGCGACCAGTATGCTCGCCAGCAACACGCCGACCACCAGCGCGCTGCGCACACCGATTCTGGCCCAGGCGACCTGCGCAGCCGTCAGCGGTTGTGACAGCAGCAAGCCCAACGCGCCTGACTCACGATCCGACGAGAGCACGTTATAGCTCATCCCCAGAATCAGTAGCGGCACGAGATAGACGATGACGAATGCCAGATCGAAACGACCCAGGGCCAGCAGCGCGGGATTTTCCACCTCGTAGAAGCGAAACATATCCTGTGCGCGACCCGTTGCCGTGATCGTCGCCCGCGTGGGCCGCAGATCCGCCTCACCGATGGCAAGTTCCGCCAGCGGCCCCGGCGGCTGCAGTAGCTGAGCCTGCACCGTATGCGGCAGACCCGCCGAAGGCACATCGGCAATCGTGAGTTCGCCGCGGCGAAGCGCTTGCAGGGAGGATAATTCTGCGGCGATCAGGCCTTCGTACTCGGCGCGCGCGGCGTCGAACTCGGCGAGCTGCACGGCTTTCCAGCTGCTGCCGCTCCACACCGCGTACACCACGGCCGCGACGATGAGCACGGCCACCAGCAGGGCGCTGCGCTCGCGAACAAGCAGCCGCAGATCGTGCCGGATCAGTGTCCCCAGCATGTCCGCACGCACCTAGGACAACGGCCGCGCGCGACGCGCCAGCAAGTGCGCGAGGCCCAGCGGCAACAGCGCCCATGCCAGCAGCAGCCACAGGTCGCCACGATGCCGGCTCAGGACTTCAGACGCCGGGGGCGGATCGTAGCTGAACAACCCGATATCCGCCCAGCTGTCGGCCGGTGCCACATAAAAGGCCCTGCCGGCGCCCTCGACAGCCTGCAGCGTGTTGAGCTCCGTGATAAAGCTGCGGCGATGCTGTTCTGCCGCGGCGCTGAAGTGCTGCTGGGCGAACGGGTCCGTACCGGCCATCCCGCCGGACAATCCGCGGATGGCGATCGCCGGCGAGAACACCGCTGCACGCTGCTGATAACGGCGTTGCCGGTCGTAAGTCTCCCAAAGCCGCGCATAGTTGTGATCGAACACCGGGGCATCTTTTTCCTCCAGGCGCTGCAGCAGCACGGCGGTGAAGTTCACCGGCAGATCCTGCACGCGCTCGACTTCGTAGCGCTCCAGCAGTTCGGTAGCCAGCTCTGCGCGAACCGTCGCGGTGCGCTCCGCAGCACTGACGCCGGCCATGGCCCCGCCTTCCCCACGCCGAATTGCCGCCCAGAACTCCGTGGGTGTCGGCGTCGGGTGGGCAGTGGCGGCCATGTCTGCGGCCACCCTGGGCACCGCCACGGTCACCAGCAGCCACAGCGACACGAGGGCAAAAAACGCATTGCGCCTGTTAGGCGCCAGCAGCGAGACCAGCAATGCCAATCCGGCAAAGCCAACCAGGTACAGCAGATAGCCCAGCGCCATCCAGCCCAGGCGCTGACCCGAACCGTGCATCCCGGTCCCCGGGACTGCGATGGCGAACACGATGGTCGCGAGCAGCGCCAGCGGCAAGAGCAGGGCCAGCAGCACACCGACGCTTGCCAGGGCCTTGCCCAGCAGCATGGCCGGCAGCCGCAATCCCTGGCTGAGGGCCAGTGCAAGCGTACCGCGCTCGCGCTCGCCCGCGACGGCGGCAGAGGTCATGACGATGATGAACAGCGGCATGATGAACTGCAGCGCCCAGGCCACTGACAGGCGCGCGGCGCGACCGAAATCGGCACCATCTTCCGCGGGGCGAAACTCCGGCAGATTCTGGCGATGCGCCTCGAGCCACACCATGGAACCCATGTAGGCATTGACCCCGGGATCGATGGCCGCGGGCAGCAGGACCGGGCGGAATGCGTACTGCCCGAAGTGGGCGGCTGCATGCGGGTTCTTCGCACCCTGGGCGAGGAAATTTTCCCGATCGACCTGGCTGGCGATGTTCTGGTCGCGGATCTGGGTCAGCGTCACCTGCAGTCCGCTGGCTGCCGACACCACCACCAGAATGACGCACGCGATCGCCAGCCAGCGCAGGCGGCCATCACGAACGATTTCCAGAAACTCCTTGCGTGCGACGGCTGCAATCATGTCGGTGCGTACTCCGGCGGGTGCGGATGATCAGTCGTGCATGTGCTTGAGATAAAGCTGCTCGAGATCGGCATGATCGATATCGCTGGTGGGCAGATGGTCGACCAGGCGACCGCGTTTCATGATGCCGATGTGCGAGCCGACTTCCTTGGCACGGAAGACATCGTGCGTGGCCATCAGCGCGGCTACGCCCTCGGCCGCCACGTCCTTCAGCAGCGTGGAAAACTCGTTCGCCGCCTTGGGGTCGAGTCCCGACAGCGGCTCATCCATGATCAGTACCCGGGCACCCTTGGCCAGCGCAATCGCTATGCCGATCTTCTGGCGCATGCCTTTCGAGTAGCTGGACACCGGACGATCCAGCACGCCTTCCTGCAGGCCGGCCCGGGCGCCAAGTTCATCGGACTGCGGGCGTGCGAGCCGCACGCCCGCGATCTCGGAGAAATACTCCAGATTCTCGCGTCCGCTCAGCGAGCCGTAGAGATTCACGACCTCGGGAATGTAGGCGAGCAGGCTCTTGGTCTTCACCGGTTCTTCGACGACGTCATGTCCGCAGATGCGTGCCACGCCGCCGGAACGGGGAATGAAATCAAGAAACAGCTGGATCGTCGTGGTCTTGCCAGCGCCGTTGGCGCCGAGCAGGCAACAGATCTCTCCGGGACCCACCTTCAGGTTCAGCTGGTCGAGCGCGACGATGTCGCCGTAGCGCTTGGTCAGATCGATGGCTTCAAGCAAGCCCGGCCCTCCCCTCGTAAACCTGCAGCGGCTCAGACATTGAAGCGAAAGTGCATGACGTCACCCTCGCGCACGAGATACTCCTTGCCCTCGAGACGCAGCCGACCGACTTCCTTGGCACCCTGCTCGCCACGGTGTTTGATGTAGTCATCATAGGCAATGACCTCGGCGCGGATGAAGCCTTTCTCGAAATCCGTGTGGATCTCGCCAGCCGCCTGCGGCGCGGTGGCGCCCAGGTGAGTAGTCCAGGCGCGCACCTCCTTCTCGCCGGCGGTAAAGAAGGTCTGCAGGCCCAGCAGCCTGTAGGCGGTACGAATCACCCGGTTGAGACCCGGCTCGTCCTGGCCCAGTTCGGCGAGGAACTCGGCCTTGTCGGTTTCATCCAGCAGGGCGATTTCCGCCTCGATCGCGGCGCACACGGCGACCACCTCGGCGCCCTCCGCCTGGGCCATCTCGTGCAGGCGCTGCAGGTATGCGTTGTTCTCGAAGCCATCCTCGTTGACATTGGCAACATACATGACCGGCTTGGCCGTGAGCAGGTGCAGCTCGTGCAGCCACATGCGCTCAGCGTCCTGGGTGGCGAAACTGCGGGCCGGATGCCCATCGCCTAAGTGTGCATACAGGCGCTGCAGGTAATCACGCTTGAGCAGCGCGTCCTTCTGGCCGGTCTTGGCGACTTTCTCGGCACGCTGCAGGTTGCGCTCGACCGTATCGAGATCCGCCAGCGCCAGCTCGGTGTTGATGACTTCCACGTCGCTGATCGGATCGACGCGACCATCAACGTGGATGACATCATCGTTATCGAAACAGCGGACGACATGCGCGATCGCATCGGTCTCGCGAATATTGGCAAGAAACTTGTTGCCCAGCCCTTCGCCTTGCGAGGCACCCTTGACCAGCCCGGCGATGTCGACGAACTCCACCGTGGTCGGCAGGATGCGCTGCGGGTTCACGATCGCAGCCAGTGCAGCCAGCCGCGGGTCGGGCACAGGCACGACACCGACATTCGGGTCGATGGTGCAGAACGGATAGTTCTCGGCGGCGATTTCGGCCGCTGTGAGCGCATTGAACAAGGTGGACTTGCCGACATTGGGCAGCCCGACGATGCCGCATTTGATGGCCATGATTCTGCCTGGGTCTGGGGGGCCGCGCCGCTTTCGGGGCTTTCGGCGGCCGACAAGATTAACGACTTCCCATACCTGAATGCAATGCGTGGCGATCACGCAACGCCAGGAACTCTGCGGTGACGGCATGGAACCGAAAATCCGTGTTTTTTCACGTCGTAACGGGTACTCTTGCAGTCAGGCTATGAACGATGCGGCTCTAGTGGCAGAACAACACTCAGGGCGGCGTCCTGCAGCAGGTTGCAGCCCGAAGTGAAGCCCACCGACACACAGCATCCAGACTGGTTTCACCGGGTCGTGGACTGCCAATGGGCCTGCCCCGCCCACACCGATGTGCCCGAATACATCCGGCTGATCGCCCAGGGCCGATTCACCGATGCCTACATGGTCAACCGCGACTCCAACGTGTTTCCGGGCATCCTCGGGCGGGTCTGCGACCGGCCCTGCGAGCCGGCCTGCAGGCGCGGGCGCGTCGAAGACAAGCCCGTTGCCATCTGCCGGCTCAAGCGCGTGGCCGCCGACCACAAGGGCGAAGTCGCACACCGGCTGCCGCAGGCACCGGCGAAAAACAATGGCCGGCGTATTGCCTGCATCGGCGCAGGCCCGGCCTCGCTGACGGTGGCCAACGACCTGCTGCCACTGGGCTACGAGGTCACGATATTCGAAGCGCACGGCAAGCCCGGCGGACTGATGCGCAGCAATATCCCCTCCTTCAGACTGCCCGCCGAGACCCTGGACGAGGAAATCGGCTTCATCACCGGTATGGGCGCCGAAATCCGGCTCGGCCATCGCATCAACAGCATGAAGGCGCTGCTCGATGAAGGCTGGGATGCCGTATTCGTCGGCAGCGGCGCGCCGCGCGGCAAGGATCTGCAGCTGCCCGGTCGCGATGAGGCGGCAGCCAACATCCACATTGGCATCGACTGGCTGGAATCGGTGGCCTTCGAGCACACCAAGCAGATCGGCCGGCGGGTGCTGATCATCGGTGTGGGCAACACGGCCATGGACTGCTGCAGAAGCGCGCTGCGGTTGGGCGCGAAAGACGTCAAGGTCATGGCGCGCAAGCCACGCAATTTCTTCAAGGCCTCCGACTGGGAACTCGAGGACGCCGAGTCCGAAAATGTCGAGATCGTCGTCAATCACTCGCCCAAGGCCTTCGTCGTCGAGGATGGCAGGCTCACCGGCATGGTCTTCGAGCAGATGGCCTACGAGTTCGACGAGCGCGGCAAGATCACCGGGCAGCGCGTAACCGGCGAGCGCTTCTACCCGGCCGATGACGTGGTGCTGGCGATTGGTCAGGAGAATGCCTTCCCATGGATCGAGCGCGACCTGGGCATCGAGTTCGACAAGTGGGAGGTGCCGGTGGTGGACGAAACCACCCACGCGGCCACCCGCCCTGGTGTGTTTTTTGGTGGCGATTCGGCGTTTGGCCCGAAGAACATCATCTGGGCGGTCGCGCATGGCCACACGGCTGCGGTGTCGATTCACCTGCATTGCGAGGGTCGGGAACTCGATAAGCGCCGACCGCGCACGCTGAAAATGGAGCCGCGCAAGATGGGTCTGCACGAGTGGGCCTACTCCAATGACTTCGACCCGCTCGAGCGTCGCCTCGTGCCGCATGTGGAACTCAAGAAGCGCTTCCGCCGTCTGGATATCGAAGTCGAGCTGGGCTTTGCCGCCGAGCAGGCTGCCCAGGAAGTCCAGCGCTGCCTGAACTGCGACGTGCAGACGGTGTTCACAGCCAGTCTTTGTATCGAATGTGATGCGTGTATCGACATCTGCCCGGTGGATTGCCTGGGTATCCTGCCCAACGGCGACGAACACTCGCTGCGCCAGGGCCTGAAGGCCCCGGCCAACAACCTCGAGCAACCGTTCTTCGTCTCCGAACCGCTGAAACAGACCGGCCGGGTGATGGTCAAAGACGAGAACCTGTGCGTGCACTGCGGCCTGTGCGCCGAGCGCTGTCCCACCGATGCCTGGGACATGCAGAAAAGCCACGTCAGGCTTCCCTATGCTGCGGATGAGGAACCGCTATGCCCCGACAAGCAACGCCGGAGCGCGTAAACGACTTCACACTGAAGCTCGCGAACGTCAATGGCACCGGCTCTGCCAGCGCCAATGGCCTGCTGATGAAGAGTTTTTTCCGCATGGGTATCCCGGTGGCCGGGAAAAACTACTTTCCGTCGAACATCCAGGGCCTGCCCACGTGGTATGAGATCCGCGTCAGCCGCGAAGGCCATCGCGCCCGTTCCGGGCGGATCGACCTGATGGTCGCGATGAATGCCCAGACCTATTCACAGGACCTGCTGGAGCTCGCCCCCGGCGGCTATTTACTCTACGACTCGACCTGGCCGCGGCCGCATGTGCTCTCGCGCGATGACATCACGGTGCTGGGCGTACCTTTTGCACAGATGTGCAATGAGCACTTCGAGGGGGCGCGCACACGCATCCTGATGAAGAACATGGTCTACGTCGGATCGCTGGCTGCACTGCTGGACATCGACATGGCGGTGATCGAGCGACTGGCTCAGGACAATTTCGGCAAGCGCCCTGGCCTGGTTGAGGCCAACATGAAGGCCATTCGCATGGGCTGGGATTACGCCAAGGAGAACTTCCAGTGTCCGCTGCCCCTGCGGGTGTCACCGATGCAGGCCACCGAAGGCATGATCATGATCGACGGCAACACCGCGGCCGGACTGGGTTGTGTGTATGCCGGCGCCACGGTCGGTGCCTGGTATCCGATCACGCCGTCAACGTCGCTGATGGATGCGTACCGTTCGTTCTGCGCGCGCTTTCGCGCCGACCCGGAGAGTCGCGAACGTCGCTACTGTGTCATCCAGGCCGAGGATGAAATGGCCGCCATCGGCATGGTGCTGGGTGCCAGCTGGGCCGGTGCGCGCGCCTTCACGCCGACCAGCGGTCCGGGCATTTCGCTGATGTCGGAGTTCATCGGCTACGGTTACTTCACCGAGATTCCGGCGGTGATCTTCGACGTGCAGCGGGTAGGGCCTTCCACGGGCCTGCCCACGCGCACGCAGCAGGGCGACATCACGCTCGCCGCCTATGCCTCACATGGGGACACGCGCCATCCGGTGCTCTTCCCATCCGACCCGACCGAGTGCTTTGACATGGCCGTGCAGGCCTTCGACCTGGCCGAGCGTCTGCAAACCCCGGTGTTCGTTCTCTCGGATCTGGACATCGGCATGAACGACTGGATGTGTCGGGCACCGCGCTGGGATGATGCCTATACGCCTGATCGCGGCAAGGTCCTCTCCGCCGTTGAACTCGAGCGTATCGAGAAGTTCCGCCGTTATGCCGACGACGACGGCGACGGCATCCCGTGGCGCAGTCTGCCTGGTACGCATCCCAAGGGCGCCTACTTCACCCGCGGCTCAGGGCATAACGAGGCAGCCGGCTACACCGAGGACGCGGGCGAGTATGAGCGCCTGATGCAGCGCCTGGCGCGCAAGTTCGCCACCGCAGCCAGCCTTGTACCGGCCGCGGTGATGCACCAGGCCGGCCGCAAGACCCGGCTGGGCCTGATCTCGATCGGCAGCTGCGACGATGCAGTGAGCGAAGCTCGAGGCCGACTCTCCGCTGAAGGCATCCACAGCAACTACATGCGTATCCGCGCATTTCCGTTCGGCCCTGAGGTCCAGGCGTTTCTGGACAACCACGAGCAGCTGTTTGTCATCGAGCAGAACCGCGATGGCCAGCTGCGCACGCTGCTGATCAATGAGTGTGACATCGACGGCCGCAGGCTCGAGTCCATCCGCCACTTTGACGGCCTGCCAATGGCCGCAGCCCCACTGGTGAGCGCGATACGCGAACGTCTGCGCAAGGGAGCAGCAGCATGACCTACATCGCCAAGCCCCGCGTCGACCACCCGGGACTCACGCGCAACGCGCTGGGCATGACACGCCGCGACTATGAAGGTGCGCTATCAACCTTGTGCGCCGGCTGCGGACACGACTCGGTGACGGCTGCGATCGTGCGTGCCTGCTGGGAGATGGCCTTACCGCCTCATCGGGTGGTGAAACTCTCGGGGATCGGTTGCTCATCGAAGACGCCTGCGTATTTTCTCAGCCAGTCCCATGGCATCAATACCGTGCATGGGCGTATGCCCTCGGTGGCCACGGGTGCCGCCGCCGCCAACCGCCAACTCACTTTCATGGGCATCTCCGGTGACGGTGACTCACTGTCGATCGGTCTTGGACAGTTCTGCCATGCCATGCGCCGCAACGTGCGCATGCTCTACATCATCGAGAACAACGGCGTGTACGGCCTGACCAAGGGTCAGTTCTCGGCCTCCGCGGACATTGGCAGCAAGGCCAAGAAGGGCGAGATCAACATGCAGCCGCCAATTGATCCCGTGCTCACGGCGCTGACCGCGGGCGCGACCTTCGTGGCGCGAAGCTTCTCGGGCGACAAGGAACAGCTCGTGCCGCTGATCAAGGCCGGACTGTCGCATGATGGCTTTGCGCTCATTGATGTGCTCTCTCCCTGCGTCACCTTCAATGATCACGAGGATTCCACCAAAAGCTATGCGTTCAGCCGGCAGTTCTATCATCCGGCGGTGCATACCGATTTCGTCGCGCCCGCCGAGGAAATCCGTGCACGCTACGACGAAGGCGCCAGCATGGAACTCGAGCTGCATGATGGCAGTCACCTTGCCTTGCGCAAGGTTGAGCCGGAGTATGACCCCACGGATCGGGATGGCGCATTCGTGAAAATCCACGAACGTATCCAGGCCGGTGAATGGCTGACCGGTCTGCTCTACGTGGAGACCGGCCGGGAAGAAATGCACGGCCTGAATAATACGGTGCATGATCCACTTGCCACGCTGCCCTTTTCGGCACTGTGCCCGGGGGCCGAGACGCTCGACAGGACACTTGCCCGCTACCGCTAGACGCCGGCCACGCACAGCGCCCGACACGGGCTTGAGGAGGGACCGATGATCAGGATACTGCTAGCAGCGCTGGCCCTGGCCCCTTCAATCACATCGGCCCAGCAGCCCTGCGAGTTCGAAAGAACCGAGGAACTTCGTCTTGACCTGGCGGACATCTCGACGCTGCAGATCAGCATCGGGCCCGACGCCCTGCGCCTTGAAGGTCGGGATGACGTAGACGGGGTCCTGCGGGTACGCATGTGCGCCTCCAGCCAGGAGCGGCTGGATGGGCTGAACGTCTCCCAGATTCGACCGCATGCCGGCAGGCTCCAGGTAGAACTCGATCATGGCGGCCGAGCCAACCGCCATATGCGTGTCTTTCTGTTCTTCAGCGTCAGCGACTACGGCCGCTTCGAGATAGCCGGAAATATCCCGACCACACTGGCCGTGGACCTGACGGTGGGCTCCGGTAATGCCCGCGTATCCGATGTTGCCGAACTCGAGGCCGTGGTAGGGTCCGGCGATCTGGCGGCACGCGGTATCAGCGGGACATTCAGAGTACAGGTGGGCAGCGGGGATATCGTCGGCGAAAACGTCGGTGCACTGGAAATCGGCAATATCGGGTCCGGGGACGTCACCGTAACGCAGGTACATGGTGATGCGCGGATTGGCAGCATCGGATCAGGCGACCTGCGGCTGCACGAGGTCCGGGGTTCTGTGGCCATCGGCCCGATCGGCTCGGGCGACGCCCGGTTACGCGACATCGACGGCAACGTAGAAGTCCGTACACTGGGCTCCGGCGATCTCGACGTGCGCGGTGTCGGCGGCGATCTGACCGTTCGCAGCAAGGGCAGTGGCGATATCGTACACAGTGACGTAGCTGGAGCGGTAAGTCTGCCCCGCCGCTGACGGCCGGCACGCCGGCGCACGGCGAGCAGCAATCCGCCCCGCGGGCGGCGATTGTGAGGGCAGTCGTGTCGTAGTCTGGTAGAGTCCTGCCCCGGGGCGTGCGCTATCGCGAATACCGCTTGAGCGCAGCATCTAAAAAATACCGACACTGGGGATTCCATCATGACAAACCAGAAATACTCAATCGTGGGCGTTGCAGTACTGGCCGCAATCGCCGCGCAGACGCCGGCGCTGGCACAGCAGGACGGCCAGCCCAGCGCCCGCGGCACGCTCGAAGAGATTGTCGTCACCACCCAGCGGCGCGAAGCATCATTGCAGGATGTGCCCGTGGCGGTCAGCGCGATCTCCGAGATGACACTGCAGAACCGGCAGGTCACGGAGTCACGCGACCTGGCCCGCTTTGTGCCCAGCCTGAAGATGTCCAACAACATCACTTCACCAACCAACCTGTCGCCATCGCTGCGCGGTTCGCTGCAGCAGGATGCCTCGCTGGTGGTCGCCGAATCGCCATTCGGCATCTACGTCGATGACGTGTACGTCGCGCGCCTGAATGGCAACAACGTCACGCTCGCCGACATCGAGCGCGTCGAGGTGCTGCGCGGACCGCAGGGCACGCTGTATGGCCGGAACACGCTGGCGGGTGCCATCAAGTACGTATCGCGCACGCCGGACCAGGATCCCTGGGCGATCGTCACCGCTGGTGCCGGCAACTGGGACCAGTATCGCCTCAGCGCGAGCGTGGGTGGGCCGCTGTCGGATGACTGGGCAGGTTCGCTGTCCGGGCAGATCAACAACAAGGACAAGCAGTTCACCAACGTCGTCACCGGTGAGCGAACTGGCAAGGAGCGCAACATCGCCACGCGCGGCAAGCTGCGCTACATGGGCAGCGATGTCTTCGACGCCGTGCTTTCGATGTCGTACTCGCGCAGCGAGAACGATTCGCTGCAGCTGGTGCCGCGCACGACGCCGGGGGTGCCCTCGAACTGCACGGACCTGCCGCCCGAGACCCGTTGCCAGTTCACCTCGGATGATCTGGTTGCCCCGCCGGGCGTGCCATTTTTCGGCGTGGCCACACCCAGCGGACTGAATAACCCGGCGCCGATCACGGAGAATCCGAGCGGTGAGACCAAGCAGACGATACTTTCGCTGAACATGTCATACGATCTCGGGCCGGCGACGCTGCGTTCGATCACCGGTTACGTGAAGGTTGACGATTTCTTCAGCACCGACTTCAGCGGCGCCGGGGTAATCCTTGGCGCCTCCAAGATCGACAACGACCACTGGTCGCAGGAACTCCAGATCCAGGGGCTGGCGTTCGATGACCGGCTCAACTACATCGCCGGCGCCTACTATTTCCGCGAGACCGGCGACCAGGCGTTCGGCTGGCGTGTAGTCACCCCTACCTCGACCTCTCAGATCCAGGCCAAGACCACTTCGGTCGCACTGTTCGCGCAGGCTGACTACCAGTTCACCCCCGCGTTGAAGGGTACGCTGGGCCTGCGCTGGGTCGAGGACGACAAGGACTTCGGTATCCAGTTCCAACGCCTGCCCACTTCGCTCGTGCCCGGGGCACCGACCGACGAGGTGGCACTGGCCAATCGCTACAGCGAGATCACGCCGCGCTTCGGACTCGACTACACCATCGAACCCACCGGTGCCATCGACACCATGCTGCTGTACGTGTCGGCAGCACGTGGGTTCAAATCGGGAGGCTACAACGGCATCGCACTTTTCGGGCTCGAGGATGCGCGCACGGCCTATGGGCCGGAAGCAAACTGGACCTACGAAGCCGGCATCAAGACCGACCTGTTCAATCGCCGGCTGCGCATCAATGCCAACTACTTCCTGGCCAAGATATCGGATCTGGCGCTCAACGCGACAGTGGAAATCGCACCCGGGTTGCTCAGCTTCCCGGTCCAGAACGCCGGCGATGCCACCATCCAGGGCCTGGAGTTTGAAATCACGGCCGTGCCGATGGACGGTCTGGCGCTGTTTCTGAATGGCGCGATCACTGGCGCCAAATACGACAGGCTGGATCCGACCAGCGCCCCGGCAGTGGCCATCACGGAGTTCAATGTGCCTAATCCAAGGCCGCCGCAGAATCCCGACTACACCGTCACGATCGGCTTCGACTATGGTGTCGACATGATGCTCGGCGGCCACAGCAGCCGATTCAAGATTGGTGCGGATCACTTTCGCACGGATCGCTATGTCACCAGCGCCACCACGGACTTCCTGACCAGTGCCTATCACCGCACCAGCGCCTACACTGGACTGGAGATCGGCAACAACTGGGAGGTGCGCTTCGATGTGCGCAACCTGACTGGCGAGGAGACGATCGCCTCAGGCGGCCGCGCACTGGGCGGGTTCATCACGCTCGCGCCGCGGGAGTACATGTTGTCGGCGACCTACCGACTCTGAGTCGCGGCACCGGTTAAGGTGCTTTGAAATAGGCCCGGGCAACGTCCCGGGCCTATTTTTTTCCGCGATCCGTCACGCTAAAAGCGAAACGTCAGGCCGGCTTGCCCCTCGACTTCCCAGAACGTGCGGCCCGTCGACCTGATAAGGCAGGTCCCGCCGCCATCACTGACGCACACCAGACCCGTGTCGCGATCCACAAACGTAGCGTAGCTCCGTGCACCGAGATGTGCGTGGATACGCTCAGTGAGCGGGAAGCGCACGCCGCCGCCCAAGCTGGCCGAGAACTCGTTCTCCGAGTCGTAGCCAGCGCTGCGCGCGTCGAAACGCGTGACGCCGATGGTAAACGAAAAGAATGCGATATACCCGCGCGGCTGCGGGAACAGCAGAGTGCCCCCGAGGTGGAAATACTCGATGCGCACGTCAGGGCTGCGTGGCTCGCCATCGACCACGGCAATATCAGCATCGCGCCGACTGTACAGAAGCTGGTAGTAGCTCTGTGCGTCACGGTAGAGTCCGAGATCGACGCCCCAGCCGGTACCGTCGTCGACGTTCACCCGTAAATCTTCGTTGGCGCTCTCGAGATCACCGCTCAAGCGGTAACCGGCGAACGGGGTGAACTCGAAGCGCGGCTGTTCGGCCACGGCGGCGCCGGCAAACATGGTCAGGCCAGTCAGCAAAGCGATTCGACCCATCCAGACTGAACATTCCACGGTGAGGTTCTCCTGGTTCGAGCGCTCCGGGTTGAAGACTTCGAGCGCGAGTTGGCTGCGCTACCCTACCGTCTTGGGTTTGCGATAGGGTTTGGCCTCTACCCCACGGCTGTGCAGCTGATGCATCGCACGTTCGGCGCCCTGGGCAAGCATTTTTTCCACCGCGTCGGCGGCATCCCTGAGCGCATCGTCGATCAGGGTCTGCTCCTCGGCCGGCGCGCGCGTAAGCACGAAGTCGGTGACATCGTCGCGGTGTCCCGGATGACCGATGCCGATGCGCAGTCTCCAGAACTCCGCGCCGACGTGGCGTATCAGGTCACGAAGTCCATTGTGCCCGCCATGGCCGCCGCCGAGCTTGAGCCGCGCGGCACCCGGCGGCAGATCCAGTTCATCGTGCGCCACCAGGATCTGGCCGGGCTCAAGTTTGAAAAAGCGCGCCACGGCGCCAACGGACTGACCGCTGAGGTTCATGAACGTGGCAGGCTTGAGCAGGCGCACTTCCTCGCCGACCAGGACCACACGTGCAAGCTCGCCCTGGAACCGGCTTTCGGTGGCGAATCTGGCCTTGCCGCGGTCAGCCAGCAGGTCGGCAAACCAGAAGCCTGCGTTGTGGCGGGTCTGCTCGTAGCGCGAACCGGGATTACCCAGGCCGACAATGAGCTGCAGAGTGTTATCCATGGGCGCGATTGTAACTGTCACAGCCCATGGATTGGCGGCACAGGCCGCGTGGCGCCGATGACCCGACAATCGACCCGGTGTTCACGCATCGGACAGACCCTGCGGCGCACAGCATAGGCGCGGTGCGTGAACGCATTATCAGGGTTGGTTCGAGCACGGAGACCTTGCCATGGGCACACGCATCACACGCGGCTATGTCGACGGCCCTTACGGCCAGATTCACTACCGTCGCGCCGGAGAGGGTCCGGTGCTGGTCCTGCTGCATCAGAGCCCGAGCTCCTCGGAGATGTTTCACGAAGCCTACCCGCGCCTGGCCGCTGCGGGACTTACGGTCATCGGTCTGGACACGCCAGGTTTCGGCATGTCCGAAGTGCCCGATCAGCCGCCCAGCATCGGCGACTATGCCGCAGCGCTTGTCGCAGCGATTCGCGCGCTGGGCGACACCCCCGTGGCCCTGCTCGGCCATCACACGGGTGCGTCGATCGCCGCGGAAATGGCTGCCACCGAACCCGAGCTGATTCATCGCGTGATTCTCAATGGCCCCCCGGTGCTCACGCAGGCCGAGCGCGACGAATACCGCAACGCACTGAAGAATGCCCCGCCCATCGAGATCCTGCCCGACGGCACCCACCTGCAGGCGCTGTGGGATCGACGCGTGTTCTTCACCCCCGGCTGGACCAACGTCGAGGCCATGCATCGCGGTATCGTACAGATGCTGCTGGCCGGCAAGACGGAGTGGTATGGCCATCACGCCGCCTTCGGACACGACATCGCCGAGCCCATCGCGCGCATCACCCAACCGGCGCTGATCCTGACCAACACCGGCGATGACATCTACTACACGGCCCAACGGGCGCGCGAACTGCGCCCGGACTTCGCCTATGCCGAGCTTGAGGGCGGTACGCACGACATCGTGGATGAGCAACCCGATGCCTGGTGCGAAATCGTGGCGCGGTTCGCGCTGGACAAAGGCTGACGCCCCGACTGACCGACCTCAGTCCAGGCGGCTGATCGCGTTCGCGCCATCGCCGTCCGGCGCCATCACGGCGCCTATTTTGTAACGCTGCCGGTAGTCAGCGCGCAGCTGCTCAAGTTCGGCTGCCGACACCCGGGTCTCGCGAAAAATAGAGAACCCCCGCAGATCGCCCGGCGCCGCCCCGGCTGCGGCTGAGTTGGCTTGCGAATCGACCAGGCCCAGGGTGATGCGGTGTCGCTTCCCGGGCGTGGGCATGGTAATCAGCGTGCGATAGGGATCGGCGTCCTGTCCGGGCACGACCACCCTGATGACCGCGGTATCCGCAGCCACGGCGATGATACTTGTAGCCGTGCCTTCGATCGCGGTCGGCGCTGTCTGGCGCGTGATCAGGACGCTTGCCGAGCCGGCCGTCAGCACGCCTTCCTGTTCGGCCACCACTTCCAGGCCCTCGCCGTCGCGGACCAGGGCGCCACCGATCTGACGAGCCACATCAGCAGGGTAGAACTTGATCTCGCGCTCGAAGTACCTGTCACCGTCGATGCGGATACTCACCAGAGAGTGGTAGTCGCGGATACGATAGTCCAGGGCGCCATCGAGATAGGTGCTTTGTCCGTGCCAATGGCCGACCGTGGCCTCCCAGTACGCATCATGCAGCGGATCCGCAAACAGGTTCAGGCCGGGCAGGCACAGCAATGCGATGACCAGCGCAGTCCTTTGCCCCCGGCGCCTGATTGCCTGCATCATCGCGGCTACGCCAGTAACGACGTCGGTCCAGGTGCAAACAGTTTTTCTGTCTGCATTGCCGCATCTCCCGAAAATCGCTGCGAATCCTGTCCGGGTTCATGATAGCGCTTGCCCATCTCGCGCGACGTCAGCAGCACCCACTTTGCCCGCTCGACGCGCCGCTGCTGGTAGTCGACCAGCGCTGCAGCGACGCGCTCGTGGTTGGCCAACACGCTCGAGAGCACCCAGGCATCCTCGATGGCCATCGCCGCACCCTGCCCCAGGTAGGGCAGCATGGGATGCGCGGCATCCCCCATCAGCACCAGCCGGCCACGCGCCCACTCATCAACAGGCTCGCGATCGTACAGCGCCCACTTGAACAGTTCATGGCCGGTGAGGTAATCGAGCACGGCTTTCGCCTCATCACAGAACCCGGCGAATACGGCCTGCAGCTCACTGAGTTCGGCGCGCTCGTGCCACCCCTCGACATCCCAGTCGACATCACTGACGAAGGCCACCACGTTCAGTGCCTCGTAGTCGGCCACCGGATAATGCACCAGCTGGCAGCGGTCACCCACCCAGACCATCGATCTCGGTTAACGGTAGCGGGCCGGCAGGTTCTCGGTAGGCAGCACGCCGCGGTATGCGATATGCCGCGTAAAGCGCGCCGGCTCATCGACGAATCGCCGCGCGCGCACCACGGAGCGCGCACCGTCCGCGGCGATGACCAGCGACGCGGCAGCGCTCGCACCGTTCGCAAACTCGAGCACCGGCGCATCATCAGGACCCGAGATGTCCACCAGCCGATGCCCGAGTCTGAACGCATCAGCATCCAGCCTGCGCACCTCATCCACCAGCATGGCATGCAGCTGCGGTCGCAGCAGCTGGTAGTAAGGCGAGCCGAACAACTGCTCGAGCGCATCGCCCAGCGCCTGGGTCTGCAATGCCTCCCCGGTCACACCATTGAGAATGGTGCCGGTGAGCGGCGTGCACGATATCGCTGCCAGCTGTTCACCCAGACCCCAGGCGGCGAAAATCTTGCTCGCATTCGGCGATATCGAGATCCCGGCACCCACTTCGCCAAACACGTCGGCCTGCTCATAGACGCGCACACGAAAGCCTTTCTGGAGCAATCCGATGGCCACACTCAGGCCACCCAGACCGGCCCCGATGACCGCGATCGGCGCCTCTTCCTCAAGCAACTCACTCATTGGTCTGTCCTGTAGTTTTAGAACTCACAGCCGCACACTCACGGCCTTGGTCTTGAGATAGGCATCCAGGCTCTCCCGGCCCATTTCGCGGCCCCAACCTGACTGGCGATTGCCGCCGAAAGGCGTTTCCGGACTGACGGCCGCATGCGCATTGATCGCCACCTGGCCGGAGTCGATGCGCCGCGCGAACGCAAGGGCAGTGGAGATATCGCGACTCCAGACACTGCCGGAGAGTCCGAAGATGGTGTCGTTGACGACTGCCGCCAATGCCTCGTGATCACCATCGGCAAAGCGCTGTACCGTCAGCACCGGACCGAAAATCTCTTCTCGCACGACACGCATGTCCGGTTGGCAGTCGGTGAACACCACCGGCGCGACGAAATGACCCGGCCCGTCGATGTTGCGCTCAGGGGTGGCGCGGGTCGCGCCTTCGCGCTCACCCAGGGCGATGTAGTCGAGCACCCGTTGGCGCTGTTTGGCGGAAATGAGCGGGCCGAGTACCGTATCGGGTGCCAGTGGGTCACCAATCTTCAGGGCCTGGGCCACACCGACGAGGCCGGCCACGAACTGGTCGTGGATCGATTCATGCACGAACAGTCGGGTGCCGGCCATGCAGTTCTGACCCGTCAGAAAAAAGCAGGCCATGGCCGCGGTCGGAATCGCGTCTTCCAGGCTGGCATCGGCAAACACCACCATCGGTGATTTTCCACCAAGCTCCAGCGTGACCTTCTTGAGGTTACCTGCGGCGGCACGCACGATGCTGCGTCCGATCTCGGTGGATCCGGTGAAGCTGATCTTGTCGACATCCGGGTGTTCGGCCAGCGCGGCACCGACCTCGCTGCCCAGGCCCTGCACCAGATTGAGTACGCCCTCGGGCACCCCGGCCTCGTGTCCCAGTCGCACCAGCAGCTCGCCGGTCATGGGCGTGAGCTCGGCGGGTTTGAGCACAACGGTGCAACCGGCAGCCAGTGCCGGGGCGAGCTTCATCAGCACGATGTTCAGCGGCGCATTCCATGGCGTGATTGCCGCGACCACGCCGATGGGCTCGCGCTGCGTGTAGACCAGAAAGTCTTCAGTCTCGCGTCCGGCGGGCGCCGCTGGAATCGTCTCGCCGGTGATCTTCGTGCACCAGCCGGCATAGTAGCGCAGCAGCTCGGGCATCAGGCCCGTGGTCGAGGCCATGGACAGACTCAGTGGCATGCCGTTTTCGAGCGTCTCGACGTTTGACAGGAACTCGGCACGCTGCTCGATGAGATCGGCGAATCGCAGCAGGATACGTGCACGCTGATAGGCCTTCAGCGTACCCCATGGGCCACTCAAGGCCCTGCGCGCCGCGACCACCGCCGCATCGACATCGGCGCGGGTGCCCAGCACGACCGAGGCGATTGTCTGTTCGGTGGCCGGATTCTCGACCGGCAGCGTAGTGGCACTTTCGCCATCGGTCCATACGCCGCCAATACAGTGGTTGTGCCGCTGCCCAAGAAACGCTGAGATGGCGTCTTGCATGCTCATGTCGATGACTTTCGAACCATCACCTGCACTCAAAGGCCCAGTGCACCGGGATTCATACCCTGCTTCGGATCGACCGCAGCCTTGATGTCGCGCAGCAGTTTCACGGCGGCTGCATTGCGATCAGCCAGGTACGGATACAGCTTGCCGATCTGGAAATGCGCCGCGCCATGCTGGTGCATCAGATCGATGATCTCCTGCTTCATCTCTGCCACCAGCGCACGCCCCTGTGGATTGGGCGGATAGGTGGGCAGCTGCGCCAGGTAGTCGGCGGGGACCATCCGATCGATGCACGCATTGCGCTCGTCTTCCCAGTAGAACACCGGTTCGTAGAGAAACGCGTTGGTGCTCACGCTCAGGAACATCGCACCGTACTGGATCTTGTGCTCGCGCATGCTGTTTTCGTGACGCGCGTAGAGCTGCTCAAGATCCCGCCGGAAGGGCACGGCACGCGAGAACGGCAGCAGGCAGTGAATCGGCACCCAGCGCTCGCCTTTCGGGCCGAGCACGTTGTAGAACGGCGCAAACGGCATCGCGTAGACGACGTTGGGAATCGTATTGGCCGTCTCAGCACCATAGGGCGCCACGGCGTTTCGAATCGCCGCAGCGGAAGACTTGACACTGGCCCGATCGATGCCTTCCACGATGTAGTGGCAGGAATAGTTCTGCGCTGACAGAAAGCGCTTGCCCGCCATACCCATGCGCGCGACCTGTACCAGCCCGTCGATGGGATTGCGCGAGGTCTTGAACACGGCAAGTGCGGCAGCCATCGCATCGGAGGTGCTGGTCTTGCCCAGCTGGCCCTGCTGCAGCGTCGGATCGAGACCGAAATTGATCGTGTTGATGCCCAGCTTCGCAGCCGCGGTCATCCCCTGGTGCATGCTGTCGAAATCCGGGAACTTGAACGACAGGCCAATGAACTCAGGCGGCCGGCGAATCAGCCGCAGGCTGATCGCGGTCTTGATGCCCAGGGCGCCGTTGTCGCCGGTGAACAGCCCGGTGAGATCCGGCCCGTAGTGGCGGAAGAACGGCGTGGAGGTCTCCGTGCCCCAGCTGCCGGTGCGCAGCAGCTCGCCGCCGGCCAGCACCACCTCCACGCCCAGCACGGACTCGGCAGACACACCGAAGGTGCCGGTGCCCCAACTCACGCTGTTCTGCGACACCCCACCGCCGACCGTGGCATGCAGACCGGAGAACGGACCGTAAAACGGTGTGCGCAGCCCCAGGGGCTTGAGCGCATCGTTGAGCTTGGCCCAGGGCACGCCGGTCTGCACGGTGACATACATGTCCTCTTCATTGAGATCGAGGATCGCATCCATGCGCGAGGTGTCGATGAGCAGCGAGTGCTCCTGGGTGGGCAGGTAGCCGTCGGTGTAGGACGCACCACCACCGCGTGGCACGAGGCTCAGGCCATGCTCGCCGGCCAGCTGCGCAAGCGCCACCACCTCGTCGGTGGATGCGGGCTGGACGACAGCGCGAGGCTGCTTGCCTGCGGCATAAATGTCGGTGGCGTAGAACGCAAGCTCGGCAGCATCGGTGAGCACATGATCTGCGCCGACGATGGCGACCAGGCTGCTGATGAGCGTGTCGAGATCGACCTGTTGTTGAGTTTGCATGGGGCGTGCGCCTCCGTGTGCGCCGGGTTCAGAATCCAGGGTCGTGTCGTGTCTAGGGTCGTGCCAGCAGACCGGCATGCCAGTCTGCCAGAGCGGCAGGCCAGCGCAAGGCTGAGCCACCGGCCAGTGTCGCCGCATGGTCCGCATCGTCTTCGGCGCCGCGGCCAAGGCGTGCGACGATGAGCGGTGGCGTGCCTTCGACGCTCAGAAGCGCCTGTACATCGAGCCCTCCAAGAAGCGAAGTCCAGGCGGACAGCGTGGGTGCCGCCTTGAGCAACTCTAAGGTACGCGCGTGTATTCGCACCGGTTCAAGTTCGAAATCATGCTCAAGCGCGTGCGCCAGCCACGGCCGGTGCCACGGACGAAACAGCTCGGCGTCGCGCACGCATTGCCAGGCAGCCAGCAGGTGTCCGCCATGGTCACACGGCGCGAGATCAGGTGCCAGCCGCAGGGGCTGAGCTTCGTCGCGCGGCATCGGCATATCCACCAGAATGACCGCAAGCGACGGTCTCCTGGCGCGCAAGGCCAGCGCCAGCCAGGCCGATTCGTTCAGGGCCAGCACCCGGGCATCCGGGCCTGCCGCGTCGACAACGGCTTCGAGCGCATCGAGCAACACGCCGGCATCCTCAGGCATCGCGGCCGGCGACTCGCCGTGGCCGGGAAGATCGGCCGCAAGCAGACTCGCAGCGGCGGTGAATCCGGCAGGCAAGGCCTGCCATTCGCGCGAAGACATGCCTGGCGCGTGCAGCAAGATCATCGGCGCTGCGTCCGACGCACCCTGCCGGCGAACCAAGATCGGTCCCAGCGGCGTATCGATGTAATCGACGGCGTTGACCGCGGGTGGCGAGGCCGGCGCCGGCGGTGGCTCGAGCAGTCCTTGCGCCGCATCGGTAAACAGCTCGATCGCACGCGCCATCAGCGCATCGGGGTCGGCCAGCAGCTCCCTGTGCACGCAGTCGGGCAGGTGCTCGAGACGTTCGGGATGATCGGCGATCGCATCCTGCGCATAGTTCAGCAACCAGGTGGCCGCGGTGAACTCGGTAATGCGCTTGCTGGCCGGATAGCGGAAGGCTGCCGCGTAAGCCGGTGTCCCCATCCGATCGGCACGCAGCAGGTCCAGCACATAGGGCTGCAGCGCCTCGGCAGGCGGCACATCGAAGCGCATGCGGGCCTCACGGCGCTGGTCATACCAGGGGAAGAACAGCACCTGGTCACGGATCCGGCTCCAGTACCAGGCCAGGTGTCCGCCGTCGCGGCGCGGCGCAACGTCAATAAAGTAGTTCGCCAGCAGCGCGCTGCGCTCAGCGTCGCTGAGCACAACGTAGCCATCGAGCACGGCGGTACTGACACGCCCGGGATGGCGTCTCGCAAATTCCGCGGCAATCATGGCGCCGGTGTGGGTGCCATAGATCCCGCAGGCATCGATCTGCAGGACATCGAGCAGTTCGGCCAGGGCATCGGCGTAGTCGTGCATCTCCGGCTGCGCCAGGGGCAGCGGGTCGGAGAGTCCGTAGCCGGGCGTATCCGGTGCGATGACCGTAAAATGCCGCGAGAATGCCGCGATGTGGCTGGCCATCTCTGCCGAGGAGGTCGGACTCTGGTGCAGCACCACCAGTGGCGGCCCGCTGCCGGCACGACGATAATGCACCTGACGCCCCTTCACGGTGGCGAAGTGGCGCCGGATTGAAGCAGGTTCTGGCTGCAGGTACATGGGCTTCGGAGTGTTCCAGAACTCGACGGCGCACAGTCAGACTCGGCAAGGGATATCCGCCTTGCGGTCAGCGCCGTGGCCCCGGGCGGCTAAACCCATCCTGTCGTGACATGCTCCTGCGCGCCCGGCTCGGTCATCATACCGCCGGGCCGGACACGGTGGGTCGGCCCTGAAACCTGATTTCGCGCAAGGACATCGATGTCGGACCCCGCCCAGGCAGTACCCCCGGTGGACACACCCGCCGCCAGCCGCCCTTCAGTAGATCTGATCTCTCAGGTCGGCTATGGCGTCGGCCAGATTGCCGGACAGGTGTTCCGCGATCTGCCCTCGCTGCTGCTGCTGTTCTTCATGACCTCGGTGCTGGGCATCGAGCCGTTCATCGCCGGCGCTACGATCTTCGTACCAAAGCTGCTGTGCGGCGTGTGCGGCGACATGCTGGTGGGCGTGCTCTCCGATCGCTGGCAGAAACGCGTACGCCGGCGCTGGTGGCTGCTTGGCGGTGCCGTGGGCGCACCTGTGGCCATGCTGCTGCTGTTCCATGTGCCCGACGCCTCGAGCACGATCCAGGTCGCGTGGATCGTCATGGTGTTCACCTTTTACATGCTGGTGTTCGCGAGCTTCTCTGTGCCCTACCTCGCCATCGCCGGCGAGATGTCTTCCGACCCGCAGCAACGCACGGTCATCATGGCCTGGCGGCTGGTGTTCTCGGCGGTTGGGATCCTGACCGCCGGGGCGCTGGCACCTGCCATCATCGAGTACCGCGGGGGTGGCCAGGATGCCTACGAAACCATGGCGCTGGTGCTCGCCGTCATCTGTCCGCTCGCCCTCTTGGTCGCGTTCTTCGGCGCCCATCGGGCCGGACGGCAGAGCGGCTTTGTCACAAGCACGGCCCCGCGCATCACGTTGACCTTCCGCGAGGCAATGATGCTGCTGTCCAAGCCACGCTTCTCCGTGCTGCTGAGTGCCACGTTGCTGCAGCTGACCGGGGCCGGCATGGCCTACGCCTCGCTGCTGTACTTCCTGATCTACAACATGGGTCGCGCCGATGCGTTCAACCTGGTCGGCGTGGTGGTGCTGCTGGCCTGCGCCGGTATCGTCGTGGCCCAGCCGATGTGGGTGGCGGTGTCCAGACATTTCGGCAAGCGCCCCACCTACATCGTCGCCACACTGATCTATGCCGTGTGCTACTCGCTGTGGTCGCTGTCGGCCGGGGCGCACCTGTATTTCATCTACTTCCTCGTGTTCCTGGGCGCCGTGGGCAACTCCGGCTGGGCGATGCTCGGCTTCTCGATGCTCTCGGACATCGCCGCAGACGATGCACGTCATGCCGGCCTGTACTCAGCGGCGTGGATCGCGGCCGACAAGGTCGCCTTCGCATTGGGCGGCACGCTGCTGGTCGGTGTGCTGCTCTCGGCATTCGGCTTCGACTCGCAGCGGGCCGTGGCCGGCCTGGAGCAATCGCCACTGGCCCTGACCGGCATCGTGCTGAGTTTCGGTATCGTGCCCGGGCTGCTGAATGTGGCCGGTGCAGCCCTGCTTTGGCGTTGGGGGCGCAATTGATCGCGGCCTCATCCACCAGTCGGACACTGGCGGCAGGCAGCCCGCCACCCCGCCCGGGGTGTCGTGCTAACTTACTTTTCCATTGTCGGGTGATTTACGTCCGACTGACCTGACTTTCTACGGAGGACTCCCCATGGCCGGTGTCATGCTCAATACTTTTCAGCAGATCGATCATCCGGTGCTGCCGAAGACCAATCACGATGAACGTTCGCGGCAGGAGTTTTCCAAGAGCCTGAAAAACTGCATCCAGCAGAAGATCCTGCCGGGTCTGCAGACGGTCTATCAGACACGTGCCGCGAAGGCTTTCGAGAAGACCGAAGGGCGCGCCCCGGAGAATCGCCGCGATATCCGCAAGGCGATGGAACGCGATCTGTACTTCCAGCATTACAACTGTATCAACCGTGTCGCCCAGGAACTGATCTGGGAGTCGGTGACGACCTCCATCGAGCGCCAGCTGCCCGAGCTGATCGATACCGCACGCGCGCTGTCGGCGAAGTCCAAGGCCACACTGAAGATTGATCCTGCGTTCAAGCCGCCACGCTATGCCACGGCACTGGATATCCACTGCATGCCCGGGGGCTACGCCGACGAGTTCACCGAGGATGATGTGGCCGTGGCGGCGCTCTACGACCGTGGCGTGTATCTCTATGCCATGGGCTTCGTCGGACCCTACAATGATGATATGGGCCGCTCGGTGTGCAACTACCTGCAGCGCAACCTGCCCGATTTCAAGCCCAAGCGGATCCTCGACATGGGCTGCTCGGTCGGCCATTCCACCGTGCCCTACAAGGAGCGGTTTCCCGACGCGGAAGTCTATGGCCTGGACATCGGTGCACCGTTGGTGCGCTACGCGCATGCACGAGCCAAGGGCCTTGGGCACGAGGTGAATTTCGTGCTGGGCAATGCCGAAAAGACGGAATTTGAAGATGAAAGTTTCGATCTGATCGTCAGCCACATCCTGCTGCACGAAACCTCGGGCAAGGCCATGCCGCGCATCTTCAAGGAGTGCTACCGCCTGCTCAAGCCGGGTGGTTACATGATCCATGCCGATCTGCCGCCGTTCACGAAGATGGACACCTTCTCGCAGTTCATCCTGGATCTCGAGACCTACTACAACAACGAGCCCTTCTGGGGCGCGATGCGCGAGGCCGACCAGATCGAGTTGGCCGAGAAGGCAGGTTTTCGTCGCGACGAGGTCTTCTTTGACACCGCGCCCATGGCGATCATGGAGCTGGCAGCCGCCGCCCAGGCCGGCAACGCCGAGGCCGCAATGGACACCGAGTCCAAGGAGTTCAAGAGCGGTGAGTTCGCCCCTGGCGGGGGCTGGGAAGTACTGATCGGGCGCAAGCCGGAGGTGAAGCAATGAGTGCGCAGGTTAAAGTCCGTCGCGATGCGCGCGGCAAGCGCCCGCAGTTCTACAACGATCCCGCCAACGACACGCTGATGTCGATGGTTATGGTGCTGGCCAGCGAGCTGTGCGTGACCCGCGACCGACTCGACACCATCGAGCGCATCGCCGATGAGAAAAACCTGATTCTCCAGCGCGAGATCGACATGTTCGAACTCGACCAGGAAGCGCTGGCAGAGCGTGAACAGCGCCGCCAGGACTTCATGGACCGGATGTTCTACCTGCTGCGCAAGGACATCTCGGAGCTCAAGGAACAGGACACCGGCGAACGCTACGCACAGACGCTCGACGATATCGCGAAGAACTGATCTTCCCGATGCCGCAGGCCAAGCGCTCGGGCCAGGGCTTCTTCTACGGCTGGATCGTCTCCGGCGGCGCCACGCTGTCGTACTTCTTCACCAACGGCGTGGCCTACTACCTGCCGCAGAACCTGTTTCCGCGCCTGATGGAGGACTTTGGCTTAAGCGTCAGCCAGGTGAGCCTGGCAGGGGCGCTGACGTTCATGGTCGGGGGCCTGAGTGCGCCACTCGCGGGTCTGCTGATCGACCGCTTCGGGGCCGTCCGGGTGCTGAAGTTCGGCATCGTACTGCTGGCCATCACCGCTTCGCTGTATCCGTTCACCACTGCGCTTTGGCAGCTGTACGTGCTGCACATGGGCTTTGGCGTGACCATGGTCACTGCCGGCCTGATGATCAACGTCGTGTTGCTGTCGAACTGGTTCAACCTCAAGCGCGGCATGGTCGTGGGCGTGCTGGTCGCCGGTTCCAGCCTGGCCGGCTTCCTGCTGCCGAACATGATCTCGGGACTGGTGGCCAGCCCCGACTACGGCTGGCGCTGGGGTTTTGGCCTGGCTGCCGCGCTGATCTGGCTGTTGCCGGTGCCCGCCGTGCTGCTGTTCGTCAAGGAAAAACCCGCCGACGTCGGTCAGTTTCCAGACGGGCTGGATCATGTGCCGATCGGCCACGAGGACCCCGAGGCCCTGCCCGGTGCGACGCTGCGCCAGGCCATGCGCACCACCACGCTTTGGGCGCTTGCGTTCGGATCCTTCTGCCTGTGGTTCTCGATCTCCTCGGTCAACAGTCAGATCACGATTTTCCTCGAACAGGAAGCAGGCCTGCCGATCCGCCAGGCGACCTTGCTGTATTCGCTGGTACTGGGATTCTCGGTGCTGGGCAAGTTCCTGTTCGGCTGGCTGGCGGATCATCGCCCGCCACAGCAGGTCATGATCATCGCAAGCCTGGTGCTGCTGGCCGGCTGCCTGCTGCTGTTCGAACTGCCGGCCGGTGGCATAGCGCTGACCACCAGCGTGCCCCAGCTGGCCTTGTTCACACTGGTCTACGGACTGGGTTTCGGCGGGGCGTTCACGATGATCCAGCTGGTCTGTGTGGCCAGCTTCGGTCAGCGCGAACTGGGCAAGATCCTTGGGTTCGTGATCTTCATCGACACCATGGGTGCCGTGCTGGGCATTGCCGGCATCGGCATGCTGAAAGATTACACCGGTGCCTACCTGGTGCCGTTTGGGATCGTGGCATTGATGGCGCTGGTCGGCGCCATCAACATGTGGTTCGTGCGGCCACTGGATTTCAGGCAATACAGCAACGGCAAGCCTGCGGATCCCGCAATCGTCGCGGTCGGCAGCAGTTCCCGCTGATCTGGCCGCCGCGTCGGCGGTCGGCTTCGGCGCTCTACCTGGGACCAGACCCCGGCTCGTAATGACCACACCAGCCCGTGGCGGCGACCGCGTGGCCTGGGAACATGGCGCAGCTGCGCCATTCGGCCTTGGGGTTACCGGCCACCAGGTTGCAATTGGCGCAGGCCTGGCCGGATCGATAGCCACGCGCCACATCTGCCCTGCGGGCATCCTGGACATAGCCCACATCGACCGCCTGGGGACTCTCTGGACGAAGGCGTGGCAGCTCCTCAGCGGGCACTTCGACTCCGGCCAGTGCGCGCGGGCCGATCGGCAGGATGACGGCGCCCAGCGCCGCTGTGCGCAAAAACTCGCGTCGTGTCTTCATGGATACATACCGTAGATCTACCAGGGCCGGAATCGGCGCGGACCCAAGACGTTAGCGTGCGGTCTGCAGGACCGCGCCGCGCGCGACTGATTCACACTTTCCACCTGTCCAAGCTAGCACATTCGGCACATGCATCGACCGCTCCTCGGACCCCCAACGTGTGTCAAGCTTGCAATACTCTTAATAGTGTAATATTAAGTTTACATCGATCCTGGGAGAAGACATCCATGTGGCAGGCCGTCAGGGCGTTTTTGTGGACCTTGCGTATAGCGCTGCCGAAAGTCGGTGTCGGCTGGATGTTTGCCCTGCTGACCATCGACTTCAACCGCGTCGCCATCTTCGAACTCGGCATCGCCGCCATCGTGGTCACGACGCTGCTCTCCATCCACTATTTCGTGGCCCCCTTCCAGGTTGTGATCGGTCGCCTGGCTGACTGCAAACCGATTTTCGGCTATCGCCGGACCCCCTACCTGATTGCCGGCAGCACAGTTGCCAGTCTGCTGTTCCTGGTGCTGCCAACGGTGACCCTGTCCATGGGCGCGGGCTCGATGGGCGGCCTGCTGGCCGCCATTGTGTTGTTCACGCTGTTCGGACTGTCGATGGCCGTGATCGCGGACTCCTATCACTCGCTGATCGCCGAGGTCACGAAGAAAGAGACTCGAGGCGCGATTATCGCGGTCATCTGGGTGGTCATGATTCTCAGCACCATCATCGCCGCCGTTGTGATGAATGCGATGCGCCCGGAGTTCACGCCCGAGGCGATGCAGGGCCTCTACAACCTGACGCCCTTCGTGGTCATCGGCTTCACGGTGATCGGCGTGCTTGGCGTGGAGAAGCGGCTGAGTCCTGATGAACTTGAGACTGCACGGGTCAAGGCCCGCGCGCTGGCGCCGCCAGGCAATCCGCTGTCCTCGGCCGTGAAGCTGCTGCGGCGCAATCCGCAGACGCGTGGTTTCTTCGCCTTCATCATGATCGCGATTTTCTCGATCTTCCTGCAGGAAAACATCATCGAGGTCTTCGGCGCCGAAGTCTTTGCGCTGAGCATCACAGAGACGACACGCTTTCAACCCATCTGGGGCAGCGGCATCTTGCTGGGCATGCTGGTGACGGCCTTGCTGAGTCTCGTCTTCAAACCCTCGCGCAAGAAACTCGCGATGTTCGGTTGCGCGGGCACCGCGGCAGGTTTTGCGGCCCTCGGACTGGTTGCTGTATTCCAGCAGGGGCAGCTGCTGACACCGACCCTGTTCATCCTCGGCTTCTTTACCGGCATCTTCAATGTCGGCGCACTGTCCCTGATGATGGAGATGACCGTGGAAGGCGCGACGGGCCTTTACATGGGCCTTTGGGGTGTGGCGCAGGCCTTCGGCATGGGCATCTCCTCGGTGGCCAGCGGCGCGCTACACACGGCGCTGATCGGCAGCGGCCTGGTAGCCCCGAAAGTCGCATACCTGGGCATCTTCTCGATCGAGGCGGTCGGGTTGCTGGTGGCAGGCTACATTCTCTATCGCATCAGCGTCACCGGCTTTGCGGCATCCGCGAGTCGACCGGTCAGCGTCGAGCCGCAGCGCGACACGGCACTGCCGCCGGTGGGTTCTGCTGCCAGTGCGTAACTGAAGCCGCCCCGATGAGCCGTTCGCCTTCAGGCCTGGATTATCGTTTCGACAGCCGGGTCGCGGTGCAGTACGACGCGCTGCGCGGCCATCCGCCGGAGGTCTCGCCGCAGATCGGTCGAGCCGTCGCCGAACATGCCGGAGAGCAGGCGCGCGTGCTTGAGTTGGGCGTGGGGACCGGACGTATCGCCCTGCCGGTGGCGCACAGTGGCTGCGAAGTCTACGGCGTGGATCTCTCCGCGCACATGTTGGCAGCGCTGGCCCAACGCATCCGCGATGAGGGCCACGCCCGCGTGCACCTGGTCCAGGGCGACATCACCGCCCTGCCGTTTCGCGATGGCGTATTTGATGCAGCACTTGCCGTGCATGTGCTGCACCTGGTTGAGGATTGGCAGGGTGTGCTCGCCCGCGTGAAGGCGTTGGTGCGCCCGGGTGGGGCGCTCATCCTGGGTCGCGACTGGGTAGACCCTGACTCGTTCGCAGGCATGATCCGCAACCATTTTCGCCGCACGGTGCTCGAGGTTGGTACGGCCATGCTGCCGCCAGGCAGCAGCGCAGCCCAACCCCCGGGGGGCGGGGCTGCAATCATGCAGACATTGCAGGGGCTTGGCGCACAACCCGTTGGTCGTGGTGAGCTTGTCGGCGCCGAGTGGGCCACTGAGCTCGCGCCCCGACAGGTTCTCGATGGCATCCGCTCACGCGACGATGCCGAGAGCTGGGTACTGCCCGATAACGTACTCGAAGAGACAATGCGACGCCTCGATGCCTTCGCGCTGGATCATTGGCCGGATCTCGACGCCCCGCAGCCGGTGACCCGCCGTTTTATGCTCGGTGTATTCCGCTTTCCCTTGCAGTGACCGTCCCTGCCCGCAGGCGCGGACGACGCGAGATAACAGTATGAACATGCGTCTGGACTGGCAACGTGACGGTCACGACTGGCCGAATCGCGAATACAGTCGATTCGTCAACGCCGGCGGACTGCGCTGGCACGTGCAGGTGGCAGGTCATGGCCCTGCCCTGCTGTTGCTGCACGGCACCGGCGCGGCCAGCCACTCCTGGCGTGATGTACTGCCACTGCTGGCCACGCAGTTCCAGGTGATCGCACCGGATCTTCCCGGCCACGGATTCACCGGGCCGCCACCGACGCGCAGCGGCTACTCGATGCCCGGCATGGCCGGGCTCGTGTCGGCTTTGCTGAGTGCGCTGAAGATTTCGCCCCACCTGGTTGCGGGCCATTCAGCCGGGGCCGCGGTGCTGGCGCGCATGTCGCTGGACGGGATGATCCGCCCCCATCGCCTGGTCAGTCTCAACGGGGCTTTGATGCCCCTGCCAGGCATGCCCGTGCCACTGTTCGCGCTCGCCGGACGGTTGCTCGCCGCCACGCCACTGCCACAACTGTTCGCCCATCGTGTCAGCGATCCGCGCAGTGTCCGCCGCCTGATGCAACGCACGGGTTCGACCATCGATGAACGTGGTATTACGCTGTATCACCGCGTCGTCAGCAATTCGGCGCATGTGCGCGACGTGCTGAAGATGATGGCCCACTGGGATCTGCGCGAACTTGCACGTGACCTGCCTCGCCTGGTCACTCCGCTGGTACTGGTGGCCACCGGGAATGACCTGACCATGCCCCCGCGCGAGGCCGCACGGGCCCAGCAGCGCGTGGCCAATGCACGACTCGTGGAAATCGCCGGGCTGGGCCACCTGGCCCATGAAGAAGCCCCGCAGCACTTTGCCGAATTGCTCGCGACCCTGGCCAATGAACCCGCAGTGGCGGGCGCAGGGGCGCACGGCCGTGAGGCGGCCGTACAGGATACGCCGCTTTCGGCTCAACCCTCCTGGGGCGGTTGACGCATCAGGCGGCGGCGCTGCGTGCGGATCGCATACCAGATCGTCAGTACGATGACCGGCACACTGATGCCCAGGATCAGGTCCACGTTCAGCGGCTGGCCGCCCGCGACGATGCCCTTGAGCGAGTACGACAGCAGGCCGACGCTGTAGTAGCTGATCACCACTACCGAGAGGCCCTCTACTGTCTGCTGCAACCGAAGTTGCAGGTCCGTGCGCCGGTTCATCGAGGCGAGCAGGTCGCGATTCTGCCCCTCCAGCGCCACGTCGACGCCTGTGCGCAGAAGGTCGGCGGCGCGCGACAGGCTGCGTGACAATGTCTCCTGTCGCTCGGACACCGACTCGCAGGTCTGCATCGCCGGCGTGAACCGCCGGTCCATGAACTCACCGATGGTCTGCAGTCCGGTCATGCGCTGCTCGCGCAGGTTGTCGATACGGTGGCGAACGATGCTGTGATAGGCGCGTGCGGCGCTCAAACGGAAATTACGCGCCGCCGCCGCCTGTGCAAGCTCGCCGGCGAGCGCGGAGATCTCTCCCAGAAGTGTCTGTTGATCCTCGAGCGCCGACTCATGCGTCATGCGCTCGGTAATGGCCTGGAGGCGCTGCTCCAGCGCACTGAGCTCCGGACTGGCGCCACGAGCCAGCGGGAAGGCCAGCAGCGCCAGCAGGCGGTAGGTCTCGATCTCCAGCAGGCGCTGGACGAGGCGCCCGCTGCGCATCGCAGAGAGTCCGCGATCCTGCACCAGGATGCGCCCGAAGCCATCGCCATGCAGGCGAAAATCCGTGAACACCAGAGCGCAGCCGTCGGCCACGGCACTGCCGGCGACATTTGGGGTGCGGAACAGCTCGACGATCTCGTGCACGCTGCGGGCGGGTCGTGACGCGGACTCCAGCACCAGGTGCGCGCCTGCAATCAGGACACCTGGCAAGGCGCCAAGCCAGTCTTCCGGCACCTTGTCGAGCGCCACGGCTTCGAACGGCGCGGTTTCGTGGGTCGCGTGGTCGCCGATGAAGAACGTATAGGTCGAAAACTCCGTATGCCGCTCCCAGCGCAAGCGGAAGGCACCGAGCTCGACGCTGTGGTGCGTCGCGTGCGCGACGGGCACCCGTTGTTCCAGGGCCTCGCACAGGCGTGCGACATGCTCGCGATCAGCGGTGGCGCTGCTACCCAGCATCGCGATGTGCGAGGCCCGCAGCGGGGCGCTGAGCGTCTCGAAGGGCCGCGCATGCAGCTCGGCGACGATCTGTGCCCGGTCCGGATGGTCCTGCAGTCCCCTCAGCATACTGCCTCCACGAGGTACATCCGGCCGCCGTTAGACGCCACGGTGCAGACGCCAGCGACGACGCAGGTCGGAAAGATGCGCAAACAGCGCCAGCGTCACCCAGCCTGCCACCCAGGGCCACGGCGCCTGCGTGAGCGCCGCACGCAGCGCCAGCAGCAGGCACGCACCGGCCAGCAGCATCGGCAGCAGATCACGCGGAGCGACGCCGATGCCACGGCGGTGAAACAGCACGCCAAGCAGCGCACCCTCGACCAGCATCACCAGCAGCACCAGATCGATGGCCCGGCCGCTGGCGAAAAACTCACTCATGGTGCGCGGCGCAAACCGCCCTCCTGTGGGCGACTCAGCCGAATGGCGCGTTGAGCTCGACCACCGCGCGATTGAGTACCGCAGCGAAGCTGACCCACAGCAGATAGGGCAGCAGCAGCATGGCCGTGGCCAATGATCTGCGCCCTATCATCCAGATCAGCAGCAGGATCGACACCCACAGGAAGCCGACTTCCAGCAGCGCCCAGTCGGGCCGCTGCAGCCGAAAGAACAGCAGGCTCCAGAATACGTTGAGAAATGCGTTGAGCGAGAACACCACCAGCAGCCACTCGCGCTCTCCTCGTCCGGAGGCGCGCTCCCAGGCGCGCACACCGGCCACCGCACACAGCGCGAAGATCAGCGTCCAGGCAGGTCCGAACAGCCACTCAGGCGGCTGCCACGCGGGTTTTTCCAGCGCGTAGTACCAGGGCGACAGATCGGTCATCAGCGCACCGACCACCGCCACCAGGATCGCGGCGGCTGCGGCCGTGGCGATCGGCCGCCAGCGCCGCGATGGTGCCTGCCTCATGCACGCACCACGCCCAGCAGGTGCCCGAGGTCCTTGAAGAAAATACGCACATGCGCGATGGGCTTGGCACGCACCAGCTTCTTGTACATGTAGGCCTGCCAGGTCAGGTACTGCACGTCAGGATCGGCGCAGATGCTCACGAAACGCTCGCGGCGCTTGTCGCTGGAATACCAGAAACGCTGCATGATGCCGAGCACGAAGAACACCTTGCCGTGCGCGCGCATGAAACGCTTGCGTGCCTTGCGCAGCGCCCGGGCCTTGCCCGTAGCCAGGAACTCATCCACCGCCTCGGCCGACAGCCGCCCACCCAGCATGGCGTAGTAGATGCCTTCGCCGGAGGCCGGTGCGACGATACCAGCGGCATCACCGGCCAGCACCAAGTCACGACCGTTGTCCCAGCGCTTGAGGGGCTTGAGCGGAATGGGTGCACCTTCCCGACGCACCGTGCGACCCAGGTCCAGGCCGGTGGCACTGCGCAGTTCATCGACTGCCCGTCGCAGCGAGAAACCCTTCACCGCCGAGCCCACCCCCACGCTGGTCACATCGCCATGCGGAAACACCCAGGCATAGAAGTCGGGCGAGAGTGAACCGCGGTAGTACACATCGCAGCGTGCACCATCGAAATCAAGGTTTGCCGCGCCGGGAGATTCGACGATCTCGTGGTAGGCGGCGACATAGGGAATCGTCTCCGCACCGGGAATGGACTGACGCCCGACTTCGGAGCGAGCGCCGTCGGCACCGATCACGGCGCGGGCGCGAACCTCGCGGGGTTCGCCGTCGCCGTCACGATAGACCACAATCGCGGTGCCGTCGTCATCGCGCAGCAGTTCCCTGAAAGTCCCGGTGGCACGCGTGGCACCGCTGGCGGCCGCACGTTCGCGCAGCCACTCGTCGAAGACGTCGCGATCGACCATGCCTACGAAGCCGTCGCCCACCGGCATGTCAACCTTGCGATCGCTAGGCGAGATGATGCGTGCTGCCTTTACACGCGCGACCAGCACCGACTCCGGCACGTCAAACTCGCTGAGCAGGATCGGCGGGATGGCACCGCCGCAGGGCTTTATCCTGCCTGCCCGGTCGAGCAGCAGCACCCGGCGGCCCGCCCCTGCAAGATCGTTTGCCGCGGTCGCGCCTGCGGGTCCGCCGCCGATCACGACAACATCGAAATCCTCACGTTTTGCGGTCATGGCTCATGGTCCTTTCGATGACGCTGGCAGCCGCGGCCAATACCACGGTGCCCGTGAACGGTATCGGCCTGCTATTGCAGACCTGCCAGCGCCACCGCGCTGACCATCATGCCGATCACGTAGAAATTGATGCCGGTCAGGTTGTACCAGGGACCCAGCTCGCGCGGCCGGTCGACCCAGCGGCGCATGACGATGAGCTGGGCGATCACGAGTAAAGCCACCGCCAGTGCATAGCCCGTCGCGCCCCAGTGCAGCAGCAGGGCAACGACGACGATCTGCGGCAGGGCCATGATCCAGCACGCCAGCAGTGCGGCCATGTCACTGCCCAGCTGCACGGGCAGCGAGTCCACGCCCATACGCCGGTCGCCTTCGATGGCCTTGAAATCGTTGACGGTCATGATGCCGTGCGCGCCGACGCTGTAGAGCACGGCAATGACGATGATGCGTGCATCGGGCAGCGCGCCGGTCATGATCACCGCACCGGTGAACCAGGGCAGTCCTTCATAGCAGGCCGCAACGGCCGAGTTGCCCCACCAGCCGTTTTGCTTCAGGCGCACCGGCGGGGCGCTGTACAACCACGCCAGGATCATCGCCACCACGGCGGCGGCAAAGCCCCACGGCCCAAGCACGGTGGCGACAGCCAGCGACAGCACAGTCCAGACGATCGCGATCCACAGGCCCCAGCGCCCCGGCACACGGCCTGAGGGAATCGGACGATCCGGTTCGTTGATGGCGTCGACGTGGCGATCGAACCAGTCGTTGACCGCCTGGCTGGTACCGCAGACCAGTGGCCCGGCCAGCGCGATGCCGAAGATCAGCAGATGCCAGCGACCCTGCATTGAGGCGCCGGCCGAGACCACGCCACAGGCCAGCGCCCACATCGGCGGAAACCAGGTGACGGGCTTGAGCAGCTGCAGGACGGCGCCCGGAGACGGGGCCGAGACGCTCACGGAGGGAGGCAGCTGGGACATGAGCGTAAAGTATCCTTGACACTTCCGGGCGTCAAGGAGAATATGCACTCGCTGCCGCGCAGCGATCGGGCCGGGGCCTGAGCTATCGGTCGCTGTCGCTGGAAAGGTCGCCCAGGCCGTAGCGTCGCAGCTTCACATACAGGCTCTGGCGACTCAGGCCGAGCATCTCGGCGGCCGAGGCGCGGTTGTCCTTGGTCAGCTCCAGCGCCGCCTCGATGCACAGGCGCTCGATCATATCGGTACTCTCACGCACCAGGTCCTTCAGCGGCACGCGCCCAACCAGTGCGGTGAGCTGCTCCACCGAGCGCGGCAGATCCAGCGGCGTACTCGCCTCCGGCGCCAGGCGAGGCGTGACATTGCGCAGCGTGAAGCCGACGCAGGCCTGTTCAGCACCCGATACCGAGACCGCCGAGATCTCCACGTCCACGGATGAGCCGAACTCACCGTGCAGCGAGGTTGCGAACAATCGCACCAGCCCGTGTTCGCGCAGCGTGTCGAGCAATACGCTCAAGTCCACGCCAGGCCGTCCCAGCCAGCGGCTCAGGGACTCGCCCTTGATCTGCTGCTGCGAAGGCATCTGTGCAAGTTCAAGAAACGCAGAGTTCGCCATCAGGATATTGCCGGCAAGATCCGTGACCACGAAACCGTCCGGTGCGCTCTCCACCAGTGTCAGCAGCGTGGAGACCATCGCGGTGGGACGCGAGCCGTTGCTGCCGACCTCGGCGCGCGCCAGACGCACCAGCAGGTAGGCAGATTTTTCCTGACGAAACATCGAAGCGCTGACTTTCAGCCTTGGACCGCCATTGTCGCAGGCCGCAGAGACGTCATCAGCGCGCCCGGTGGCCAGCACCTCGGCAAGCATCGCGGCGACGCTCTTTCGCCCGCCACGATCAAACAGCGTGGAGAGATCCTGACCGACAAGTTCGCGCACCGAACGACCCAGAATCTTGCTGGCGGCCGGATTGACTTCTACGAGCCGGCCACTGTCGGCATCGACGATCGCCACCGCCTCGGCGGCGACCTGGAAGAGCAGGCGGTAACGGGTCTCGGCGCTGCGCAGGCGCGAGTACTCGCGCTCCATGCTCTGCTGCGCCTCGACCAACCGACGCTGCAATGTCGCGACGTTGCGCAGGTCCCGCCCCATGGCCACGACCGGACCGTGCTTGCCCACTCGCAGCGTCGCGTATTGCACCGGCACGGCATCGCCGCGTGCTGTCGGGTGATTGATGTGCCGCCAGCGTGGCGAGCGCTTGGTGTCGGCATCACGCAGCAAGGCCTCGACCTTGGCGCGGCTGTCGCTGGTGACTGTTTCGATCCAGGGCTGTCCCAGCCACGAGGCATAGCCTTCATGACTGAGTTCATCACTGCCAAAGGCCAGGTCGGTAATGATGCCCTCGTCGTCGAGCACCAGGGTGACGTCGGCGGCCGCCGCAATAAGCGACGCTGCCTGATCCTCGCTGAGACTGCTCAGCCATTGAGCAGGAACGCGGAAGTGATCGGCGGCGGTGATGGTCGAGCGTTGTTCCACTGTAGCAGACATACCTAAAGCTGTTAAACAGGCCTCCGTGCCCATAATCCATGGCCAATCGAAATCACAATCTGCCCCGATACCGCTGTTGCGCTGAGAACATCATCCGCCAAGCTTAGCGTTTGACCGAACTGCGGACAAGCATTTCCTGGGCAAGGTGAAGTGCGCCCTCGGCATCGGCGGCAGTGGCATCAGCGCCCACCTGCCCCGCCAGCGTCGGGTCCTGCGTGAAGATCCGCCCACCTACCATTACGCCAACATTCCGATTGCGTGATGCACGGCGAACCTCGTCAATAATTCTCGTCACTTCCGGGAGCATCGACTCATAGGCCACGGAAATGCCCACGATCGCATACCACTCGCTGCCCACCATGCGCAGCAACTCCGGCGTACTCAGCGCGCAGTCACCGTTGACATCCCAGCCTGCCCGGCGAAAGAACTCGCCAACCATCAGCATGCCGAACGTGTGCTGCTCACCTGGCACCGGCGCCAGCAGCACCCGGCGATCCGCGAGGATCTGCTCTGTATGACAATCGTACTCGTGACTGAGTTCGCGCATGATCTGCTGCAGCTGACACAAACCCACCGTCACAGCGGTGAAATCGGCCTCATCTGACTCCCACATCTCGCCCAGCCTGCGTGCCGTGGGCGCGAGCAGCGAGAGCAGCAGCTGCGGTGTCTCCACCCCTCGCTGCACCATCTTGTCGCAGAAGGCGCGCGTGGCCTCGGCATCGCTGGAAAGCACCATCTCAGTGAATGACTCGATCTGCGCCGCATCGATGGTGGGCGGCTCGCTGGCATCAACATCCGACGCATCAGGCATCCAGGCCTCGGCCGTCACGCGATGCGCCATCATCAGGCGAGGAATGATCTCACCCTCGATGACGGTCGCGAGCTGACTGAGCCGGGCCTTCTGCAAGCCGTCAATGTCTTCTTCAGCCCAGCTGCAGTCCTGCTGCGCGTTGCCGTTGCCGTTGGTGGTCTTGCGCTCGCCACTGTTCTGACGTGGCGCTTCGCGACCAGAAGCCTGAGTATTGCCGGCCCCCCTGACGCTGAACACACTCCATGCGCGCGCCAGAAGTTCTTCCCGCATGCTGCCCATCGATGCCCCTCCCCCTTGCATACCCAAGCCTTCGCATCGGTTTGCAGCCTCACCTGCAAGCGATGTCGTCCCGGGGAACCCCTGGTGGCAGGTGTGGCCGGGTGGTCAGTATTACAAAGTCGAGGGATTCGGCAAGTGGATCTGGCGGGCCGCGCGAAAACCGCCTCATCGAGGGACGACGCGGCGCGTGGGAAAACACCTCGCGAACGCTCCACACTGGCGTGCTGCGACTGCACAGCCGGGCGCAGTTGGCGGGCAAATAGTGTCAAGGGAAACCAACTCCGTGCTGTCGCAGCGAGGCGACACAAGCGAATGATTGGTTTTGAAAAGCTGTCGGGACGATCGTGCCGCAGGCGAGTCAATCGGCGGACGAACAGCGTCAGGCACCGGCTGCCAGACGCATAGTGCAGCGCAAAAGGTGACGACCCGGTGGCGCTGGCAAGACCGGACTCGGAACGTCGCTGGACCGCCTGGCGCCTGTCCGCCGCGCGGACGACCGCGGATCTCCGCGGATGGAAATTTGCGCAAAATCGTTGGCCGGAGGGCTGAGACATCGGGACTCGTCGCGGCAACGCACCCACAGCTGGGTGACTTGAGAATGATGGTCCCTCTCACTGCGGGGTTTGTCAACCTTTATTTACGTCTATTCTAATTGACAACCTCCCGCGCATTGGCCAAACTCAAGCGGTGCCCAACACGCCCGGAATTCGACGCTCCGGGCTGAATGCCATGGAGATCGGCGCGATGCCGCATGCGCAACCCGCAAGGTCCACCCCCAATGCGCTGTACACGCCAGAACAACGCGTGCGCCGCGATACCTCCGGATGGACCACCGTGCAGGGTGTACTGGCGCCGTTGCAGTTTCTCGTATTCATCGTCAGTCTTTTCCTCGTGCTGCGCTATCTGGCCACCGGCGAGGGGCTCGGCCTTGCGATCGCCTCCATCGTGATCAAGACGCTCGTGCTCTATCTGATCATGGTCACCGGTGCCATCTGGGAAAAGGTCGTTTTCGGACAGTATCTGTTCGCTCCGGTTTTTTTCTGGGAAGACATGGTCAGCATGCTGGTGCTGGCCCTGCACACCGCTTATCTGGCGGTGGTGTTCTTCGGCTGGCTGAGCGTGGAGCAGCAGCTCTATCTTGCGCTTGCCGCCTACGCCGCCTATGTCATCAACGCCGCGCAGTTTCTGTTGAAGCTTCGCGCAGCGCGCCTTGCCAGCCAACAGCCCACGCCGGCCTCGATCTCCGTTGCCTCCGCGATCACGGCCAAGTAGATAAGAGTTTCTGCATGCAGGCAGTCAGGTGAAATCGCTGAACGACACGCTGGCCCGCGCATGGACCCAGGTCGGACTGCGTTTCCTGCCCTTCGCCGATGCGGCCAGCACGGAATTACCCATCGGGCGCCTGCTGCGGCTGGCGCTGTTTCAGGTGTCGGTGGGCATGGCTGTGGTACTGCTCAATGGCACGCTCAATCGCGTGATGATCGTCGAGCTCAATGTGCCGGCGTGGCTGGTCGCGCTGATGATCTCACTGCCACTGCTGGTCGCCCCGTTTCGCGTGCTGATCGGTTTTCGCTCCGATACCCATCGCTCGGCGCTGGGCTGGCGGCGCGTGCCGTACATCTGGTATGGCACGCTGCTGCAGTTCGGTGGCCTGGCAATCATGCCGTTCTCGCTGCTGATTCTCTCCGGCGACACGCATGGTCCGGTGTGGATCGGCCATGCCAGTGCGGCGGTGGCCTTCCTGCTGGTCGGTGCGGGTCTGCACACCACCCAGACTGCGGGGCTGGCACTTGCCACGGATCTCGCGCCACCGCAGACGCGGCCACGCGTAGTCGCACTGCTCTACGTGATGCTGCTGCTGGGCATGGTCGGCAGCGCCGGCGTGTTCGGGCTGCTGCTCATCGACTTCACCCAGCTCAAGCTCATCCAGGTCGTACAGGGCGCTGCGGTGGTCACCATCTTGCTCAATTGCATCGCACTGTGGAAGCAGGAAGCCAGGCGTCCGTCGGCGACACGCATCGACAGCCCACGGCCGCCGTTCAAGGCCGCCTGGCGCGCCTACATCAGCAATGATCGTGCAGTGCGCTTCCTGGTCACCGTCGGCCTGGGCACCGCGGCGTTCAATATGCAGGACATCCTGCTCGAACCCTATGGCGGTGAGGTGCTCGGTCTGTCGGTGAGCGCCACGACCATGCTCACCGCGCTGCTGGCCGGCGGCACGCTGGCAGCCTTCGCCCTGGCCGCCCGAAGGCTTTCACAGGGCGCTGACCCCTACCGCCTTGCCGCCATCGGCGCACTGGTCGGCGTCCTTGGTTTCTCTGCGGTCATCTTCGCCGCACCGCTGGCCTCGCCTTTGATCTTTCGCATCGGCACGGCCCTGATCGGTTTCGGCGCGGGTTTGTTTGCCGTGGGCACCCTGATCGCAGCCATGAGCCGCGAGAACGGCGGCCAGAGTGGCATCGCACTGGGCGCCTGGGGCGCGGTGCATGCCTCAGCAGCCGGCGGTGCGATATTTCTTGGCGGCGCGTTGCGCGATGTCATCAATGCCCTGGCCAGCCGCGGTGTGTTCGGCGAGGGCATGGTTGCGCCGGAAGCCGGCTACAGTTTCGTGTATCACCTGGAGATCGCGCTGCTGTTCGCAACGCTGATCGCCATTGGTCCGCTGGTCCGTACGGTGAAGGTCTCACCGGCACCATCGGCAGAAAGGTTTGGCCTCGCGGATTTCCCGGGCTAGGCCGCTCATCACTCTCGGAGAGTTCAAGTCATGCCTACAGGTGCCATAACCGAGTACGTCAACGTCGCCCAGGTCGCACTCTATGTGTTCTGGGTATTCTTCTTCGCGCTGATCATCTACCTGCATCGCGAAAACAAGCGCGAGGGGTATCCGCTGGATTCGGATCCCGGCCGTCGCGGGGTCGTCCAGGGTTTTCCTGCGATGCCCTCGGCCAAGCAGTACCTGCTGCCCCACGGCGGCACTGCCACCGTCTCCGACGGCAAGCGCGATACCCGTGAAATCAAGGCCACCCCGATCGGTGGCTGGCCGGGTGCGCCGCTGGAGCCCACCGGCAACCCGATGGTCGATGGCGTGGGTCCTGCCGCCTGGGCCGAGCGTGCCGATGTTCCCGACCAGACTTTCGAAGGTCATGCCAAGATCGTGCCCCTGCGTGTGGCCACCGATTTCAACGTCGTCGGTCGCGATCCGGATCCGCGCGGCATGCAGGTCATCGCCGCCGACGGCAAGGTCGCCGGCACCGTGCGCGATGTGTGGGTAGACCGCTCCGAGGTGCTGATCCGCTACCTGGAAGTCGAGACCGTGGCCACAGCAGGCTCCGGCCCGGAAGAAGGCGCCCCGGCCCGCGGCAAGACGGTACTGCTGCCGATGATGCTGGCGAAGTTCGCCCGCATGGCGCGCGCGCCGGCAGGCGACAGGCCGCTGCAGGAACGCCTCGTTGATGGCCGCCCCTACGAGGTCCGTGTCGCCTGCGTGTGCGCCCATCACTTCGCCGATGCGCCGGTCACGAAGAACCCCGATCAGGTGACGCTGCTCGAAGAAGACCGCATCATGGCCTACTTCGGCAGCGGTCATCTGTATGCACTGGATCGCCGGGAACCGCTGATATGAGTGATCGCGAACACGTCGAATCCCTTGAGCCCATTCCGGGCCTGCCGGAGCGCCCGCCCAGCGGTGAGCGCGTGCTGTGGCAGGGTGCGCCACGGCTGGCGACAGTGGCACGGCGTACGTTTCATGTGCGCAAGGCACTGGTCTACTTCGCCGTGGTGATCGCATGGCGCTTTGGCCACAGCCTCTACCAGGGCCAGGGGGTGCTGGCGGCCATGCAGTCGACGACCATCTTCGTGGCGCTCTCCGCCGCAGCCGTGGGCGTACTCATGCTGCTGGCCTGGCTGACCACGCGCGCGACGGTCTACACCATCACCAGCGAACGGGTGGTCATCCGCTTCGGCATCGCCATTCAGATGGCCGTCAACCTGCCGTTCGGCCTGATCCGTTCGGCGTCGCTGAAGACCTACAGCGATGGCACCGGCGACATTCCGCTGGAACTCGCCCCGGGTGAGCGCGTGTCCTACGTGGTGATGTGGCCGAACGTGCGGCCATGGTCGTTCCTGGGCAGCGCACAGCCCATGCTGCGTGGCGTGGACAATGCCAGCAGCGTCGCGCGTTTGCTGGCCCGTGCGCTGTCGCGCGAACACGTGGCGCCGATGGGCAGCCAGATCGAGCGCGATGCGCAAGGCGCGGCGAACTACCCTGTCGGCGGCCAAACGGCCAGCTGACGTGACACGCGGAGCAGATCGCACCCATGAGTACGCCTGACGCCAAGCCCCGCAAGCGCGGTCCGATACTGCCGCTGATGCTGGCGCTGGGCTTCGTCGTCGCGGTGGGCGTTTTCGCGCGCACCAGTGGCGTGGTTGGCGATAGCCGCGACACCGAGGCGCAGCTGGTCGAATCTCGCCAACTGCAATTCCTGGATCGCCAGGACGGTGCCGTGGTCGTGCTCGATTACCGCGATGGTTACACCGTGGACGTCCTCGACCCTGGCACCGGCGGGTTCGTTCGCGGCGTAATGCGCGGCATGGCACGGGAACGACGCAGCAAGAATGTCGGCACCGAGCCGCCCTATCGGCTGGCCGTGTGGTCGGACGGGCGACTGACGCTGGATGATCCGGCAACCGGTCGCTGGGTAGAGCTTGCGGCATTCGGTGCCGACAATGTCAGTGCATTCGCGCGCATGCTCTCGGCACCGCACACCCAGCACGCCCAGCATGAGGAACGCTGAGCGCGCCAGGCGCGCCCGGCACGCGGGAATACTGTCTTGATGTCCGGCGCGGCCGTCCCGATCATCTATGCGCTGCTGCTGTGGTGGTTCAGCACCGGCATCATCCTCTACCTCGACGGTCTGCCACAGCGCACTTATCGCTGGAGCCTTCTGGGCGCCGGTGTGCTCGCCGCTGGCGCACTGATCGGCCTGTTCCTCAGCGCCGGCGTGGCCACGCCGATGGGCGCCTATGTGGCCTTCACCTGCGCGCTGCTGGTCTGGGGCTGGATCGAGATGAGTTTTCTGATGGGCGTGGTCACCGGTCCGCGACGCAGCGCCTGCCCGCCCGGCGCGCGCGGCTGGCGCCGCTTTCGCTGCGCCTGGCAAGCCATCGCCCATCACGAGCTGTTGCTCGCCGCCACGCTGCTGCTGATTGCATTGCTATGTCTGCGCGGTGAGAACCTGGTCGGACTGTGGACCTTTCTTGCGCTGTGGCTGATGCGCCTGAGCACCAAGTTCAATGTGTTCCTGGGCGTACGAAATCTCGCCGAGAACTGGCTGCCCGAGGGCTTGCGTTACCTCGGTAGTTACTTCGGTCGCCGGCCAATGAACGCGCTGTTTCCGTTTTCGATCACCGTCACGACGGTGGCCACCATTTTGGTCTTCAAAGCCGCATTCGCATCAGGCGTTGGCGCGTTCGAAGCCACCGGCCTGCTGCTGATCGGCAGCCTGCTGGCGCTGGGCGTGATCGAGCACTGGTTCCTGGTCCTGCCCATCACGCTGGACCGGCTGTTTCGCTGGGGGTTTCGCTCGCGCGACCGTGAGGCCGCAACCAGCACGCGAGAGGCCACGCGCCCGGTGCGGCCCTGAGGCACAGCGCTTATCGCGAGTCATCGCGAACCGCAGGCTTGCGCCGGGTGTGTCCTTTCAGTTGGCAGCCGGCGCGCCGAAGCGACCTGATTCCTCGACGTTGATGTAGCGGCGAATGCCGCCGACATCCAGCCGTGCCCGGAAGGTATAGCCGAAATCGTTGCGTTCTCGTGACAGCATCTCGGAGAAAAGCCGCGCACCGCCCAAGAGATTCGGACTGGCCTCGATGACGAAATCGGTTGCGCCGTAGCCGGGCACCTCTGGCAGGTCAGCCGTGGCGCCACTTAGAATCCGGTTGCCATCGACTAGTATCGAATAGTTCATGCCGTTCAGCGACAGGGCCGCGCGATTGGGGTTGATCACCTGTACGCCGATATTGAACCGCGGCACCACGCCCGCACTGTCCGGCGCCAGCGTGAACGACGTGATGTTGACCTCCGGCTGCTGGTCATAGGGCGAGAGGCCCGCGCAAGCGGCAAGCACAGCCAACATCGACGCGATCACGATTGAGCGGAGGAACACGGGCATACGGATCTCCTGAAGCAGGCTTGTGGAATGCGCTGGGGACGCAATTGTGATTGAAGTCCTGCGTCCACGGCAGGTCTGTGACACGGTAGTCTACGCCCATCTCACCCGGAGCCAACGCAATGGCCATCACCGAAAGAGGGATCGACGTTGCCACGTTGCAGCCGGTCTGTCACAAGTCGGCCCGGACCTTCACATCGTGGATGACAGCCCAATCTGCAATGGCGGGCAGGCAACGCCACGCGACTGACCCCTGCCCGCCTTGCAGGCTGATCGGGCTGCACCGCTAGAAACGAATGCCGAAGCCGACACGAATAGCCTCGTAGTCCGCATTCGCCCGCTGGTATTCGACGCTGAGCTCGAGCAGCTCGGAAGCACGCCACGTGGCACCGGCGCCGTATAGGAACGACGTTGCGGAATCACCAGGCAGCACCCCATCCTGACGAAGCTTCCAGTCAAGCACACCCAGTGTCCCGAATACCGACAGCTCACGGGTCACAGGGAAGCGCGGCACCAGCGCCAGCTGCCACGCCGAAAATTCCTGATCCTCACTGAACGCAATCGCCGGGCAGGTGGCACCCGCCGGACAGCGATTGAGCGCTTCCATGTCCTCAGCACGTTCGTAGAGCACGCGCATGCCCAGCGTGGGCATGAAGTCGTAGGCAAGGCTGAGACTCAGTGCGGTGGCGCGATCATCGACTTCGGACCACCACGGGCCGGTCTCCTGGACCAGGCGGTCGATTTTGGCGTTGCCGATGTGACCGGACAAGGTCCATGGCGTCTCAGCCAGTGCGACGGAGGACCCCAGTGAGCAGACGAGCAACCCGAATACGGTTGCGG
>JAFIFN010000009.1 GCA_020832005.1 Gammaproteobacteria bacterium | reverse complement strand
TTGCTTTGGCGGTTTTACTCAGGCGCAGGGTGCTGATCGGTGGTTGCTGTTGCGGCAGCAGCGTCTGGTGTTGCCCGCCGTTTGTGACTCGGCCCCCACCCCCGCCTGATCCTGCGCCGGTGGCGATGGTGCTCGATGAGCTCTACGAGGTCGATGATGGCGCACGAGTGGTCAATCGCAGTGCCGCGCCGTCACGTATCGAGGTGCGGCACGACGTCATCGATGGCCAGCGTGTCGTGATTCTGCGGGAGGGCGCGGCCGATCTCCTGCATCCCTGAGTAACCCAGCGCCAAGGCGGCCGGACACTGGCCCTGAGCCTCGTCGCGTGACCTGGGGCACGCCCTGTGCCCGGAAACGCGGTTAAGCTTGGCACGGTGAAATCGCATGATGGCTTGTTCAGATCTCCGTACTCCGCCGTGCTGGGGGTGTTCGCCTGTGTGTTGCTGATCGGCGGTTGTACTGCAGGCAACGAGCCGCCGCAGGACAGCGCCGCTCCGGCGGCACCGCCTCCGGTCGATGGCCTGGCAGGCGTGCGGGTCCAGACGCAGGCGCTGATCACGACGCTGCGCTCTGCGGCCGGTACTTCGGTTGACCTCGATACCAAGTCACGACAGCTGGTCGAGACTGCGTTACCTGTCGCCGGAGCGTTCGCACATCAGCATGCTGAATGCGCCGAATACATCACGCTGGCGCTCGATGGCGCGGCCCTGATGGACGCCCTGAGCGCCGAGCAGCTGGAGCGAAGCTGGTATCACGATGGCTCCGTGCCGCCGGCCCCGGCGCACTGTCAGCATGCCCAGGACCTCGTCGCAAGACCGGTGCGCATGGTGGCCGAGCTGCGCGAACGCGAACTGCCCGAGTCGCGTGCCGAACTGCTGGTCACGCTCGAAGCCTTGCTTGAGGACATTGCCGCGCTCGAACGACTGCGCTGACGCCGTCGGTTCGGGGTGTACTCACCGAGCCGCATGCACTAGTTTAGCGTCACTCACAGCCGTCATGGACGCCAGCCACCGTGCAGGAACCGCGCATCATGTTCGTGCCCGCCAGCGGGCCAGCCGGTTCGGGTGAATACTACCGCTGCCTGGCCATCGCCCGCGCTCTGCGCCGCCGGCGTCCCGACTGTGTCATTCACTTTGCATGTCACCGCGACGCCGGCGTCGAACGCGATGCCGGCATGGTCTATCACCTGCTCGACGATACCCCGACGCGTCAGACGCAGCCGCTCACGGTGTTGCTGGCAGGCATTGCGCCCGACCTCGTGGTGTTCGACTCGGCGGGCAGGCAGCGTCTTCACAGGGCTGCGCGTCAGGTCGCACGGGCCATTGTCTGGATCAGTGACCGCCCGAACAAGCGGCGGCGGGGATTCAGGTTCCGGGCCATGCCCAACTTCGATCTTCATCTGATTGCTGCGCCCGGCATCCGCTGCCCGAGGCTGACGCTTCGAGAACGCCTCAAGCGCCGATTCGCCCCGCACCTCGCGATACGTTTTTTCAGCGGTATCGCGCCAGAGCCCGCTTGCGGGGATCCCTCAGCCCTCCTGGAGCCGCTGGGGCTGGCGCCGGGCGGCTACCTGGCCTTTGTTGCCGGCGGAGGCGGCTATCGGCATGGCGGTCGCCCGGTGCCCGAGATACTTGTCGACGCGGCTGCCGAAGCGCGGCGTCGTACCGGGCTTAAGGTCGTCGTTGTGATGGGTCCGCAATATCAGGGCACTGTGCGCGCTCACGCTGAAGTCACCATTGTTCATCATCTGGCCACCGAGGCACTCACCGCGCTGCTTGCGTCCAGTCGTGCCGCAGTGATCGGCGCCGGGAGCATGATGGTCACGCAGGCACTGGCCGCAGGCGTGGCCGTCGTGCTGGTGCCGGCCGGTGGCGACGATCAGCCGGCGCGCATACGGTATATGGAGGCGCATGGCATGGCCCTGGCCGCACCGATGCGCGTCGATGCGATCGTCATGGCCGCTGCACGGCTGGCCGAGTCGGCTGAACTTCGCGATCAGCAGGCAGCTGCGGCGCAGGCCAACGGACTGCGCAATGATGTGGATACTGTCGCCTCGGCCCTGCTTGAGTTACTTTGATCCCGGTTCGGGTATTGTCGCGCCTCCCCGCAGGGGTTGGCGCGTTGCCCGGGCGCACGCCCGAGATTCAATGTTGTGGTGGAGTGTTTTGATGAAGGTGGCTGGATGAACTGGAGACGGCTCGCGCGAGCATTGACTTCCGGAGGCCTCAAAGGTCATTTCGGGCAATGGGGCGAAGATGTCGCCATCCACAAGCTGTTCGACCGGAAATACACCGATGGTCGCTATCTCGATATCGGTGCATTTCATCCGTTCAAGCATTCCAATACGGCGTATTTCTGGCTGAAGGGATGGCGTGGCGTCAATGTTGATGCCGACGCCAAGGCGGTGGCGCTGTTTGAGAAGATACGCCGTGCAGATACCAATATTCATGCCGCCATCGTCAGCGAGTCGTTTTACGCAGAGCATGCCGATGACGAAGGTCGGGTCAGGCTGTTCACGCCGGGTCCGGACAGTGCTGGCGGAAAAGCCAGCCCGATTGCCACCTGCGACGTCGAGACAGCCCACGCCCGCGGTTTTTCCGAGGAGCATGTGAGCCACGTGCCCGCGTACACGATGACCGGTCTGCTTGACCGGCTTGAAGATATCGCCTCGATCGATTACGTGAACATCGATGTCGAAGGCCTGGACGCGGATGTTCTCGCCGAGATCGACTGGTCACGACTGTCGCCCCGCGTGGTCAGTGTTGAGGATTACGCAACCGCCGTGCCCGGCGCCATCGAGTCGTCGATCGGCCGGATGATGACTCACGCCGGCTATGTGCTTGTCGCTCGCGTGGGACCGACATCGATTTTCCAGACGACATCGAGTCTGGACTCGTACGCATGAACCCTATCGCCGGGAAGATGCCGCTGTTCTACCGCCACCGCGGCTGGTGGGAAGGCGAGTATGTTCACTGCAGCCCCGGGATGGAAATTGAGGACCGCTACCTGTTCCGTATTCACGCCGAGTTCCCGGACGCGGGCCGTCCGGCCTATCGGCAGACCAGCCACTACTGGTGGCCGGACGGGCGCGAGGCGCAGCTGTCCTATGAGGCCGAGCTCAAGGGGGATCGCGTGGTGTTCGACGACGGACGCATCGCAGGCGCGCTATGGCCGATCGATGATGTCACGCTGTATCTGCGGTTCGGCTATCACGGCCAGGAAGACGGCTACATCTGCGAGATGCTGCAGCTCTCTCCAGACGGCCAGCACCGCGCGCGCACCTGGCACTGGTTCGAGCAGCACCGTCTTTCACGCATCACACTGGTCAATGAGCGTCGCGGCGAGGCCATGGATGCGCCTTGGGACAGCCCGCCTGAGGCTCCAGCTAAAACGAATACGTATCGCCATCCCGCCGGGCAAGCACGTACACACCGCCGAAGTTTCCGCGATTGATGCGCAGCTCTTCATCGACGAACAGGATGTCCGAGTAAAACGGCGGGGGCTTGAATTCCGCGCTTAAGGGCTCGCCATCATTGAAGCCCAGGCCTGCACACAACGTGGCTTGTGTTGCGCCATCCCGGGGCAGCACCTCGGCACGATAGAAACCGACCTGGTAGCGGATCGGGGCCGTCGCCTCGCAGCTGAATCGCCCGCGTACAATAAGCCGACCCGGCGTGTCATCCTCTCCGCACTCGAAATCCACGACGTTGTTATAGGCCTCGCCCTGCTCGTCGATCTCCTGCACGATCGAGAGCACCTGCATGGCTGCGCTGGGCAGCTGCCCGAGGCTGTGAATCTTCAGGTCGGCGGCATGCCGGACGGTCTTGCCGGAGGAATGCCGCGCACCGAAGGAAGCGAACAGCGTGCTCCAGCTGCCGGCGACGATGTCCGGGCGCTCGGCGGCCACGTAAGGGTTCACCTGCGCAAGATCATTGATCAGGCCCATCAGTGTGGTGAAATTCTCCTCGTCGAGCCCGCCTGCCTCGTCGGCCGTGTCCACGCAGGCGTGCAGCCGGGCCTTGAGTTGCTGTGCGTCACTCATCCATGCGTCCTCCATGATTCGCATCATTCCGGTATGCCCATCGCGCACGCGCCTGTGCGCCGACGCAGCGCTTCAGGCGTCCGGGCGTTCCGCGAGCAGCATGTCGACGAATGCGCGCAGTTCCCGGATGTAGGTTTCGTGTTCCACCCCGGTGGCGGGACCGGGGAATGATGTGTGAATTCGCCGGACCTCGCCACGCCGATCCACGAAAATCGTCGTCGGGAAGGCAAAGATGCCGTTGAGCGCAGGCAGCAGGCTGCCACGCGTCATCCGGCTGGAATCGCCGGCAAACAGCATGTCATAGCCGATGGCGTAACGATCGCGAAACGCTTCGACTTGGGCGCGAACATCTTCGAATTCCGGGGAATATTCGAACATCAGGTTGACGATTTCCAGGCCGCGGTCGCGCTGTTCCTCGAAATACGGCGCCATGAATGCGGCTTCATCGTGACACGATGGGCACCAGGAGCCCGCCAGCACGACGATGACCACCTTGTCTTCGAAGCGCGCGTCGCTCAGCGACACCGGCTGGCCATCGAGATCCGGGAAGGTGAAATCGAAGCGCTCCACCCCTTCCTGCAGCCAGGTCACGGAATTCGGATCCAGCAACCGGGCCTCAGGGTTCAGCTTCGCCACCCAGGTCGCATCGGCATAGGTGGCGCTGTCGAAGATGCCGCTCAACTGCCCGGTATCGTCCATCTCGGCGATCCACAGCTGCGTGTAGCCGCCGTCGTAGGCCGATAGGTAGAGTTCGCGGCCACGCACCTCACCGAACAGGAAGCGGAAGTCGCCGACATCGGTCATGAAGGTGCCGTACACTTCGTGGCCGTCCTGCTCGAGCATGGCGATGGCCTGTTGATCGAAGCCGAAGCCCGGATAATCGATCTTTGCTTCCCAGCGACCCGAGACATCGATCTCGGCGCTTGTCGTATCAGCAAAGAACCGGTGAGTCGGTCCCTGCTCGGCGACGAAGTCGAAGCGTTGTATCCCATCGCGACGGTTAAGCCCGATCTCACCGCGCATCGATGCGCCGTCATGCGTAGCCACCAGCGTCGCGGAATAGGAAGGAAAGTTGAGTTCGATACGTCCGTCGCCATGGTCGATGACCTGCTCGACGGCCATGCGCTCCGGGCCGTTGAGGTGCGCGACGGTGGGCTTGCCGTCACCGTCGTAGGCGACTTCGAAATTGAAGGGCAGGACGCGATCGAAGTGATCGATCTCGCCGCGCCACGGACCGGCCTGCAGTCGAGCGCCTTGCTCTGCGACAACAGCCTGTGAGCCTGCCGGATCAGCGGGGCTGCAGGCGCCAAGCGCGAAGCCTGTGATCAGGGTGGTCAACGCCACCATGCGACGAATTTGCAGACCGGTCATTATGTGGCTACCTCTAAGGTTTTGCGAGGATGAACCTAACGCCAATCCGCGAGACGCGGTCTCGGAGCAAGGATAATCATCCGCCTGTCGGACGGGCACGCCCGGCCTTGTCGTGGCAAAGAACAATGCCGGGAAAATGATCAAAAGCCCAGAGTCATGAATGCAGCAGCGGAGTAGCCATGCCAGCCATTCTCAATCCCGCAGACGCCAACTTCATCGGCACGATCCCCGTGGTGGTGATCGGCGCAGGTGCCTGCGGCCTGTCGGCCGCGCTGGCCGCAAACGACGCCGGAGCCGAGGTGCTGATCCTCGAGCGGGATGACTCGGCCATGGGCACGACGGCGATGTCCACCGGCCTGATCCCCGGCGCCGGCACGCGCTTCCAGCGTGAACGGGGCGTAGAAGACAGCCCCGAACTGTTTGCCGCCGATATCCACGCCAAGACCGGTGGTCAGGTGAATGAGCAACTCGTCGCGCACCTGGCACGGGTGTCTGCGGACACCGTGGAGTGGCTGGCCGATCACTGCCATGTGCCGCTGTCACTGGTGGATACCTTTCTGTACCCGGGACACTCGCGGATGCGCATGCATGGCACGCCGAACCGCACGGGTGCCGAGCTGATGGGGGCGTTGCAGGGCGAGATCGAGCGGCGTGGTCTGGATCTGCTGCTCTCGGCCCAGGCAACGGAGCTGTTCGCCGACGATACCGGCCGCGTCCACGGGGTGCGCATCCGTCGGCCCGACGGTCAGAGCGAGGACATCGGCTGCGACGCCCTGATCCTGGCCTGCTGTGGCTTTGCAGGCGATCCTGAACTCGTCCAGCGCTATATCCCGGAAATCGCCTCGGGCACTTTTTTCGGCCATCCCGGCAACAAGGGCGATGCCATCCGCTGGGGCGAGGCGCTTGGTGCGAAGCTCTCCGACATGCATGCCTACCAGGGCCATGGCGGTTTGGCCGCAGGCCAGGGCGTGCCGATCCTGTGGGCGCACATCGTGCACGGCGGCTTTCAGGTCAATACCCAGGGGCTGCGCTTTTCCAACGAGGCGCGCGGTTACTCCGAGCAGGCCGTCGATATTCTCGCCCAGCCCGGTCATGTGGCCTGCAGCATTTTCGACGAACGAATCCACGAGGCCATGCGCGAATTCGACGACTATCGTGATGCACTCGAGGCGCGCTGCGTGCTCAGGGCCGACTCGGTGGAGGCGCTGGCCAGCCAGACCGGAATTCCGGAGCAGGCGCTTGCGCAGACGCTGTCCGAGGTTGCGGCGATGGTGCGAGGCGAGCAGGTGGATGCCTTCGGTCGGGATTTCACACGTGGCCAGGTCCTGGTACCGCCCTACCGGGCCGTGAAGGTCACCGGCGCCCTGTTTCATACCCAGGGCGGCCTGGAAGTCGATGATCACGCACGCGTACTGCGCGCGGACGGTACGCCACTGCCGAACCTGTTCGCAGGCGGTGGGGCAGCGCGCGGAATCTCGGGGCCGGGTGCGAGCGGTTATCTGGCTGGCAATGGCCTGATCACGGCGACTGCGCTGGGTCGGGCGGCGGGTCGCGCCGCGGCATCGCTGGGGTAATCCGGCGCGTGGTCGCCCCCAACCATTCTGCGAACAGTCCCGGCGCATGACTGGCGCAGGTGGGCCGGGAAAGAGACTGTAGATCACCTAAAATGAGTGCAAAGGATGGACTTATGAGCATGGATTTCGAGCTGCGGCAACGTGGCCGCGCGGCGATCGACTTCATCGGCGGGATGGGCATGTCCTTCGGGCGTATCGGCGCGAAGGTGAATGCCAGGCTTGCCGAGACCGGCCTCGACCAGGATGCCAACCTGGCCGATGACCTCGACCAGCGCCAGGCGCAGCTGGAGGGCGCCCTCGGACCCCTGCGCGCGTTCCGGGTTGGCAACCTGCTGCGTGACTTCTACGCCGACGAACATGGCCGCGCCTGCACGCTCGCCTGGGAGGAGCTCGCCGATGAGCTGCGCCCTGCGCTGGAAGCCGCTGACGAAGGCCCGACCACGCTTACGCTGGATCCATCGATGGAGCAGCCCGACTACTGGCGCAAGGTCGATTTCCACCGCACGCGTGGCGGCTGGGAAGGACACCCCGATATGGGCATGATCCACGGCGAGCTCATTCACAAGCGCCTGGTCAACCGGTCCTACGGCGGTGATATCTTTGGTCAGCGTCGGCGCGTGCTCGATGAGCTGCCGCGCAAGGACTACGCACGCATCCTCGAGTTGGGCACCAGCACGGGGCATTTCACCACCCAGCTGCAGGCCGCGTTTCCCGATGCGGAACTCCACGGCTGCGACATCAGCGCCACGCTGCTCAAGCATGCCCGTCGCGTGGGCAATATGGGTGGCCATCGCTGGCGCCTTTTCCAGGCCCGCGCGGAGGCGACGGACCAGCCAGACGAGCACTTCGACCTGGTGGCCTCCTACATCCTGCTCCATGAGTTGCCGGCCGACGTTACGCGTGCGGTGTTCAAGGAGGCATTTCGTGTGCTCAAGCCGGGCGGCGACCTGCTGATGAGCGATGTGACGCCCTATCGTGCCCTGGATCGCCTGGCCCAGTGGCGTGCCGACTACGAGGGCACGCATGGCGGTGAGCCCTACTGGCGGGAAGCGGCCAGCCTGGACCTGGCCGAGGTTGCACGAGAAGCTGGCTTTATCGACGCGCGCAGCTATGGTCTGGAAGGTGGCAAGTATCCCTGGGCCACCTATGCCCGGAAGCCCCGATGAGTGCCGCCGACAACACCGCGCCCGGCGGCCAGAGAATTCTGGGCTCCCAGGATGTGCACAATCTGGGAAAAGCCTTGCTCACCCTGACCTCCGAGCTGTGGCTGATGCGCGATCGCATGATGGTGCTTGAGCATATACTGGAGACCAAGGGTCTCGATGTCGCCGCGCTTGTCGATGCCCACGTACCCGATGCGAAGCTTCAGGCAAAGCTTGACGCCGAGCGCAAGCGCATCACCGAGGCGGTGATGGGTGTGCTGCTCGACGAGGGCAACACCTCGGGGGTGTTCGATCGTTGAGCTGCGCTGAACCTTTATGCGAAATCTGCATTTCGACAATGCCTTCGTCCGCGAGCTGCCGGGCGATCCGCTCACTGACCTGCGTCCCAGGCAGGTCACGGGTGCCTGTTACTCGCGCGTAGATCCCACACCGGTATCGGCACCGCGCCTGGTCGCGCACTCGCCGGAGGTGGCCGCGGCCCTGGGTCTCGACGCCAGTGATCTCGCCAGCCAGAAGTTCACGCAGGTATTCGCCGGCAATGCACTGTTGCCTGGCATGGAACCCTATGCGGCCTGCTATGGCGGCCACCAGTTCGGCAACTGGGCCGGCCAGCTCGGTGACGGGCGCGCCATCTCGCTGGGCGAGGCGGTGTCCGCGGATGGCCGAAGACACGAGCTGCAGCTCAAGGGTGCGGGGCTGACGCCCTACTCGCGCATGGCCGACGGTCGCGCCGTGCTGCGATCGTCATTGCGCGAGTTTCTCTGCAGTGAGGCCATGCATCACCTGGGTGTACCGACCACGCGCGCACTGAGCCTGGTACTTACCGGCGAGCAGGTGGTCCGCGACATGTTCTACGATGGCCACCCGCGTGCCGAGCCCGGTGCGATCGTCTGTCGCGTTGCACCGTCATTCATCCGCTTCGGCAACTTCGAGATTTTCGCCGCGCGGGGCGAGGAGGCGATCCTGCGCCAGCTGGTGGACTTCACCATCCGCCGGGACTTTCCCGAACTCGATGCCACGGCACCCGATCGAATCCAGCGCTGGTTCGAGGAGGTCTGTGTACGCACCGCGCGCATGATCGCGCACTGGATGCGCGTGGGCTTCGTGCACGGCGTCATGAATACCGACAACCTCTCTGTTCTGGGCCTGACCATCGACTACGGTCCCTACGGCTGGCTCGAGGATGTCGATCCGGACTGGACACCCAACACCACGGATGCCCACGGTCGACGCTACGCCTTCGGTCGCCAGCCCGAGATCGCGCAGTGGAATCTGCTGTGCCTGGCGCGCGCACTCGCAGGCCTGCTGAAGGACCCGGAGGTGCTGCGTGCGGGGCTTGATCGCTACGGCGAGGTCTATTCGCAAGAGTATCGACGGATGCACGCGGCCAAGCTGGGTCTGGCAGAACTCGCCGACGATGACGTCGCCCTGGTCCAGCGCCTGTACACGCTGATGCAGCACGCCGAGGTGGATATGACGCTGGCCTTCCGGGCGCTGGCCGACATCGACCCGGACGCACCTTCACTGGCGCCGCTGCAAGAGGCCTTCTACCGCGACGACCTGCGTGAGCGCCACGCCGGCGAATGGCAGGCCTGGCTGGACGACTATGGCGCGCGCCTGCGTGCCGATGGTGAGGATTCTGCCGTCCGGCGACAACGCATGCATGCGGTCAATCCGCGCTACGTGCTGCGCAATTACCTGGCGCAGCAGGCCATCGATCGCGCGGAACAAGATGACTTCACGATGATCCAAGACTTGCTGGAGGTGCTGCGTCGGCCCTATGAGGACCAGGCCGGTCGTGACGCCTTTGCGGCGCGTCGACCGGAGTGGGCGCGTCACCGCGCGGGCTGCTCGATGCTCTCCTGCAGTTCCTGAATCGTTTCATACTCTCAAAACACCCGGGTCCCTGGAGATCGCGCCCATGCGCATCGTGCTCGCCTGCCTGCTGACGGGTCTTGCGGCACTGCTGCTGGCCCCGCCGGCAGCCGCCCAGTCGCTGCGCTGCGACGGCAAGCTGGTGGGTGTCGGCGACCGGCGCTACGACGCCATCGTGGCCTGCGGCGAGCCCGACCTGCGCGTACCAGTGCGGCTCGATGTCATCGGCGCGGTCGCCGTGCTGCCCTACGAGGAGATCTGGTACTACAACTTCGGCCCCCGCCGCCTGTTGCGCACGCTGCGGCTGCGCGGCGACCGCATCATCGCAATCGAAAGCGCGGGCTACGGCTTCTCGCCGGACACCCCTGGGAGTTGTCGCCCCGAGGACCTGCGTACCGCGATGAGCACACTGGAACTGCTGGCGCGCTGTGGCGAGCCCGTAGATCGTGAGCAGCGCACCCGCAGCTTCGCCCAACGGGTCGGCACACCGTTTGCCTACAACAGCATCGTGCTCGAAGAGCAGTGGATCTACGACTTCGGCCCACAGCGCTTCTATCGCATAATCAAGCTGATCGACGGGCGCGTCACCAGCATCGATACCGGCAATCGCGGCAGCCGGCGGCCGCAGTTGAGGAGGTAAATGACAGATGACGACGCATGTGTTCACCGGCTGCATGCCGGCGCTGATGACGCCCTGCCAAGCCGATCGCAGTCCCGATTTCGACGCCCTCGTGGCCAAGGGGCAGGAACTCGTCGCGCTGGGCATGTCGGCAGTGGTTTATTGCGGGTCGATGGGTGACTGGCCGCTGCTGAGCGACGAGCAACGCATGGAAGGCGTGGCGCGGCTGGTGGCGGCAGGCGTGCCGGTGATCGTAGGCACGGGCGCGATCAATACCCGATCTGCGGTGACCCACGCACGTCATGCTGCCGAAGTCGGCGCGCTGGGGCTGATGGTGATCCCGCGGGTGCTGTCGCGCGGGCCCTCGCTGGCCGCCCAGAAGGCGCATTTCGAAGCCATTCTATCGGCCGCGCCCGATCTGCCGGCGGTGATTTACAACAGCCCCTATTACGGTTTCGCTACCCGTGCCGATCTGTTCTTCGCGCTGCGCGCGGCACATCCGAACCTGGTGGGGTTCAAGGAATTCGGCGGCCTTGATGCACTGCGCTATGCGGCCGAACACATCACATCGCAGGATGATGACGTGATGCTGATGATCGGGGTCGACACCGCCGTGTATCACGGCTTCGTCAACTGCGGTGCCACCGGGGCCATCACCGGCATCGGCAACGCCCTGCCGCGCGAGGTGCTGCATCTGGTGGCGCTGAGCCGGCGGGCGGCGACGGGCGATGCACAGGCGCGGCTGCGGGCGCGCGAACTCGATGAGGCGATGGGCGTGTTGTCCAGCTTTGACGAGGGGCCGGATCTCGTCCTGTATTACAAGCACCTGATGGTGCTCAACGGCGAAGAGGCCTACCGCCATCATTTCAACGAGACCGACGCGCTGAGCCCTGCACAGCAGCGCTATGTGGAGCAGCAGTACGCGCTGTTCCGCGCCTGGTATGCGGACTGGTCGCGGCAGGGCGGGGTGATTGCCGAGTGCGCGTGATCGACAGCCATACCGAGGGTGAGCCCACGCGGGTGATCATCGCGGATGGGCCGGATCCGGGGCCGGGGCCGGGGCCGGGGCCACTGGCCGAGCGCGCGATGCGCCTGCAGGCCCGGCACGGCGATCTGTGCAAGGCAGCCCTGCTGGAGCCGCGTGGACACGACGCCATGGTCGGTGCGCTGCTGGTCGCTGCGTCGGACCCCGACTGTGCCGCGGGCGCGATCTTCTTCAACACCGCCGGCAATCTGGGCATGTGCGGGCATGCCACCATCGGGCTGGCGGTGACCCTGGCGCATATGGGCCGGATCGAGCCTGGCGCACACCGTTTCGAAACGCCGGTGGGCGTGGTCGGGGTGACGCTGCACGATGCCAGCACCGTGTCGGTGGTCAATGTCGAGAGCCACCGGCTGGCCAGGGATGTCACTGTCGAGGTGCCGGGGCTGGGGCCGGTGACCGGCGATGTGGCCTGGGGTGGCAACTGGTTTTTTCTGGTCAAGCACAGTCCCGTGGCGCTGGACACGGCGGCGATCCCGGCGCTGACCGATGTCAGCCTGCGCATCCGCCGTGCGCTCGAAGCGGCCGGCGTGACGGGCCGCGACGGCGCCTGCATCGACCATATCGAGTTGTTCGGCCCGCCCACGGACCCGGGCGCGCGATCGCGCAGCTTCGTGCTGTGCCCGGGCGGGGCGTATGACCGCTCGCCCTGCGGCACCGGATCGGCAGCCAAACTGGCCTGCCTGGCCGCAGATGGTCTGCTGGCTCCGGGCGAGGAGTGGGTACAGCAAAGCATCATCGGCAGCACCTATCGCCTCAGCTATGCACCCGGTCCCACCGGCGGTGTCATTGCCACGATCACAGGGCAGGCCTTCGTCACCGGCGAGGCGCGGCTCATCTTCAACCCGGCGGATCCATTCGTTCAGGGTATCCGCCTGTGAACAAAACGAGACTGCCTGTATCAGGCCATGAGGGGAGCATGCGTCAAGTTCGAGGGGCATGAGCGCGTCCGGAACGCAGGACGTCCTGGTGATCGGCGCGGGGATCATCGGCATCAGCGCGGCGCTGGCGCTGCAGGCGCAGGGCCGCAACGTGCTGGTGCTGGACCGCAAGGGTGCGGGCGCCGAGGCGTCGAAGGCCAATGCCGGGGCGTTCGCCTTCAGCGATATCGTGCCGCTGGCCACGCCAGGCATCATGCGCACGGCCCCGAAATGGCTGCTTGATCCGCTGGGACCGCTGAGTATTCCGCCCACCTATCTGCCCCGGGTCGCGTCATGGCTGTGGCGGTTCTGGCGCGCCAGCCGGCCCGCGCGCTACCGCGCCGCGCTGGATGCGCAGGCCGCGCTGATGCGGCTGTCGCAGGCGGCGCTGGACCGGCAGGCGGCGGCTGTCGCCGGTGCGCATCTCCTGCGGCCCGAGGGACAGCTACAGCTGTTCGACAGCGCGCAGAGTTTCCGTGCCAGCCTGCCGGTGTGGGAGGAGCGCGCACGCCACGGTATCCGCTTCAGGCTGCTGGAAAGTGCGGCTGCGATTGCCGAGATTCAGCCGGGGCTGGCGGCGCGATTTACCCATGCCGGATACACGCCCGACTGGGTCAATGCCGGCGACCCGGCGCAGTGGCTGGCGCATCTGGCCGAGGTTTTCCGCGCCCGAGGCGGGCAGACTGAGCGCGCCGACGTGGCCGCGCTGGCCGGGGACGACGGCGCGGTGCGGGTTATGCTGAACGGCGGGGACACGCGGCGCGCCGACCTCGTGGTGCTGGCTGCCGGCGCGTGGTCGCGCCATCTGGCGTGCGGCCTCGGCGATGCCATCCCGCTGGAGACCGAGCGCGGCTATAACACCACGCTGCCCGCAGGGGCCTTCGACCTGCGCACCCACCTGACATTCGCCGATCACGGCTTTGTCGTCAGCCGGGTGGGCGATGGCGTGCGCGTGGGCGGCGCGGTGGAGCTTGGCGGGCTGACGCGCCCGCCCGACTATCGCCGCGCCGAGGTGCTGCTCCAGAAGGCCGAGCGCTTCATGCCCGGGTTGCGGCGCGAGGGTGGCACGCAGTGGATGGGCTTTCGCCCGTCGCTGCCCGACAGCCTGCCGGTCATCGGCCGCGCGCCCGGCTGCCCCCGCGTGATCCACGCCTTCGGCCACGGCCACCTGGGCCTGACGCAGGCTGCAGGCACCGCTGAAATCGTGGCAGCGCTTGCCGCAGGCGCGCCCCCGCCCATCGACCCGACGCCGTTTTCCCCAAGCCGTTTTTAAAAAAGGTAAGCCCATGAAGATCACCGCCATCACCGTCTATCAAGTGGATCTGCCGCTGAAGGAAGGGCGCTACAGCTGGTCGAACGGCAATTTCGTCGAGGTGTTCGACAGCACTGTCGTGGAGATCGAGACCGACTCAGGACTCTTGGGCCATGCTGAATGCTGCCCGCTGGGATCGGCCTATCTGCCGTCCTTCGCGCGGGGTGTGCGCGCCGGGCTTGCGGAACTCGCACCCCATCTGATCGGGCAGGACCCTTGCAACCTGGGGCAGGTCAACCGCGTCATGGATGCCGCCCTGCGTGGACATCCCTACGCCAAGGCGCCGATTGATATCGCCTGCTGGGACATTCTGGGCAAGGCCACCGGGCAGCCGCTCTACACCCTGCTGGGCGGCGCGGCGCAGGATGACGTGGTGCTCTACCGCGCCATCAGCCAGGAAGCGCCGGACATCATGGCGAGAAAGATCGAAGCCTACGCCGCCGAAGGCTACAGCAAGTTCCAGCTCAAGGTCGGCGCCGACGCCAATGACGACATCGAGCGCATTCACACCACCCGTGCCGTGCTCAAGCCCTCGGATCTGCTGGTGGCCGATGCCAACACCGGCTGGACCCGGCATGAAGCCGCACGTGTGGTGGGCGCGATATCGTCACTTGATGTCTATGTCGAGCAGCCCTGCCTGACCTATGAGGAATGCCTGTCGATCCGGCGGCGCACGGCCCTGCCCTTCGTGCTCGATGAGGTGATCGATGGCCCAGGCACACTGGTGCGCGGCATTGCCGGGGATGCGATGGACGTGGTCAACCTGAAGATCTCCAAGGTGGGCGGGCTGAGCCGCGCGAGACTGATGCGCGATCTGTGCGTCGAACACGGGCTGCCGATGACCATCGAGGACACCTGGGGCGGCGACATCACCACCGCGGCCATCGCCCATCTGGCGCGCTCCACGCCGGCGGAGTTCACCTTTTCGGCCACCGATTTCAACAGCTATGGCACTGTCGACATTGCCGAAGGCGCGCCCAGGCGGGTGCAGGGCCGGATGACCGCACCGGATCGCCCGGGGCTGGGCATCACGCCGATTGCCGACGCCTTGGGTGCGCCTGTCGCGCGCTACAGCTGAGGTCGGGGCGGTTGGGCATCACATCGCATCTTGATCCGGCGAGAACGTCGGCGCTTGTGGCCGGGCAGGACCTCACCAGTCGTGGCTGTGCGGATGCCGGTGCAGTGTGCCGGCGTGGCGATGTCGGTGCTCGTGGGCCAGTCCGTGGGCCAGCAGCAGGCCGACATCGGCAAGGCCCGACTCGACCGCCCCGTCAAACACGATGCGATGATCCTCCGACAGGATGATCAGCCGTGAGCCCAGTTCATGGGCCAGCGCCAGCTGGTGGGTGGCGATCACGCTGGTGATGTCGTGGTCGGCCAGCCAGTCGAGCAGCCAGCCGGCGGTGCGCGGATCGAGATTCGCGGTCGGTTCATCCAGCAGCAGCACGTCGGGTTCCACGGCCAGCAGGCAGGCCAGGCACAGCCGCTGCTTCTCGCCGCCCGAGAGCTCCGAAGGTGGCGTTTCGAGGCGCGCCTCCAGGCGCATGCGTTGCGCCCAGCTCTGCACACGCGCGGCCTGCTCATCGGCGGGCAGGTGCCGCAGCCCGTAGCCGATCTCCTCGGCAACGCTGGCGTTGAACAGCATGGCCTCGGGCTGCTGGAACATCAGCACGACACGGCGGCGAAAGGCGCGGTTCCACTCGGCACGACGCGTACGCTCGGCATCGACACGCTCACCGGCAAAGTGGTACTCGCCGCGATCCGGGAGCACCAGTGCATCGAGCAGCTTCAACAAGGTGCTCTTGCCGCTGCCATTGGTACCCAGCAGCACGATGCGCTCGGACGGGCGGATCTGCAGGTTGATGTCCGCCAGGGCTTCGCGCCCGTCCGGATAGGCGACGTGGACATCGGCCAGTGTCATCAGCGGCTCAGTCATGCAGTGCCCCGCGCGAGCGCATTGCCTGGGTCACGGTTTCGGCGTTATGCACGGCCTTGTCCAGGGCCGCAAGCGACACCGCCGCGGCGCCGAGATAGCGCTGCCTGAGCGTGGGCCGCACGCTGCTGCGGCTGCGTCGCGCCAGCCGGTGATCCGAGGCCAGCCGTCGAAACAGCCTGATCTGACCGCGCACGATGATCAGCCAGCGCTGTGCCGCAGGCCACGCGCTCAGCGCCTGGGCCAGATTCACATCACGCACCATCCAGGTCGTCAACAGCGCGAGCAGGGCCACGCGGGCATTGATCAGCAGCAGGGCCTGCGCATTCACATCGCCTGACAGCGCGCCCATCACCAGCCAGCCACTGGAGATCAGCAGCAGTACGGGCCCTACCGTGCGCAACGCCTGCCAGGCCAGTCGCGTGCGCCCCGAACCGGAGACCAGCAACACCAGCGCGCTACCGACGAGCAGCGTCGGCACATGGTGTACGAAGGTGACCACCACGACGCTGATCAGCCAGGCGAGCAGGCGATGGCGATGCTGAACACGCAGTTGCGTGATGGTCATTGCGCAGCTACCAGCCACTGCCTGCGCCGTGCATGTCGCCATACCAGCAGCGTCAGCGCCGCTTCGGCGGCCGCGATGACCGCATGCGGGATCAGGATGGCCGGCAGCGTGATCGCGGCACCGAACGGAAAATATCGCGGTGTGCCGTCAGGTGCCTGCGCGATCAGCGGCTGGACGCCAAGCACAAGCGCGACCAGCGTGGCCGAGACCATTACCGACAGCCACACGGCCGCGATCACTGCGAACGCGGGATGGATGCCTCGCAGCAGCCGGAACAGCAGCACCGCGGTCCAGGCGCCCACCAGGCCCATGGCCAGCGAGTTCACCGGCAGTGAGGTGATGCCACCGGCGCCCAGCACCAGCGCCTGCAGCAGCAGCACCAGCGTATAGGCCAGAAACGCGGTGTTGGCGCCGAAGCACAACGCCAGCAGTGCAACGCCCAGCGCATGACCCGAGGTGCCACCGGGCAGCGGCAGCATCAGCGTGGAGAGCAGGAACGCGAGCGCCGTGAACACGGCCAGGCGCGGCAGTGCGGCATCGCCGACCTGGGCGCCGAAGCGCCGGCCGGCCCACCACCACAGCGGTGCCGCCACGGCATAGGCGGGCAGGTAGGTTTGCGGCGAGATCAGCCCGTCGGGGATGTGCATGTCAGGCGGGCGTGCGCGTGCCGCGATGCAGCCGCCACAGCGCCAGCAGGCCGAAGATGCCCAGCAGGTAGCCAAGACCTGTGGCCACGCGCTGCCACCACGGCGTTGGCGCGGCCAACGATGCGGGGTCTGTCGACAACGCTGCGTCAATGGAGATCTGTGCGTCCACGCCATGCCCGTCGGCCGTGATGACCTGCACGCGCCACTGGCCCGGCCGGTCGGGCCGAAACGTCACCTCGCCAAGCGCATTGACGCGGCCGGACTGGTGCGGCCGGGTGCTGTCGGGCGCGAACACCTGGTAGGGCTCAAACAGGGGTGCATCGTTGTCCGGGAAATAAAGCTGCACGGTGATCGCCGGGCCTTCGACGACGCGATACAGCAGCGCGTGCGCGTAAGCGCTGCCGGTTCCCACCACCACCGTGCCGGCGGTCGTCAACACCGCGCAGATCACCAACGCCGCTGATGTTCGTGTACCTGTTATGACAGGCGCTCGGCGCGGAGCTTGCCTCGACGCCATCACGGGACTTCGAACGTCAGGGTTGCGTTCCACGCCTGCTCATCACAGGTCTCGGGATCGGCATAGAGTTCACGCGTGCTGGCCCACAACAGCCAGCCGCCGCGCCGGGACAGTTCGATCTGCGCGATGCCCCGGTGGTCGGTCTCGACGTTCACCGGATAGTCATCGTCGTGCTCGGGCGCATATCCCGCCCAGGTGCCCTGCAGGCTGCCCTGCCAGGGCTGGCCGCGAAACAGGATCAGTACTTCCAGCCTGTCGCCGGCTGACAGCCGCGACGGGTCCTGCTGTGCGATGAGTTCGAAGTCGTGTCCGGCAGCCTGCGCGACCGAAGACTTCGCGGTACCGGTATTGACCAGGGTGGTCACCGCATCGATCGACGCACGGCAGCTGAAGGCGTCGGGATAGTCGCGGCGCGAAGCGTTGCGCCCGCCCTCGGTCGTGCGACTCCAGAATCGCGGGTGCAGCCGGGCGCTTAGCACGTAGGTGCCAGGCGCACCGACTGCGATGCTCAGGGATTGGTCGGTGCGCTCGGTGCGCGTGGCTTGCCCGGCGGGATCAAAGGCCATGGCCGAGTCGATACGCTCGACGCTCAGCGCGCGCTGCGCCGGCAGGTGGTGGCCGAACTGGGGCACAAACGCCAGCCGTTCATCGACGAGGGTTGCGGCCAGCCAGGAAAAATGCGCCAGTGTCGGCGTCGGGGCCAGCAGCGCAACCCCGATGGCCAACCCGGCAACAAGCGCGGTGGCCGTCGTGCTGACTGCGCGCGCGCCGGCTGGCCGATCATGTCTGTTCGATCCGGTCATGGTGCAGTCTTTCCTGTGGCGGCGAGACAGCGTTGTATCAGAAACCGTGGCGCAGCTGCAGCATCAGCGTGCGCCCGCGGGCATTGAGCTGCGAGAGATGCGGTCGGTAGGTCCGATTGGTCAGGTTGTTGGCGCTCAGATGCACATCGAGACGCGCCTGGGGTGACCAGCGTGCGAATACATCGAGCAGTGCGTGTCCGGGTGTGGGTTCGATCGTGAACGCTCGATCCGGCACGCGGGTCTGATCGCGCACCAGCGCTGTGCGCATGCCCAGCTCGAGTGCGCCGTCTAACCAGGCCCGTGCCACGAGTGCGGTGAGTGAGTCGCCGGGAATACTCTGCAAGGGCTCGTTTCGCCCGCGATCATCGCCGCGCTGGATGGCGAGCGTGGTCATCAGGCGCCATTGCTCAGTACTGTAGCGGGATTCGAACTCGATGCCGCGGATGCGCGCATGGTCGAGGTTCTCGAAGCGGGTCGTGGTCGCGGCGACGATCTGCTCGATGAAGTCATCGACGTCATTGCGAAAGACACTGAGCCGCAGGCTGGCAGTGCTATCTGCCATGAACACGCCGCGATCGCTGAATACCAGGCCGACTTCGTGGTTGCGCGCCTGCTCGGGGCGCAGCTGCGGATTCGGCAGATACTGGTTGCCGGGGAAATGCTGGCCACCAATGAACAGTTCGCGCAATGCCGGTGCGCGAAACGCCTCGGCGTAGCTTGCGTAGAGCTGCACCGTGTCGGTCACCTGCCAGTTCAGCGCCAGCTGCGGGGAGACCTGTGACAGTGCGTTTTCTTCGACATCGTCGCGCTCGGCGCGTTGGCTGATGCGGTCTACGCGCACGCCCGCAGTGGCGCTGAGCGGTCCCGGGAACGAGATGCTGTCCTGGACGAACAGCCCGAGTGTGCGTTGTCGCGAGCTGGCAAATCCCGGACGCGGCGCGCCATCCTCGGTGCCGCGCTGGCGATCCCGGTACCACTCCACGCCATACGCGATGCGGTGCTCCAGCGCGCCGGTGCTGAACCGGCTGGCATTGAACGCATCCAGCCCGGTCGTGACGAGCGCGTTTCGCTGCAGGCTGCCCGAGGCGAGCGCGCGTTCATCCAGCGTGAGATCGGTGTGATAGCCGGTGACATCCAGATCCCACAGCCCGTCGGCTTGCGGCCGGTACTCGTAGCGCAGGCTGCCCGTGTGCTGCCGGGTATTGCGCTCGACCAGCAGCCCCTCCGGCCGATCTGCCGTGGCCAGGCTCAGCGCATCGTCATCGAAGCCCAGGTAGGTGGCTGTCACGCGCTGGTCGCGCTCGCCCTGCCAGCTGCCCTTGAGCAGTCCGGCGAACACATCGCTGCCCGTCAGCCCGACACGGTTGCCATCGCCGTCGTCGAAATCCCCGGCACGCCGCCGGCTCAGGCTGCCCAGCAGGCCGAAGCCCTCGTGTGTCGCCGCCAGGGTTGCCGCGGCGAAGCGCTGATCACCATTGTCGTGATAGCCGGCCGTGAAATTGCCGCCCAGTGTGCGTTCATCGGACAGCAGGCCTGCCGCGTCGAGGGTATGGAAATTGACGACACCGCCGATGGCGCCGCTGCCGTAGAGCGTCGAGGCGGGGCCCCGCCACACTTCGACACGCTCCAGCAGCGCCGGATCGAGGAAGCTCTGGCCGCGATGACGGATGTTCATGTTCTGGCGTGCCCCGTCCAGGCGCATCACCACCCGGCCTTCGCCCAGGCCGCGGATGTTCGGCTGCAGGGCCGCCTGCCTGGGGCCGCCTTCGGTGCCGACACCGGCCAGATCGCGCAGCACATCATGGAGATTGGCAGCCTGGCGCTGCTGCAGGGTCTCCCGGTCGATCACGCTGACCGGCGCCGGCACTTGATGCTGCTCGATCTCGCCACGGCCGATCGTGACCGTGATGGTTGGCAGCTCCTCGCTGTCCGAAGGTCCGGCAACAGTGGTATCCGCGTTCGGTGCAGTGGCCAGCAGCCAAAGCAGGGCAGGCGTCATTCGGGATTCCTTAAACGGGTGAGGCGGGGAGGGATACGAGATATGAGAATTTTTTCATATTTCATACCCGCCGGCCAGCCTGAGGCGGCCACTGGCACTGGCACTGGCCTCAGCCATCGTCCGGGTGACGGTGCGTCGCGAGCGGCGGCCCGGTCAGCGGGATCCGGTGCAGCCGTCCGTGCTGGATACCCGGCCGCGCCATCACCGATTCGCCGAAGCTGAGCACCTCGGCGGCCTTGCCGCGCAGCAGGGCGGCCTCGACGCAGGTGTCGTGATCCACGTGCATGTGCAAGGTGGTGACGGTGAGCGAGTGGTGCTCGTGGTGGGTCTCGGTAAGTCGTTTGCTCAGTTCGCGCTCGTGGTGGTCGTAGAGATAGCTCAGTACACCGATGCAGCCGCTGTCCGGTGATTTCTCGAGGCGTTCGCGTGTCAGTGCTTCGCGGATCAGGTCGCGCACGGCTTCGGAGCGGTTGCCATAGCCCTGGCGCTCCAGATAGGCGGAGAACTCGGCCGCCAGGGCGGGTTCCAGCGATACCGTGAATCGGTCGGTCATGGGCGGGTCCCGGATGGCAGGCAGGCATTGTCCAAGCAGACATTCTCGCTCACGCTATGCTCACGTCAACCACGGCTGTGCGGCCGCGCCGCGCCAGTCCGTCCCCGTGCACGTGATCCGGAGAGTCCAGCGTCTTGAGTACCCGTTCGTCGCGCGCCCGTTCACGTCGTGCAGCGCCTGCAGTGCGCCGCCGCAGGCTCTGGCCGTGGTTGCTGGCGCTGCTGTTCGTGCCGCTCGTGCTGCTGCTTGCAGGCATTGCGGCATTGCGCTGGCTGCCGCCGCCGACCACGGCGTTCATGTTGGCCTCCGCGACGCAGCCGGTGCGCCAGGAATGGGTGGCGTGGGAGACGCTGCCCGCGGCGCTGAAGCTGGCCGTGGTCGCGGCCGAGGACCAGCGCTTCCTGCAGCATCGCGGTTTCGACACCGTTGAATTGCGCCGCGTGCTGACCAGCGATGGCCTGGCGCCGACGCGCGGTGCGTCCACGCTGAGTCAGCAGGTGGCCAAGAACCTGTTCCTGTGGTCGGGTGGCGGGTTGTTTCGTAAGGGTCTCGAGGCCGGCATCACTGTCGGTCTGGAACTGCTGTGGCCGAAGCGCCGGATTCTCGAGGTCTATCTGAATGTCGCGGAATTCGCGCCCGGCGTGTATGGCGCCGAGGCGGCTGCCTGGCATCATTTCAACAAGCCCGCCGCGCAGTTGAGCCAGCGTGAGGCTGCGTTGCTCGCGGCCGTGTTGCCCAGTCCGCGGCGTTTCAACGCATCAGCCGCGTCGCCCTACGTGCGTGAACGCGCCGACTGGATCCAGGGGCAGATGCGCGCCCTGGGTCCCGGCTGGCTCGCGGAGCTCGACTGAAAAGCAGCCGGCTCAGGCGGCGCGACGGGCTCTGTCGGGCGCAAAGGTTTCGGCCAGCGGGCTGTCCGTGGAGTCGCCCGTGATCAGGGCGGCGGCGAGTTCCGAGAGCGCCGGGGAGGTCTGGAGTCCCGCACCGCCCTGGCCGGCCAGCCAGAAGAATCCCGGCGCGTCACGGTCGAAGCCGACCACGGGCAGGCGGTCGGCGGCGAAGGTGCGCAGCCCGGCCCAGCGACTGGTCAGGCGCGTCACGCGAAGCGTGGTCGCGGCCTCGAAACGATCGACGGCGATGGCGATATCGAGCTCCTCGGGGCGTGCGTCGGTCGGCGGGCTGGGCGTTTCGTCAGCAGGCGAGAGCAGCAGGCCGCCAGCCTCGCCGACGAAATAGAAACGCTCCTCAGCGCATTTCACAAACGGCCAGCCGCGGGCGTCGATCCCGTCCGGCAGGTTGAAGGTCACAACACTCCGCCGCATCGGCGTCAGTCCGGCGGGCGCCACGCCGCAGCGCGCGGCCAGCTCGTCGGCCCAGGCGCCGGCAGCGTTGACGATGACAGGGGCGGAAAATTCACCCTGTGCGCTGCGGACCTGCCAGCGGCTGTCGCCGAAGCGCGCCTCGGTCACCGGCGCATTGGCGATCACCTGGCCGCTGTGGCGTCTCACGGCACCCAGGTAGCCCTGCAGCAGGGCGTTGCCGTCGATGCGATAGCCTTCAGGATCAAAGACCCCGGCCGTCAACGCAGCCTCGCCGGTGCGCAGGATCGGCACCCGTTGCCGCAACTGCGCGCCATCGAGCAGTTCCGGCTGCGCGTCCAGGGCGCGGAGGTCCTGCATGCACGTCATTAGCGCGTCGTGCTGGTCCGCGCGTGCCACGGTCAGTGAGGGGGCCGGCGAGACCAGCGGCGTGGCGCAGAAGCCTGTGGGCGGCGACAGGAAAAATGGCAGGCTGCGGCGGGTGAGCCGGCGCATCGGCTCGCGGCCGACGCTCAGGTTCAGGTGCGTGGCCGACCGGCCGCTGGCGTGGTAGCCGGGCGCGCTTTCCATCTCCAGCACAATGACGTGGGCCTGCGGTGCCAGTCGCCATGCCAGCGAGGCGCCGGCGATGCCGCCGCCGATGATCAGGATGTCGCATTGCTGCATTGCGGTCGCCTGCGCCCGGGTTACGTGACGGACGACGGATGCGCGGTTAGAGTGACACGCTTTCCACCAACCGGAGTCCTGTGTCCTGGCTGCCAAGTCTAAGCCTTCGGGTCGCGGCGGGAATACCCGTCGCTTTCAGGCCTCTGCTGGTGCGGGCCTGTCATCGCTGTGCGGCCTGCTGCTGGGCGTCGCCGCCGTCCTGGTCTCAGCCTGTGGCAGCCCGCCCGATCGCAGTGCCGATGATGCGCAGCTGGAGCGCGTGGTATTCGCCAGCGACTGGCGTGCCCAGGCCGAGCACGGCGGCTTCTACCAGGCGCTTGCCCGCGGCTACTATGCCGAGGCTGGTCTGGACGTGCGTATCCGCCAGGGGGGTCCGGCGGTCAACGTGGCCCAGCTGGTCGCGACCGGTGCGGTGGAGTTCGGTCTGGGGTCGAATGCCTTCATCAGCATGAACCTGGCCGCCGAAGGTGCGCCGGTGCGCGCCGTCATGGCGGTGTTCCAGAAAGACCCGCAGGTGATCATCACCCATCCGCGCGATGATGTGACCAGTCTCGCGGACATGCGCGGCCGGCCGATCATGATTTCGGATGCCACCATCGGGGCCTTCTGGGTCTGGCTCAAGGCCCGCTACGGCTTCGACGACAGCCAGATCCGTCGCTATACCTTCAACCTCGCGCCGTTCCTGGTCGACCCAGCGGCCATCCAGCAGGGCTACGTGACCTCCGAGCCCTACTCCATCGAACAGGCCCTGGGGTATCCGCCGCAGGTGTTTCTGCTGGCTGACGAGGGATATCCGGGCTATGCGGCGATGGTGCTTGCCAACGAGCGGCTCATCGACGAGCGCCCCGAACTGGTGCGGGCTTTCGTAACCGCCACCGCGCGCGGCTGGCAGGACTATCTGCATGGCGATCCCGCGCCCGGTAATGCGCTGATTCTGGCAGACAATCCGGAGATGACCCTGGCCCTGCTCGAACATGCCATCGAACAGATGCGCGCCTACGGACTGGTGGATTCAGGGGACGCGGCGCGCCATGGCATCGGCACGATGAGTCACGCACGCTGGCGCGAGTTCCATGCCACGATGGCCGCGCAGGGCATCTATCCGAACGAACTCGATCCACGGCGGGCGTATACCCTGGCATTCGTCGACGCCCCGGATGACGACTGAGCCGGCCGTGAGCAACAAGGTGGTGATCGCGCTGCAGCAGGTCTCGCGCCGGTTTCCCGGTGGCCTGCTGGCACTCGATGACATCAGTGCCGAGATCCACGAGGGCGAGTTCGTGACCATCGTCGGACCCTCGGGCTGTGGCAAGAGCACGCTGCTGGCCCTGATGGCCGGACTGGCCCAGCCCGACGAGGGGCAGGTGAATTCGCTGGCGCGACGGCCGGGCGAGCTGGGCATGGTCTTCCAGGAACCCACGCTGATGCCCTGGGCCACCGTGGCCGACAACGTCGCGCTGCCGCTGCGTCTGCTCAACCGTCCCGCCGGCGAGATTGCCGGGCGCGTCGAGCGCGCATTGCATGATGTCGACCTCGCCGGATTTGCTGCCAGTCTGCCGGCCGAGCTTTCCGGCGGCATGCGCATGCGCGCCGCCATTGCCCGAGCGCTGGTCACGAGTCCCCGCCTGCTGCTGATGGACGAGCCCTTTGCCGCGCTCGACGAGATGACCCGTGAACAGATGAACGAGCAGCTGCTGGCACTGTGGTCGCGGCTTGGCATCACCTGCGTGTTCGTCACGCACAGTCTCTATGAGGCTGCGTTTCTGTCGAGGCGCGTGCTGATCATGAGTGCCCGGCCCGGTCGCATCACTGGCGAGATGCGCATCGACGAGCCCTACCCGCGTGGTGCGCAATGGCGCGACTCGGGGGGCTTCGCTGCCATGCGTGCCGCACTTGCACACAGGCTGCGAGCGACGGGCGGGACCGCCGCCGCGTGAAGTCCCCCATGGCACTGCCCGGATGGCTGCGCTGGGTCGCACCGGTGCTGCTGGGCGTCGTGGTCCTGCTGCTATGGCAGTGGCTGGTCCGCGCGCTGGCGCTGCCCGTTTACCTGCTGCCGGCACCCTCGGACATATGGCGTGCCGCGATCGATGCCTGGCCGCTGCTGCTGCTGTCGGCCTGGCACACGCTGCGTCTGGCGCTGCTGGCCTTCTTGCTGGCAGTGGCCGGGGGGGTGTTGATCGCCGTGGCGTTTTCGCAGAGCCGCGTGCTGGAAGCCGCGCTGTATCCCTATGCCGTGGTGCTGCAGGTCACGCCGGTCGTGGCCATCGCCCCACTGATCCTGATCTGGGTCGGCGTCGACAACGCGGCAACCGCGGTCGTGCTGCTGGCCTGGATCGTGGCGTTTTTTCCGATCCTGTCGAACATGACGCTGGGTCTGCGCTCGGTGGATCCGGGACTGCGCAGCCTGTTTCGCCTGTATGGCGGCAGCCGCTGGCAGGAGCTGCGGCTGCTGCGCCTGCCGGCATCGCTGCCCTTTCTGCTCTCGGCAATGAAGGTTTCGGCCGGCCTTTCGCTGGTGGGCGTGGTGGTTGCAGAGTTCGTTGCAGGGTCGGGTACATCACCCGGTCTGGCCTGGCGCATCATTGAGGCGGGCAATCGGCTGCAGACCGCGCGGATGTTCGCCGCCCTGCTGCTGCTGGCTGCGATCGGCATCTCGCTGTTCGCAATGCTGGCCATGCTCGAGCGCAGGCTGCTGGCGCGCTGGCACGATAGCGCACGTTAGCCGCATGCTGGCGCAGCATCACGGTTTGCACCCTGAAATGAGCGTATCGTGAAAGCTACTTAACGCAACGCCAACTGGGAGAACAGTCATGGAGTTGGGCATTGCCCTGCTGCTGGTGGCGCTGATGCTCTCGCTTCTCGTCGTACAGCAGCGCCGGGGCCGCGGTCTCAAGGATGCCGCGGCGCGCTATCGGGTGTTCTATGAGGCCGCCCCGGTGGCCATCGTCGTCTCGGACCACCTGCACCGCGTGCTCGACTGGAACGACGCCGCCGAGAAGCTGTTCGGCTGGTCGCGCGAGGAGGTCCTGGGGCGCGATTTCCTGGATATGCTGGTGTCCAAGCCGGCCCTGGTGGACTTCCAGGATGCGGTGACGCGCACGATGCAGACCACCAGCGTGACCACGACGTTGACCCACAATCTGCGCCGCGATGGCACACTGTTGCTGTGTGACTGGCGCCATGCCGTCATTGGCAAGGGGCAGACCGACCAGGTGGTCGTGTCGATGGCGCTGGATGTCACCGATGCACGGCATACGCAGGCCGCGCTGCGCAAAAGTGAGCGGCGTTTCCGCTCGCTGGCCGAAACCACCAACGACATCATCTGGACGGCCGATCTTCACGGGCGATTCACTTATGTCAGCCCATCTGTGGAAGAGCAGACCGGGTTCACAGCCAGGGAAGTGTTGCAGATCACCGTGCAGGATTGTCTGGCCTCTCCAGAAGCACGGCGCATGGTCGAGGATGAGCTGGAGTACGTCCGCCAGCACGGCAAGCTGCGCCGCTCCAGATTCGAGCTGGAGCAGCGGCGTCGTGATGGTGGCACCGACTGGGTGGACATTGTCATGGACCTGCTCGAAGGCGAGCCTGGCGAGGGCCGGGAAATCGTTGGCATTACCCGCAAGGTGACCGCCCAGCGCCAGCTGCGCGAGGCGCTGGCTGCCCGTGTGGCCGCCATCGAGGAGGCCGCCGAAGGCGTATCCATCCGTACCACCGACGGCGTTGTCGAATATGTGAACCCGGCCTACGAGCGACTGACCGGTTACACCGCCGAGGCGCTCGTGGGAAAGCAGTTTCATGTTGTAGGTGATGAAGAGGAGCGCGAGAAGTTCTACGGCGAAATGCTGCCAGCGCTCCAGCGCGGTGAAACCTGGCGCGGCGAAATGTCAGCCGCCCGTCGTGGTGGCGACCGCTATATCGCTGCGGTCACCGTGTCGCCAATCCATGCGGAGGACGATCAAATCGTTCGCCTGGTGTCGATCGTGCGCGACGTCACCGAGGAGCGCCACATGGCGCGGGAGTTGGAGCGTCGTGCGCACTACGATGAGCTCACGGGCCTGCCCAACCGCGCCCTGTTCTTTGATCGGCTGCACGAGCGAATTCGCCAGGCGCGCCGTGCCGGGGAAGGCCTGGCACTGCTGTTCATGGACCTCGATGGCTTCAAGGCGCTCAACGATACCCATGGGCACCAGGCAGGCGACCGCGCTCTGGCAGAGGTGGCGCGGCGTTTCAACGCCACGCTGCGCGAGTCGGATACGCTGGCCCGGGTATCAGGCGATGAGTTCGCGGTCCTGCTCGGGCCGATGCCCCATCCGGAGCATGCAGGACAGGTTGCGGCCAAGTTGCTCGCCAGCCTGGAGGCACCGCTGGATGTGACCGACGTCGAGCCTGCGGTACTGGGCGTGAGCATCGGTATCGGGCGCTACCCGGAGGATGCCGAAGCGCCGGAGCTGCTGCTCAAGTGCGCCGATGAGGCGATGTACGCCGCCAAGGAGGCGGGTCGCAACCGGTATCACTTCTACGCAGGCAGTGATGAACTGCGGCAGACACCGAAACCGGTCACCGGCGTGGATTAAGGCTTGCGGATCAGTGGTGCCGTGCAGGCCGTCGCCTGCGTTATCATGTGGACCCACCCCGTTCAGTCACCCTGCGGATGCAATGAACCAGGAACCCGAAACCTACGATGACACGGCCCGGCAACTCATCGAGCTGGGCAATCGGCTCGCCGACCGGCAACCCGAGGCGGACCTGCGGGATATCGCTGATGGCCTGCTCGCCGGTGCCGTCCACTGGTGGTTGTATGCCCATCAGCCCTGCGAGGATCGCGACTGCGAAGAATGCGCGGCGATCTGCACGGCTGAGCTGCGCGTCGCCGAGATCAGGCGACTGATCCAGGAACTCGCCCAGTCCAGCGACTATTACCACGCGCCGACCGACCACAACGTGGCCAGGGCCTAGTGAGTCAGTTCGTCGTCCAGATCGCTGAGCTGCGCCCGTAGCCAGCGCTCTTCGTTTCGCCTCTCGATCAGCTCCAGCGCCGAACGCCCGGCCTTCGCGCGCGGCGGACGGCGCCGCAACTGCGTCGTATCCGTCATGCTGTCGAGAAACGTTTCGGCGTCAAAGTCCTCGTCGTAGACGAAGTCGCCGTCTTCGCTGTCTTCATCGTAATGCTTGAAGTCGCTCATGCCACTCTCCAACTGACATTTCTCCACCGCCAGCACGGCCGTCGGTGGACCTGCGGCCGGGGCGACATAAGTCTGCCGTGACCGCGCAGCAATCTTGGGGGCAGGTCAAGCGCAATTCAATACGCATTGAGCGAATTTTGTTGGAGATTGTGAACCAGGTCGGCACGCTGCAATATCCGAGCGTGATGGCCGTCACGCGGGGCGCCCGCGGCCACACCCTGCAGGCGTGGCCTTTGCGCGTTACGGACGGAACATGGCGCCGATACGAGCCAGGATCAGCGGGCTGCTTTTTCCAGTGCCACCAGCTCTTCGGCGACGTCCAGCATCTGACGCAGGCCGCCGGCCGAGCGGCCGTCGATCACGTACTTGCCATTGACCACCAGCATCGGTACCCCGGTGACCCGGTAGCGGCGCGCCAGCTGCTCGGCGCGCTGGACCTTGCTCTGGACATTGAACGAATTCCAGCTGCGGTCAAAGTCCTGTTCTGCCACCCCCTGGCGGGCGAAGAAATCTCGAATCCGGGCTTCGCTGTCCAGCGGATTCCGGCGTTCGTGGAATTCCCGAAAAACGGCCATGTGGGTGGTGTCGAGAACTCCGAGGGCCTCGGCGGTGTAAAAGGCACGTGCATGCAGCAGCAGCAGGGGGTTCCAGGTGGCCGGGATGCTGACCACGCTGACGCCATCGGGGGCCTTGCTCTTCCAATCCTGGACAAAGGGCTCGAACTCGTAGCAGTGCGGGCAGCCATACCAGAACACCTCGGCGACCTCGATGGTCTCGGGGCCGCTGGAGGTGGGTTGGGCAGGCGAGAGGCGCTGATAGTGACGACCCTCGCGGAAGCGTGGCTCACCCGCCGGAGCAGGCGTGCCTGATTGCGCCAGGCGAATGACGCCCGGACCGGCGGAGGATGCAGGGCCGGGGTCGTCGACCATCTCCTCGGCAACCAGCGTGCCCTGGTCGTCGCCCGCGATGTCGGCAGGCGGCGCAGTGGCGGCGTCTTCTTCGACAACCTGGATATTGTCGTCGCTGGCCATGGGATCAGGCTGGGCGTCGGCGAACATCGCCTCGTCATCGGCGAGTTCCTGGCCGGGTTGCTCGACCTGCGCCGGCGCCGGCGCCTGGCCGCAGCCGGCAAGAATCAGCAGAAATCCTGCGAAAATAATCGTTCTCATGACGCCCCTGTGCCTGGTGGCCGAGTACAAGACTTGTGGATTAGGTCCGCCCGTGGCGCGCGAGTTCCCCGTCAGCGCTATTGCAGGCCCTGCATATAGGCTGAGACCGCACGTTTTTCGTCGTCGCTCATGCGGGCTGCGATGCTGCGCATCATCTGTCCGAGCACCCCGCCGTCAGACTGGCGTGAGCCGTCCGCGTAATCCTTCAGCGTGTCGTAGAGGTACCGGGCATGCTGGCCACTAACCCGCGGATAGTCGGAGGTCGGATTGCCCAGGCCGCGGGGGCCATGGCAGGCGATACAGGCCGACACACCGGTCTGCGGATTGCCGCCCCGGTAGAGGCGCTCGCCGAGGCTGAGATCACCGCTGCCGGCCGTCAGCGGCTTGAGCGTCTGTTCGGCATAGAAAGCCGAGAGGTCGAGCTTGTCCTGTTCGGACAGTGCCATGACCTGGCCGACCATCAGCACGTTGTCGCGCTGGCCGTTCTTGTAGGCCTGCAATTGGCGAACACTGTAGCCGGCATGCTGGCCGGCCAGTGACGGCCACTCGGGATTGACGCTGTTGCCATCAGCACCGTGACAGGCGGCACAGGTCACCGATTTGGCCTGCCCGGCCTGGGGATCGCCTTCCGCGCGCGCACCGGCGCCGGCGAGCAGCCCGAGCGAGACCAGGCTCAAGATCGTTGCTGCGAGGCCACGGTGTCGTGTCGCCTCTTGACCAAAAAGTTTCACGAACATGTCAGAAGTTGCTCCCGAGATCCCTGAGCGGGTGCCGTGATGCACCCATACCGACCAGCATCCATTCATGCAATTCCGGCCGGGGATTGTACATTAATCATTCACGGAAAATCTTCCCGCGGGTGCGGGTAGAATCTGCGGTCATGTCTGCCTATCCTGATGCCTGTTTTCTGCACAGTGCGCACAACCCCGCGCAGTTCCTGCCCGACCACGGCATGGAGGTGGCGTTTGCTGGCCGCTCGAATGCCGGCAAGTCCAGTGCCATCAATGTCATCGTGGGACGCAAGCAGTTCGCCCGCGTCAGCCGCACGCCGGGACGCACCCAGCTGATCAATTTCTTCTCGCTGGATGACGCGGTGCCGGGCGGCCGGCGGCTGGTGGACCTGCCGGGTTACGGGTTCGCGAAGGTCCCGGAGACTGTTCAGCGACATTGGCGGGGGCTGATGCAGGCCTATTTTGAGCAGCGTCAGTCCCTGACAGGCCTGGTCATCGTCGTGGATGTACGCAGGGGGCTGCTGGACTACGATCTGCAGATGCTTGAATGGGCGGCGCATGCGCAGTGTGCGGCGCATGTGCTGTTGACCAAGGCGGACAAGCTCAGCCGCGGGGCGGCCAGCGCGGCGCAGCACGCCGTGCGCCGTGAGCTGTCGGGTCGGGCCAGTGTGCAGCTGTTCTCGGCGCTGACCCGTGAGGGTGCCGATGAGGCCAGGCTGGCCCTGGAGGGTCTGATGCCGCCGCCGGAAACGACGCTCGCCGGCCCCGCGGGGGACTAGAGCCGGGCCCCTCGGGGCAGCGCCTCGAGCAAGCTCACAGGCACGGCCCGCCACAGGCTTGCAAAGCCGCGATGCTTGTCGCAGTGTGAGCTGGACTGGTCAGTTGGAAGCCAAAAAAAGGCCCCGGAGCATACTGGCATCGCGTCACGATACCGCTCCGGGGCGCAAGACCCGGCATGGGGGTGCCAGGTCGATCAGCCCGCACAAGGGAGGATCGCGGGCCACGAGTGCAGGGGTGGCACTCGGGGATTGAGACCGGTAATACGGACTTGAGTTCCCGGGCCGGAGCAGTCTTTATGTTCGCCGGCGCACACGGCCTGCGAACCCGGCACTGCCTGGATTACGCGACGCTGGAGGGGCCACAGAAATGTTGATATTGCGCTGGCTGACAGCTCTGGTCTTGCTGCTGGCCGTCCATGCATGGGCGGGCACGGCCGTGAAGACTTCGCAAGCCGCGCCGCCTGCGCAACAGGGCACCCTGGTGCTGGTGGCCGGCGCCTCGGGCGACACCGGCCAGCATATCGTGCGAACGCTGCTCGCGGAGGGCTACCAGGTGCGAGCGCTGACCACCAACGCGTTTCGGGCCCGCGAGCGCACGGGCCTGGACATAGACTGGGTGGAGTTCGACGTGCGCGACGCGGAGCAGGTGCTCAGCGTCATGGAGGGGGTCGACTATGTGATCAGCGCGATCGGCTCGCGTGACTGGCGTGGCCCCAACAGTCCACGTTACGTGGACTTCGGCGGTGTGCGCAATCTGGTGGATGCCGCCCGCAGCGAAGGTGTCCAGCACTTCGTGCTGATCTCGTCGGCCGCCGCGGGACCGCACCGGGACCACAGTGAGAGTCCGCGCCTGGGTTACGTGCTGTACTGGAAAACGCGCGGCGAAAACCACCTGCGTGCCAGCGGCCTGGACTACACGATCATCGGGCCGGGCGGACTGGTCAACGGTCCGGCCGCGCGCAGCGGTATCCGGATCACCAGCCGGGCGGATTACCGGCGCGGCTTGATCGCACGCGCCGATGTTGCGCGACTTGCGACCGCCTCGCTGACGGCGCCATCCGCCCGCAACAAGAGCTTCGCCGCGGTCAATGATGACGAGCTGGGTCCCGACCACTGGATCGCCGACTTGCGTGCGCTGGCGCCGGACGCGCAGACCGAGGCCACCGCCCGGAATGTCGCGGAGGGTGAGCAGTGAACGTGATGAGAACGATACTGTTATGCGTGGCACAGCTGTGCTGGGTCGTGGCGGCGGCCGAAGATCTGGCCATTACCGATGTCTCCCTGGTGCCGATGGACAGCGCGCGTATCGTGCCGGGACAGACGGTGCTGATCCGTGACGGGTATATCGTCGAGATCGCAGCCTCCGAGAGCATGACGATCGACGAGGCTGTGCGGCGCATTGATGGCCGCGGTCGCTACCTGATGCCGGGGCTGGCGGAGATGCATGCCCACGTGCCTCCGCAGGCGGATGATCCCGAATGGATCCTGGACGTACTGTACCTGTATGTGGCCAACGGCATCACTTTCGCGCGCAGCATGCTGGGCGCGCCCCACCACCTGCCGCTGCGCGAACGCGCCGCCCGCGGGGAAATCATCGCGCCCCGGATCTATACCTCGGGGCCTTCGCTGAACGGCAACTCGGTGGGTTCGCCGGCGCAGGGCCGGGCCATGGTCGCCGCGCAGCAGGCCGCAGGCTACGATTTTCTGAAGATCCATCCGGGTCTGGACCGTGAGCGTTTCGATGCCATCGTCGCCGAGGCGCACGCGCGGGGGATCCCCTTCGGCGGGCATGTGTCCAATGACGTGGGCCTGGACCGCGCGCTGGAGTCCGGCCAGGCGACGATCGATCATCTCGACGAATACATTCCGGCCCTGCTGCGCGATGACTCGCCCAAGGCAGCGGTGGCACCGATGTTCTTCGGCTGGAACCTGGCCAACGAGGTCGATGACGCGAAGATCGTACCCGTGGCGCGTCGCACGGCCGAGGCCGGCACCTGGGTCGTGCCCACCGAGTCGCTGATGCAGCATGTCATGCTGCCCGCGCATCCTGTCGAAGACCTGCTCGCGCGTCCAGAGATGCGTTACATGCCGCGCGCCACCCTCAGCCAGTGGGTGCAGGCGACGCGCAATTTCCGCAATCAGTCGGATTACGACCCGCAACTGGCTGAGCGATTCATCGAGGTGCGTGCGAAGCTCATCAAGGCCCTGCATGACGAGGGCGCGGGTTTGCTGCTGGGGTCCGATGCGCCGCAGATCTTCAATGTGCCGGGGTTCGCCATTCATCACGAGTTGCGCATGCTGGTTGCGGCGGGGCTGACGCCCTACGATGCGCTGGCGACGGGCAGCGTGAACGTTGCTCGTTTTCTCGGCGAGGAGCAGGTATTCGGGACGGTAGCCGTAGGGCGACGGGCCGATCTGATCCTGCTTGAGGCCAACCCTCTCGAGGACATTTCCCATCTGCAGCATCGCGCCGGCGTGCTGCTGGCGGGTCGCTGGCTGCCGGAGGAGGAACTGCAGGCGGGTCTCGAGCGGATCGCTGCACGCCACCAGTGACCGAGCGGGCAGCGCGAGCCGTGTTGCGTTTTTACACCACGTAATGTCCGGACATCTTCAGGCGAGTTCTGCCTGCGCACCCCGATTAGCCCTAATTTGCCGCAGCGTTTGTTGATTCCAGAGTAAAATTCTGCTTGCTGTTGGCTTCAAGTGCGATTAGATTGCGCATTAGGAGCGACCAAGTGTCGTCCCGGTGCAGGCCTGTAGCTTTTATGCGTCAATGGCTGACTTGCAACCTGAGTGCGCTCACAGACGCCCAGTTCGGTTGATTCATTCCTCAGCCGCGTATTTGACCGATCGGCCAACGACTTCGAACACCTTCGATGGGAGAGTTTCCAGATGTCCGATAAATCCACCCTGCTGGCGCGCAGCGTGCGCAGCCTGCTCGCGACTTCCGCTGTGCTGGCCGTGCCGATGGTCGCCATGCCCACCGCCGCCATGGCCCAACAGCAGATGCGCGCACTCGAGGAGATCGTCGTCACGGCCCGACGTGCCGAGGAAAGCCTGCAGGAGGTGCCGATCTCCATCAGTGCGTTCACCGCCGGTGACATCGAGGACGCAGGTCTGCGCTCCGTGGAAGACCTCGCGCTGCAGACGCCCGGGTTTTCGTTCCGCTCCGCCTTCGGTCGTACCGGCGATCGCCCGGTCATCCGCGGCCAGTCGAACATCCAGGGAGAGCCCAACGCCTCGTTCTTCATCGACGGTGTGTTCGTATCCGGCTCGATCAGCGGCTATGACCTCGACAACCTCGAGCGCGTCGAAGTCATCCGCGGGCCGCAGTCGGCGCTGTACGGACGGCGCACGTTCTCGGGCGCCATCAACTACATCACCGCCCGCCCGACCGACGAGCTGTCCGGCCGCTTCAGCGGCACGGTCGGTGACAACGGCCTGTGGGACACCTCCGGCAGCATCAGCGGCCCGATCGTTGGCGATACGCTTCTGTTCCAGGCTAATGCCCGGTACTACGAGCGAGATGGCTACTACACCAATACCGTGACGAACCGGAAGGACGTGGGCGGCCAGGAGACCCGCTCGGTCGGCGGCACGCTCTACTGGCTGCCCACCGAAAACTTCGAGGCCATGCTGCGCTTCAACTGGACGCGCAACGATGACGAGCACTTCCCGATCACGCTCTATGGCAGTGATAACAACAACTGCTTTCTTCCTGAGCAGATTGGTGTCTCCGGCCCGCCCTTCGTGGGCACGCCCATCTACTCGACACGTCAGCGCGGTTACTTCTGTGGTGTTCTCGGCGAGCCCACGCCGCTTGCCCTGAATACCGACGGCTTCGCCGACGCCGGCTTCGACGCGGGCCTCAAGCGCGAAGCCTTCAGATACAGCCTGGTGCTGGACTGGGATCTCGGTGGCTACCAGCTGACCTCGGTGTCGGCATTCAACGAATCCTCGCTCTACAGCGGTGTCGACCAGGACTACTCGGCCATTCGTGGCTCCGCGGGGGCCTTCGAGACCATCAGCTTCGAGAAAAACGCGCCCGACTACAGCCAGGAGCTGCGTATCCTCTCGCCGCGTGACGAGCGCCTGCGCTGGCTGGGTGGCGTCTACTACTTCAAGGACGAGTCGGGCGACCGCTTCTCCGGCGATCTCTCCGGCACCGTGGCCACCGGCGCACCGGCAGTGCTGACCGCGCAGGGTACCAGCGACGAGGTGGAGAACCAGTCGGTGTTCGGCATGGTGGAATTCGACGTCACCGATCGCTTCACGCTGACCGCCGAAGCCCGCTATGCGCGTGACAAGATCACGTTCTCAGGCCAGTCGAACTTCAACCGCGCAGCACCCACCGCGATCCCGGGCAGTGCGTCGTGCGCCAACACGCCGTTGTTCCCCGGTTCACCGCTGTTCTTAGTCAGCTGCAGCAACCAGATCGACCTCGAGCAGACCTTCACGAATTTCCTGCCGCGGTTCACGGCCACCTACCTGCTCAGCGACGATGTGACGCTGTATGGCCTCTGGGCGCGCGGCAACAAGCCCGGTGGCTTCAACTCATCAGTTGAGAACGCACGTCTGACGCCGGAGGCGCGTCAGCAGCTGCGTGACCAGGGCCTGGGCAGCTTCGATGAAGAAGAGGCCGATACGATCGAACTGGGTCTGAAGTCGACGTTTGCAGAAGGTCGTGGCCTGTTCAATCTGTCGCTCTACTATATCGACTGGAAGAACCAGCAGCTGACCGAAAACCAGGCGACCGCGCAGGAAGGCGGTGGCCAGTTTGTCACCTCGTATACCCGCAACCTCGGCAAGAGCGAGGTCAAGGGCCTGGAGGCGGAGTTGCGCTACGTGATCAACGATTTCTGGGATGTGCGGGCGACCTATGCGCTGCAGGATTCGGAGATCAAGGAGTTCTTCAGCCTGGACCAGGCTGACCTGATCTTCACCGGTTACCCTGGTGGTGGTGCACCCTGTGTGGGCGCGTGCCTTGAGGCCTATCGTGCAGCAGGCGATGTCTCCGGCAATCAGCTGCCGCGCGTGCCCCGGCATTCCGCGACGCTGTCGGCGACCTTCCGCACGCCGATGACATTGCTGCCCACGGCGCCGGAGTTCTTCTTCCGCTCCGATTACAGCGTCGAGGGCTCGCGCTACGTCCAGGTGCATAATCTTGCCGAGACCGGCAGCGCCAATACCTGGAACTTCCGCGTGGGACTGGATGCCGACAACTGGACGCTGAGCCTGTTCGTCAACAACGCGTTCAATGACACCACGGCCGTGGATGTGCTTCGCTACGTAGATGCCAGCCAGCCCGGTCTGCCACCTGGTCCCCCGCCGCTGGCCGGCCCGTTTGCAGGGTTCAATCCCTTCTTCATCCGCGACTTCGGTGTGACCTTGCCGAACAAGCGTCAGCTGGGTGCCACGCTGGTGTATCGGTTCTGACGTAAAAGGCGCATCGCTTGATTCGCGCGAAGAAAGCCAGCCCGCAAGGGCTGGCTTTTTTATTTGGCGCTGAGTGCTTTCAGTGAGCCTCGTCCCAGTTGTCGCCGTGGCGGGCGTCCACCTTCAGCGGCACCGAGAGTTCTGCGGCGCCGCTCATCAGGCCGCTGAGATCGGCTGCGATCGCATCTGCACTGCCGGACGGCGCCTCAAGCACCAGTTCATCATGCACCTGCATGATCAGGCGTGCGCCATTGCGGCTGTCCTGCAGCCACTCATCCACGAGGATCATCGCGCGCTTGATGATGTCAGCCGCCGTGCCCTGCATCGGGGCATTGATGGCTGAGCGCTCCGCGTACTGACGGCGCTGGGCATCGCGGGCATTGATCTCCGGCAGATACAGCCGACGACCGAACACGGTTTCGACGTAGCCGGCCTCGCGGGCCTGCGCACGCGTATCGTCCATGTAACGCTTCACGCCCGGATAGCGTTTGAAGTAGGTGTCCACGTAGCTTTGTGCTTCGCTGCGGCCGATGCCCAGCTGGCGTGCCAGGCCGAAGGCCGACATGCCGTAGATCAGACCGAAATTGATGGCCTTGGCCGAGCGACGCTGATCGCTGGTGACCGCCTCCAGCGGCACCTCGAAGACCTCCGCTGCAGTGGCCTGGTGAATATCCCGGTCCTTCGAGAACGCCTCCAGCAGGGCTGTGTCTGCCGACAGATGCGCCATGATCCGCAGCTCGATCTGTGAGTAGTCCGCCGCGATCAGCCGGGTGCCCTCCGGCGCGATGAACGCCTGGCGGATGCGCCGGCCTTCCGCCGTGCGTATCGGAATGTTCTGCAGGTTCGGGTCCGACGAGGACAGCCGTCCGGTGGCCGCCACGGCCTGGTGATAGGAGGTGTGGATTCTGCCGCTGCGCTCGTCGATCATCTCGGGCAGCTTGTCGGTGTACGTAGACTTGAGCTTGGCAAGCCCGCGATACTCGAGAATCAGCCGCGGCAACTCGAATTCGTCGGCCAGTTCCGCCAGCACGTCTTCGGCGGTGGAGGGCTGGCCCTTGGGGGTTTTGCGCCGCACCGGAAGGCCCTGGCGCTCAAAGAGGATTTCCTGCAGCTGCTTGGGGCTGCTCAGATTGAACTGCCCACCGGCGGCTTCGTAGGCGAGCTTTTCGACCTTCGCCATGGCAAGGGCGAGTTCATGACTCTGCGTCTTGAGCAGGGATCGGTCGACCAGCACCCCGGTGTGTTCCATGCGTGTGAGCACCGGTACCAGCGGCTGCTCGATGTTGCGATAGACTTCGGCCAGCCGGCCTTCGGTTTCAAGCTTCGGCCACAGCGTCTGGTGCAGCTGCAGCGTGATATCCGCATCCTCGGCGGCGTACGGGGCGGCCTGCTCGAGGGCCACCTGATCGAAGCCGATCTGCTTGGCACCCTTGCCGGCCACGCTTTCATAGCTGATGGTCTGAACGCCGAGATAGCGCGCCGCCACCGAGTCCATGTCATGGCGCGTGGCCACGCTGTTGAGCACATAGGACTCGAGCATCGTGTCGTAGCGCTGACCCTTGAGCTCGATACCGTAATGCGCCAGCACGTGCGCGTCATATTTCAGGTGATGGCCTACTTTGGCGGCCTGTGCGTTTTCAAGCCATGGCTTGAGACGCGCGATCACCGACTCGCGGTCGAGCTGGTCCGGTGCGCCCGGGTAGCGGTGGGCCAGCGGGATATAGCAGGCCTCGCCGGGCGTCACGGCCAGTGAGATGCCCACCAGTTCGGCGCGCATGTAGTTCAGGCTGGTGGTTTCGGTGTCCAGCGCCGTGAGTTCGGCGGCCTCGATACGTTCGATCCACGCCGACAGGGTCTCGTCGTCGAGTACGGTGTCGAAGTGCAGCTCGCGCGCTTCGGCAGTCGCTGCAGGTTCGTCTGACGTGCCGGGCGCCGGCAGTCGGCGCAGCAGTGAGGTGAGTTCCAACCGGCCGTAGAGCTTGCGCAGCGCATCGACATCCTGCTCACCCGGGCAAAGTTCATCGAGTGTGACATCGAGTTCGACATCGGTGCGGATGGTGGCCAGCTTGCGCGACAGTGCCAGCTGATCGAGGTGCTCGCGCAGGCTCTCGCCGACCTTGCCGCCGATCTCGTCGGCGTGCTCGACGATGCCATCGATGCTGTCGTACTGACCGAGCCATTTAGCAGCGGTTTTCGGGCCGACTTTCGGCACACCGGGAATATTGTCCGAGGAATCTCCCACCAGCGCCAGCCAGTCGATGATCTGCGAGGGATGCACGTCGAACTTGTCCTTGACGCCTGCTTCGTCGAGCACCTGACCGCTCATGGTGTTGACCAGCTTGACCCCATCGGTCACCAGCTGCGCCATGTCCTTGTCCGCGGTGGACACCAGCACCGGCATGCCGCGCTCGCAGGCCTGGCGAACCAGTGTACCGATGACATCGTCGGCCTCGACGCCCTCGACGCGCAGCAGTGCGATGCCCTGCGCGCGCACCGCCTCGATCAGCGGTTCGACCTGGGCGCGCAACTCATCAGGCATGGGTGGACGGTTGGCCTTGTACTGCTCGAACAGTTCGTCACGGAATGTCGGGCCACGTGCATCCATGACCACCGCGACATGCTCCGGGCTGTGCTCGTCGAGCAGCTTGTTGAGCATGTTCAGTACGCCGAGGATGGCGCCTGTGGGCGTGCCGTCGGATGCGCTCAGGGCTGGCAGCGCGTGGAAGGCCCGGTACAGATACGAGGAACCATCGACCAGCACCAGGGGGCTGGGGGCTGCACTCAAGGGCCAGACTCCGGCGGCGTGCGGCGCGGTTCGCCGTCGTCGTCATCCTCCTTCGCCTGCCCGGCTTCAGCAGCTTCGCCGCCATCAGTGCCAGCGGCCGGCTGTCCTGAAGCCTGATCGGCGCGGTCTTCGGTGTCGGCGTCCTCGCCAATGACCATCGGTGTGCGTTCAGGAAGGTACAGCGGGCCTTTCTGGCCGCACGCCGACACGGCCGCCAGCAGCAGTGCCAGTACGGTACCGGAGACCGCCGTACGCGGCGTAAGGGTCAGGTGTCTGGAGGGCATGGCGCAAGGATACACTTTGGGCTGCGGTGCTGTCCTGATCGCGCCAGTCATGCCGGGCCGCCGGCAGGCAGACAGGCGTCAGTCAGCCGGCGTCTGCATATCCGCGGTGGGGTTGATACCAGGGCGATCGAGCACCGCGGTCGTCAGGCGTGCCACACAGACCAGCGCGCCGTCTTCGTCGCGAATCTCGATATGCCAGACGTGCGTGCGCGAGCCGATATGAAACGCCCGCGTCGTGCCGGTCACGCGGCCCCCGGTCACGCCCTTGACGTGGTTGGCATTGATGTCCAGCCCGACGCAGACCTGGCGGCTGCGATCGACGCACAGGTTCGAGCCGATCGAGCCCAGGGTCTCGGCCAGCACGCAGGAGGCCCCGCCGTGCAGCAGGCCGACCGGCTGGGTCGTGCGGTGGTCGACTGGCATGGACGCGCTCAGCCAGTCGTCGCCGATCTCCTCGATGCGCACGTCGATGTGTGCGTCCATCGTGCCCTCCAGCATCTTCTGGAGTTGCGCAGGCGTGGCGACGGTCTGCCAGATACTCATGACGGGATGCCTCACTGTTGTCTGTGTTCTCAGTACCGGCACCGGGTGCCGGTGCCGGGCGGCGCCCGGCGCGCCTCAGCGCTTCGCCTTGAACTCGGCGGCGATCCGCCGATAGGCCTCGCGGAACGGAATGCCCTCTGCAAGCACCAGCGCGTTGGCCCGCTCGGCCGCCTGCAGCTCCGCAGGCAGCCGGATCGATGCGGCGCGAAAGGCCACGCCGTCGATGGCCACCGCCGCGATGGCAAGCGACTCCGCCGCCAGATCGATGCCGCGGAACAGCGGGGCCTTGAGCCGCTGCAGGTCACGGTGGTAGCCGGAGCTGAGTTTTGCAAACACGCCAAGGGCTTCATTCAGCGCGCCAAGACCTGTGGCCGCGGCGCCGCGCAGCAGCTCGAAGACGTCGGGATTGCGCTTCTGCGGCATGATCGACGAACCCGTGGTCATCGACTCGGGCAGGCTGACGAACGCAAACTCATGGGTGTAGTAGAGCAGCAGGTCGGCGGCCATGCGCGAGATGTCATTGAGCGTGAGCGTGACCTGGAACAGCAGTTCACTCTCGGCCTTGCCGCGTGACAGCTGCACGGCCGTGACCGGCGCATGGACGGCATCGAAGCCAAGCGCGCGCGTCGTGTGTTCGCGATCAAGCGGCAGGCCGGGCACGCCGTAGCCCGCCGCAGACCCCAGCGGATTGAGCCCCGCCCGGTGGCGCACGCGCAGCAGGGCCTGTGCGTCGTCGCGAAACTCGGTGGCAAAGCCCCCGGCCCACAGTGCGACACTGGACGGCATGGCCGGCTGCATATGCGTGTAGCCGGGCAGCGCGATTTCGCCCTGGCGGTTTGCCAGCCCATCGAGTGCGGTGGCCAGCTCATCGGCCAGCGCGGCCAGCCCCTGGCTCGCCTCGAGCAGATACAGCCGCAGCGCGGTGAGCACCTGGTCATTTCGCGATCGTCCCAGGTGCACGCGCCCGCCGGCCGGGCCGATGCGCTCGGTCAGGCGGGTCTCCAGCGCGGTATGGCAGTCCTCGTCTTCGAGGCGGATCGTCCACTCGCCCGCCGCATGCGACTGGCCCAGTGCGCGCAGGCCGTCACAGATCAGAGTGCAGTCTTCGGCCGACAGCAGACCCTGTGCCTTGAGCATGCGGGCATGCGCGATGGAGGCCGTGACATCATGGCTGACCAGGCGTTCGTCAAGGCGATGATCCTCGCCGGCGCAGTAGCGCAGGATGCGGGCATCCAGCGGTTCACCACGATCCCACAGCCGGCTCATCAGCTGGCGTCTCCCTGCTCTTCGGGACTCAACGCGTCAATGTCGTTGACCACCAGCGTGCCCGTGCCCTCGTTGGTGAACACCTCCAGCAACAGCGACTCGGCGACCCGCCAGGAAATAATGTGCACGCGGTCGACGCCGCCGCGCAACGCCTTCTCGATAGCCGTGGCCTTGGGCAGCATGCCATCGGCCAGGCGGCCCTCACGGCGCAGGTCCTGCAGGTCCTCGAGATCCATGTACGAGATCAGCGAACCGGGATCCTCCCTGTCGCGCAGAATGCCAGGTGCGGAGGTGGCCAGCATCAGCTTCTCGGCGTTGAGCGCGATCGCCAGGGCCGATGCGACGGTGTCGGCATTGATGTTCAGCAGCACGCCGTTCTCATCGGCCGACAGCGGGCTGATCACCGGCATCAGGGCATTGTCGAGCTGTTTGCGCACGATATCGGCGTCCACCAGGTCGATGTCGCCGACAAAGCCGTAGTCGACCGGATGATCGTTGCCCTCTACCTGCACCGGCGGGCGCCTGTGTGCGCGGATCAGTCCAGCGTCGACACCCGACAGGCCGATGGCGGGGACATCGAGGTCGCGGCAAGCGGCAAGAATACGTGTGTTGATCAAGCCATTGAGCACCATCGTGGCGACATCAAGCGCCGACTGATCGGTCACACGCCTGCCTTCGACGAAGCGGGTCGCAAGGCCCAGCGCGTCGGCCAGCTCCGTGGACTGCGGACCGCCGCCATGCACGAGCACGACGCGGATACCCACCTGGTGCAGCAGGCCCACCTGGGACATCAGCGCATGGGTGTCTTCGGGTGTGGCGAAGACTTCGCCGCCGGCCTTGAGCACGAAGGTCTTGCCCTTGAACATGCGGATGTACGGTGCGGCATGTTTCAGCGCGCTGACCACGATGGCCCGTTCCTGGTTGGTACGCATGGGTAATGTTTTCCAGTTCGTTGCGGTGTGGGTGTGCTAGTCGCCGCGCAGCATGCGGTAGACGACGGCCATTTGCGCCACCATGCGGTTGCGCGCCTCCTGGATCACGACACTGCGTGGTCCGTCGAGAATTCGGTCGGCCACGACGACGCCACGGCGCACGGGCAGACAGTGCATGAAGCGGCAGTCTTCACGCGCCGGTTCGAACCACGGCTCGTCCACGCACCAGTCGGTCAGCTCACGCCGGGCTTTTTCATCGCCGAGGCGGTCGCCGTAGTGCTGCGTGGATGACCAGCTCTTGGCATAGATGACGTGTGCGCCTTCCATGGCTTCGCGCCGGTCGGTGGATTCGCGCAGCGAACCGCCGCTGGACTCGGCGGCCTTGCGCGCCTTGCTCATGATCGAGTCGGGCAGCGCAAAGCCCTCGGGCCGCAGCACGGTGACATCCATGCCCCGGTGACAGGCCATGTGCACGGCAGCTGTCGGCACGGCGAGCGGCAGCGCGCGCGGATGGTAGGCCCATGAGAGCACGAACTTTCCGCCCTGGCGGGGCACGCCGAGTTCGTCCATGGTCTTCCAGTCGGCCAGCGCCTGGCAGGGGTGGTTGATCGCCGACTCCATGTTGATCAGTGGCTTGTCCACGAGCGTGCGGAACTCGGCGAACTGGGTATCGGCAAGATCCCGCTCAAGATCCGTGCGCTCGGCAAAGGCGCGGATACCGATCGCATCGCCGTAGGAGGCAATCACCGGCACGGCCTCGCGGATGTGCTCGGCGGCGACCCCGTCCATGACGATGCCGTAGCGCGACTCCAGGCCATGGATCGACATGTCGGGCGAGATCACGAAAGCACCTCCCCCCAGGCGGATCATTGCAGCCTGGAAGGATGACAGCGTGCGCAGCGACGGACTCAGGAACAGCAGTGCCAGCACGCGTCCGGCCAGCGCCCTTGGCTCAGGATGCTCGTCGAGCCGTCGGGCCAGTGTCAGCAGATCGTCGATTTCCGCGACACTGAAGTCGGCCAGGTCATTGAACAGCTTCATGCAGCAATCTCCTTCAGGGCTGTGGCCAGCTGGACCACGTGCGAGTCGTCGAGGATGTACGGAGGCAGCAGGCGCACGATATGCGGATCGGCGCTGCCGCCGGCCATGATGTCACGGGCGAGCAGTTCGCGGTTGATGTCGCGCGCAGGGCGGCTGGTGCGCAGGCCGAGCAGAAAGCCCGCGCCCTGGATGGCAGTCACCGGCCCGACGATGCAGGTCTCGCGGATGCGCTGCGACAGGCGTGCGACCCGCTGCACCAGCTGCTCACGCTCGATGACATCGATGACGGTCTCGACGATGGCGCAGGCCAGCGGGCCGCCACCAAAGGTCGTACCCAGGTCGCCGACCTGCTGGGTGGCGGCGATTTCCGGCCGCGTGATCAGGGCACCGACGGGAAAGCCCCCACCGAGGGATTTCGCCATGGTCAGGATATCGGGTGTCACGCCGGCGCGCTCGATGGCAAAGGCGTAGCCGCTGCGGCCCATGCCGCTTTGCACCTCGTCGCTGATCAGCCAGGCACCGGCGGCATCGCAGGCGGCCCGTGCGGCCTTGAGCACCTCCAGCGGCACATCGTAGGCGCCGGCCACGCCCTGCACCGGTTCGAGGATCACCGCGGCGGTGCGCTCATCGACCGCTGTGCGCAGTGCGTCGGGATCCTCGCGGGAGACGAATACCACCTCGAACGGGCGTTGCGGAAAGCCGTACCATTTCTCCGCACCCCAGGTAACGGCGGCGGCCGCCGCGGTGCGACCATGAAAGCCATGCTCGAGTGCGACCACGCGCGCCCGGCCGGTGGCCTTGCAGGCCATGCGCAATGCGTTTTCATTGGCCTCGGCGCCGGAGTTGACGAAAAACGCATGCGTCAGGCCGGCCGGTGCGAACTCGGCGAGTCGTTGCGCGGCGCGCGCGCGCACTTCCAGCGCGACGGCATTGCTCTGGAACATCAGCAGCTGTGCCTGGCGATTCAGGGTCTCGACCAGGCGCGGATGTCCGTAGCCCAGCGCGGCCACGGCATGGCCGCCGTAGAAATCGAGGATCTTCCGGCCGTCTGCGGTGTGGATCCACGGACCCTCGGCACGTATTGGTTCGAGGTCCATCTGCGCGTACACCGGCAGCAGGTGTTCGGCCTCGCGGGCAATCACGTTCATGTTCAGATCCAGCCTGTGCCCGGTGCGCCCAGTCCGGTGTGTTCCGGCCAGCCCACCAGCCTGTTGAGCCATTGCATGGCACCGCCTGCGGCACCCTTGAGGAGATTGTCGATGACACAGAACACCGCGACGCTCTCGCCATCACAGGCCGCACCCAGCTGGGCATGGTTGCTGCCAACGACATCCTTGAGCCGCGGCGTGCCGCCGACGATGCTCACGAATGGGGCGTCGGCGTAGAACTCGGCAAGACTCGCACGCACGTCCGCAGCGTCCACTGGTGATGTCAGGCGCGCCTGCAGCGTGGCCTGAATGCCGCGCGAAAACGGTCCCGAATGCGGCACGAAATGCAGCCGGGGACGCCTGCCCGTGGCCTGTTCAATGAGGTTCATGACCTCGGGCGCATGGCGATGGCCCAGGGGGTTGTAGGCGTAGAAGTTGCTGTGGCGCACCGGGTGGTGGGTGGTGGCCAGCGGTGTGCGGCCCGAGCCGGTGGAGCCGGTCACGGCGGCGACGAACAGGTCGTCCTCGATCAGGCCGAGCTTCACCAGCGGCACGGCGGCCAGCAGCATGGCGGTGGCGAAACACCCGGGGTGACCGATGTGCCTGGCCGGTGTGCCGACGACATGTTCGGGCAGCCCGCTGGCGAACTCGCCGAGCCGGTGTGGCGCACCGTGCGCATGGCCGTAGACGCTGGCGTAGTCCTGCGCGCCCGCAAAGCGGTAATCCGCAGAGACATCGACGAGCCTGATCTCGGTGCCCGTCGCGGCGGCCTGGTTGAGCACGGTGTCGACCATGGCGGCCGCGGCGCCATGCGGGGCTGCACAGAACACCGCCATGCGCGGCACGACGGCGAGCAGGTCAGGCAGGGCATCGGCGGCTGAGAAACGTGTGTCGCGATACACCGGCGCGAGATGTCCGAAGGTCTCGCCGATGGGCTTGCCGGCCTGGCTTTCCGACACGGCTGCGGCGAGATCCAGATGCGGATGCGCGGCGACCAGGCGCAGCAGTTCGCCGGCCACGTAGCCGGTTGCACCCAGCACTGCCACGGGCCAGGTCTCAGTCACGCCGTGACCTCCTCATTGCTGCGTCGGATGGGCAGCTTGAGCATCTCCTGGAGGAGATCGCCGAGTTCGGCACCGTTGGACAGCGCGTTGAGTGCCGCCACGCCGAGGCGATCACGAATGATGTCGATGCCGACCTGGTTGTCGGTTGCAGGCCCGGTGACCACGGCCGGTTCGATGTCGAATTCCTCGCGCAGCAGCTTCACCCCGCCCCAGGCGGCGACCGGATCGTTGGCGCACAGCACCGTGCAGGTAAGGGCTGCGCGGATCTCCGGGTCGCGCAGAATCGCATCGACGCCATAGGCCCCGAGCAGGCCATCGCCGAGTTCGAAGACGATGACGTCGGGTTTCTCCGCGGCCAGGCGGCTGAGCAGCGTACGCGTCAGCGCCGGGCCGTTGGCGGCGGTGGTCGCAACGATGCCGAAATCCGAAAACAGCAGCGTATTGCGGGCGCCGGCATCTTCCATGGCCAGGATGTCGCGGCGCAGCGCCACGCCGGTGGCCTTGAAGGCATCCACGACCAGGCCGTAGTGACGGAACCGGCCGATGATCGCCGACGCCGCGGCGGTCTTGCCCGCATCCATGCTGGTGCCCGCCAGCGCGACCACCGGGATGCCGTGGACCTCCAGCGGCGGATGTTCTGCAAGCTGGCCCATGCCGATACGCGCCGGCACACCGATGCGCTCGCCGAGGTAGGGGAACTGCAGCACGGTGCCCAGCACGCGGCAGTCGAACGGCTGGCCGTAGTCGGGGTTCACCGAATCACAGATGCCCATGACACCGCCGAGATTGAGGATCTGCACGATGTCGCCCGGTGCCAGGGAGGTGGGCAGGTGGCCGGAATAGCCGAACAGCGCCTTGCGATGACCCAGCGCGCCGACGACGATGTCGCCGCGACGCACCTTGGCCATGCGCCCGCTGTCGAGTTCCAGTGTGTTGTAGGTGGACTTGGAGTTCAGCACCTCCACGGCAATCAGAACGCCTTCCTCGCAGGGAATGCGCTCGCTGACGCGAATCTCCCGGGAAAGCGTCTGGTGATGGGCCACGGAGGAAATCTTGTCGACGATGACGGTGCGCATGGGTTTGTCCTGTGATGGGCCCTTCAGGCCTGAGGCTTGCCTGCGCGGGTCTGCAGGATGCCGGGCAGGCTCAGCACCCGCGAGTAGCCAAGCGCGTCGGCCGGGGTCCATTCACCGGCGGACTCACCGTACACGCCACGCGTAGCCTTGAGCAGTGAGTACGCCGAGGTCACGCCCTCGACGAATGCTGCGCCCGGGCGCAGCAGCAGATGGGCCTCGCCCGTTACGCGGCGCTGAGAGCTGAGCAGCAGCGCCTCGATGTCGCGGCAGGCCAGATCGAGCTGTTTGCCCTCGTGGATCAGGTCGCCGTAAATGGCGGCCACCTGGTCCTTGACGCGCATCTGCAGCGGCGAGAGCACGAGTTTCTCAAGTTCGCGATGGGCTGCGATCAGCAGTTCGGCGGCGGGGGCTTCGAAGGCCACCCGGCCCTTGGTGCCGAGAATGGTGTCGCCGAGATGGATGCCGCGACCGATGGCGTATTCGGCGCCGATAGCTTCAAGGCGCTCGATCAGGGCGACCGGTGCCAGAGGCTCACCGTCGAGGCTCACGGCCACGCCCTGTTCAAAGCCGATCGCCAGTCGCCGCGGTGCCGGGTTGGCATCGAAGGCACCGGCAGAGAGCACCCATGCGTCTTCGGGGATGCTGCCCTTTGAGTCCAGCGTCTCCGTGCCGCCAATGGTCACGCCCCACAGGCCACGATTGATCGAGTAGGCCGAGCTCTTCGAAGGCACCGGCATGTTGCGCGTTTCGAGAAATTTCACCTGCTCTGCGCGCACAAATGACTCGTCGCGCACGGGTGCGAGGATTTCCAGCGACGGGTCCAGGGTCTTGAGCGCGACTTCGAAGCGCACCTGGTCGTTGCCGGCGGCGGTGCAGCCATGGGCTACGGTGGTGGAGCCGAACTGCTGAGCAGCCTGCGCCAGGCGCGAGGCCTGGATGCCGCGTTCGGCGCCCACGCACAGTGGATAGAGCTGGCCACGGCGCACGTTGCCGAACACCAGGAAGCGGATGACCTCGTTGAAGAAATCCTCGCGCGCCTCGATCAGCAGGTGCTCGCTGGCACCCAGCTGTCGGGACTTCGTCTCGAGATTCCGCGCATCCTCCTCGGTCAGGCCGCCGGTGTTGACCGTGACCGTGACCACCGGGCGCTGATGGCGTTCGGCAAGCCACGGCACGCACATCGAGGTGTCCAGTCCGCCGGAGAAGGCAAGCATGATCGGTGAATTGTGGTCGTCCATGAGGCTTGTGTGTTTCCCGCGTGTCAGTTGTTTGAGGGTTTGACGCCGAACACCTGGTAGAGCCGCGCCAGCAACAGCTTCTGCCGGGCCCGGTCCACCGTGGCGACGAATATCGTGTCATCACCGGAAAGCGTGCCGGCGAGTTCCGGCCAGGCGGCACGATCCAGTGACAGGGCCACGCGCTGCGCCGCGCCTGCGCCTGTGGCGATGATGGTCAGGTTCGGGCCGGCCACCCGCAGCGAGCGGACAAAGCCGGCAATGGATTCGAAATCCGCCTGGGCGGCGCTTGGCGGCTGCTGCGGCAGGGCATAGCCCGATTTGAGCTTGACCACCCCCATGTCGCGCAGGTCCCGGCTGACGCTCGACTGGGTCGCGACAATGCCGGCGGCCCGCAGTAGTTCGACTAGGTGCGCCTGGCGGCTCACCGCCTGCGAGCCCAGGATGGCCGTGATGGCTTCGCGCCGCCGCGCCTGTTGTTCCGCCTGTGCCGGCATGGGAAGTCCGCCTCAGTCAAGTTGCGCATAAGAATATCCTCATGCGCATCACTATGCAAGATTGATCCACGCTAAGATGCCCGGCGCAATTGCACCCAACGCGAAGCCTGGAAGAGCGACATGGAAGAGCTGCAGACGGTAGAACTTGAAACCGGCCCGACGCCGCAAAGCGCGGTGATCTGGCTGCATGGCCTGGGCGCAGATGGCCACGATTTCGTGCCCATCGTTCCGGAGCTGGGTCTGAAGATGGCAGTGCGTTTCGTGTTCCCGCATGCACCGCTGCGGGCGGTGACGCTGAACCAGGGCCACCGCATGCGCGCCTGGTATGACATCGTCGGGCTCGATCGGCGCGCAGTGCAGGACGAGGCCGGCATCCGCGAAAGTGCTGCACAGGTCGATGCGCTGATCGAACGTGAGTGCGCTCGCGGCATTGCCGCCGACAAGATCGTGCTGGCCGGATTCTCGCAGGGCGGTGCGATTGCGCTGCACGCCGGCCTGCGGCGAGCCGTGCCGCTGGCCGGCATCATGGCACTGTCGACCTATCTGCCGCTGGAGGCTGCACTGGCCGATGAACATGCCCCCGCCAGCGCTGCCGTGCCGATATTCATGGCGCACGGCACGGCCGACCCGGTGCTTGCCTGCGCGCTGGGAGAGCATTCGCGGGACGTGCTGCAGGCCATGGGCTATCCGGTGGAATGGCACGCCTACCCGATGGGCCACCAGGTCTGCGTGGAAGAGATCCGCGCGATCGGCGCGTGGCTGGCGCGCGTGCTGGCGTAGCGCGCATGTCTGAGCGTCCGGTGGCTGGCGATGCAGGCCGGGACGCGCGCCGCAGGGCGCTGCGTCGCCAGGCCGTGTTGTCGGCCATCGTGCTGGTGGCGTGTGTACCGGCCTTCATATGGGTGATACTCACGCGCGAGCTGTCTTTCGCAGGCTCTTTCGGCCTGTTCGGCGGCCACTGGATGCTGGGTGTAC
>JAFIFN010000008.1 GCA_020832005.1 Gammaproteobacteria bacterium | reverse complement strand
TTCACCCTTGCGGCAATATCCGTCACGCCAGAGTACTCCGCCATGGTTCGCAGCTCATTTTGCCACCGTCTTGCCTGCAGGCTGCCTGGCCTGCTGCTTGCCGTGCTGGTGACCGGGATCGTCGGGCCAGGCATGAGTACCGCTGCGGCGCAGCCGGGCAGCAGCTGGACAGCACCGTTGACCACCGTGGCCCAGGCCTATAGCGAGAACGTCAGTCTCGACCAGGCAGTGCGCATGGTGCGCGAGCGAACCGGGGGCCGGGTGCTGCGTGCCGAGACCCGGCGGCAGAACGGTCGCAGCGTGCATCGCATCCGCGTGCTCAGTGACGACGGCCGGGTACGCACCTACGCCGTCGATGCAGAAACCGGCCGGATTTCCTAGGCAAAGGCAGCCATCAGTCATGCGAGCATTGATAGTCGAGGATGACGAGCCCCTGCGGCGCGGCCTGGTCAATGCGCTGCGAGAGGGCGGCTGGGTCGTCGACGAGGCGGCCGATGGCCGCGAGGGCCTCTACCAGGCCAGCGAATTCCCGGTCGATGTGGCCGTTATCGATCTCGGCCTGCCGGGTCTGTCAGGCATGGAACTGATCGGCAAGCTGCGCGAGGCGGGCCATGACCTGCCGATCGTCATTCTCACGGCACGTGATCGCTGGCAGGACAAGGTCGCGGGCCTCAAGGCGGGTGCGGATGATTACGTCGTCAAGCCATTTCACCCCGAGGAATTGATTGCACGCATGCAGGCGCTGGTGCGGCGCGCAGGCGGCTGGGCCCAGCCGGTGATCAATTGCGGCGGCATCAGCCTGGACACCCGCAGCCAGCAGGTCCTGCTCGACGGTGAGTCCGTGGAACTCACGACCTTCGAGTACCGGCTGCTCGAATGCCTGATGCTGCATGCCGGCGAAGTGGTGTCGAAGACCGAACTCACCGAGCGCCTGTACTCGCAGGATTTCGATCGCGACAGCAATACCATCGAGGTGTTCATTGGCCGGCTCCGCCGCAAGCTCGATCCTGACGGCACACGCCAGCCCATCGAGACCTTGCGTGGTCGGGGCTATCGCATGTTGCGAGGCGCGGCCGCCGACGGCAGCGCCTGACATGTGCACGACCTGGCTGGGACCTGGGCCCGGCGAAGCCAAGGCAGCGCGGATATGAGTCGTCGGGGCTCGCTGCGCACGCGTGTGTTGCTGTGGCTGAGCGTAATGCTTCTGGCCTTCTTTGCCGCGACCATCGCAGCCCTGGAGTGGAGCCTGAGTGCGAGTCTGTCCCGCGCGCGTTCGGAGGTGCTCGAAGCCCAGCTCATCGCATTGATGTCGGCAGCCGAAGCCGATGAAGGTGATCGGACACTGACCGTCCCGGTGCTGCCCGACAGGCGCATGGCCATGCCTGAGTCCGGTCTTTACGGCGAGATCCGTGCGCGCGAGGGTGAGCTGCTGTGGCGCTCACCGTCGGCTGTGGCGCTGGCGGACACACCCGTCAACCCGGCGCCGCCGGGTGTGCGGCAGCAGGGTCGCGTCAATGGCCAGGACGCGGCCGCCGAGCGTGCGCAGCGCAGCGTCACTGTGGCGTGGGAGTTCGATGACGGCGCCACCGAGCAGTTCGTGTTTGTTATCAGCCAGAGTCTCGAGCCCTACCGCGCCCAGCAACGCGGCTTTCGCATCGGCCTGGTGAGCTGGTTTGCCGGGATCACGCTGGCAACCCTGATCCTGCTGTCGCTGGTCCTGCGCCGGGTGCTGCGTCCGCTGGCGGTGATCGAGTCGGAGATCCGCGAAGTGGAGACGGGCCGGCGCGAACGCCTGTCGACGGAGCAGCCCGCCGAGCTCGCCGGCGTGGGGCGAAACCTCAACGCCCTGTTGGCGCGCGAACGCGGCCGCCAGCAGCGCTACCGCGACAGCCTTGCGAATCTGGCCCACAGCCTGAAGACGCCGCTGGCGGCGATGCAGACCGTGATCGGCTCGATCGCTCAGATCGAGTTGCGCCAGGCGCTGGCTGATGGCATTGCGCGCATGGACCGCATCGTCGCCTACCAGCTCCAGCGTGCCAGCATCATCGGCGACAAGGCACCGGGCGTGCGCGCCGTGGTGGTGGCTCCATTGGTCAGCGACCTGCACGACAGTCTGCTCAAGGTGTACCGTGGTCGCAGCATGCAGGTCGATCTTCAGGTCGACGAGACGGCGACCTTCTACGGCGACGAGGGTGATCTCCAGGAAATTCTGGGCAACCTTATGGACAATGCCTGGAAGTACGGGCGATCGCGCATCTCGATCAAGGTGAGCATGACCGGGAGCGACGGCGCAGCACAGCTGCAGATCGACGTCGAGGATGACGGCCCGGGGCTGCCCACGGAAATGGCGATGCTGGCCACGACCCGGGGCATGCGTCTGGACGAAACCCAGCCGGGTCACGGCATCGGGCTTGCGGTGGTGCGCGACATTGTCGAGAGCCTTGAAGGCGAGCTTGTGATCGGACATTCCGCGCTCGGAGGGGCGGCACTGCGCGTGACCCTGCCGGCGCCGGGCTGAGCAGGCACCGATATGTCCGGCCCGCAACCCGCCGAGCGCGATGCACCGGCTGCAGCCGAGGCGCTGACGCTCGAGTTTGATGAAGCACTGCCGGTCAGTGCCGCACGTGCCGAGATCACCCGCGCCCTGTGCGAACACCAGGTCATCATCGTGTGTGGTGACACGGGTTCCGGCAAGACCACCCAGCTGCCGAAGATCTGCCTGGCCGCGGGACGGGGACGTGACGCGATGATCGGCCACACCCAGCCCCGGCGCATCGCCGCGCGCGCCGTGGCCACACGGATTGCCGAGGAAACCGCGACTGTGCTCGGCGCACTGGTGGGCTACAAGGTGCGCTTCGACGATGTCAGCGCCGCGGCCACCCGGGTCAAGGTCATGACCGATGGCATCCTGCTCGCCGAGATCCGTCACGACCCCGAGCTGCGCGCCTATGACACGCTGATCATAGACGAGGCCCACGAGCGCAGCCTCGGCATCGACTTTCTGCTCGGCTATCTCAAGCGCCTGTTGCCGCGCAGGCCCGATCTGAAGCTGATCATCACCTCGGCGACGATCGATCCCATGAGTTTCTCGCGCCACTTCGACGATGCCCCGGTGATCCAGGTCGAGGGGCGCAGCTACCCGGTGCGTGTCGAGTATGCCGCGGAAGGTGCCGATGGCGATCTCGCCGAGCAGGTGGTGGAGGTCGTAATGCGCCTGGCGGTGCGCCCGCTGGAGGATCTGGGCGGCGGGACGCATCGCGACATGCTGGTATTCCTGCCGGGCGAACGCTTCATTCGTGATGCCGAGCAGGCGCTGCGTCGCAGTGGCCTGCGCGGCTTTGAAGTGTTGCCGCTGTATGGCCGACTGCCGGGCGGCCAGCAGGATCGCGTGTTCCACCCGGGCAAGGCGCCGCGCGTGGTGCTGACCACCAACGTGGCCGAGACCTCGCTGACCGTGCCGCGAATTCGCTTCGTCATCGACTCGGGGCTGGCACGCATCAGTCGCTATGCGCCGCGCTCGAAGATCCAGCGCCTTCCGGTCGAGCCGATTTCCCAGGCGTCGGCCGAACAGCGCAAGGGGCGCTGCGGCCGCCTGGCGCCGGGGCTGTGCGTGCGCCTGTACGATGAAGCCGATCTGCTCGAACGACCCGCGCACACCGACAGCGAGATCCTGCGCACCAGCCTGGCTGCCGTGATTCTGCAGATGCAGGCGTTGGGCCTGGGGCCCGTGGATGAATTTCCGTTTCTCGAACCGCCACCGCTGGCGGCGATTCGCGATGGCTATCAGCTGCTCTTCGAACTCGGCGCGGTCGATGAGCAGCAGGACATCACGCGCGTGGGCCGACAGATGGCACGCCTGCCGATCGATCCGCGCCTGGCACGTATGCTGCTGGCCGCGGGGGCCGGCGGCGTGCTGCGCGATGTCCTGATCATAGTGGCGGGCCTTGCGGTGCAGGATCCGCGGGAACGTCCGCCCGAGGACACGGCCAAGGCAGATGCCTGTCATGCAAAGCTCAGCGACAGTCGTTCTGATTTCCTGTTCTACCTGAACCTGTGGCGGCAGCTTCGCCGCATCGAGAAGGAGGAGGGTACGCGTGGCTGCCGTCGCTGGTGTCGCGATAACTTTATCTCCTGGCGCCGCACGCGTGAGTGGCAGGATGTGCAGCTGCAGCTGACCGGGCAATGCCGTGCGATGAGGCTGCACATCGGTCGCGCGGCGGCCGATCCGGTTGCCGTGCATCGCGCGCTGCTCTCCGGCCTGCTGGGTCTGGTGGCGCGACGGGATCGCGGGCGCAGCTACCTTGGTGCGCGTGACACCCGGCTGACCCTGTTTCCAGGTTCGGCACTGGCGCCGCGTCCACCGCCGTGGCTGATGGCTGCCGAGATCATCGAGACCTCACGCGTTTATGCCGCCACCGCAGCCAAGGTGTCACCGGGGTGGATCGAGGCGGCGGCCCCGCACCTGGTACGTCGCAGCCATGACGCCGCATGGTTCGATGCCGGCTCCGGACGGGTCATGTGCCATGAGCGCGTGGTGCTGTGGGGGCTGGTGCTGGCGTCGGGTCGCCGCGTGCCGCTGGCGGGTCACGACCCGCGTGGCGCACGCGAAGTCTTTATCGCCGAGGCGCTGGTGGCACAGCAGCTGCGCTCGCCCCCGGCGCCGATCGCTGCCAACTGGCAGTTGCGTGCACGGCTGGAAGCGCTGGAGGCGCGGCTGCGTCGCCGTGATGTGGTGATCGGCGAGCAGGCCGAACACGCGCTGTATGACGCCGTCGTGCCGGCGGGCGTGCACGATGCGCGGACGCTGAAGCAGTGGCTTTCGGCGGAAGCACATGCCGCGCAGCAGCTGAACTTCTCCGAGGAGGTGTTCGCGGCGCGTGAGCTTCGGGACATTCGCGCCGGGGATTATCCCGATACGCTCGCCTGGGAGGGAAATGCCTTGCCGCTGAGCTACACTTTCTTCCCCGGTGAGGCCGACGACGGCATCAGCGTCGATGTACCTGTCATGCTGTTACCGGGGATGTCTGAACAACGCCTCAGCTGGCTGGTGCCAGGGCATCTCGCGTCGCGTATTACCGCATTGCTCAAGCTGCTGCCGCGTGCGGAACGCCGCAAGGTCGTGCCGGTTCCCGATACCGCTGCCGCGTTGTGCCGCCAGGCCCCGGATCCGTCGGCCGGCAATGACTCGCTGGAAGCCTGGCTGGCCAGTTGGCTGGGCGAGCATCACGGCCTGAACATCGACCCAAGGGACTGGGCGCAGCGACTGCCGCCGGAGCTGCGCTTCAATATTCGCGTGCTTGATCTCGACGGCCGGCTGCTCGCCCAGGGCCGGGAGCTTGCGGCACTTCAGGCGCGGTTTGCCGGCGAAGTCAGCGCCCAGCGACTGGGTGATTCACGCTGGGAGCGCGATGGCCTGCGGCTGTGGGATTTCGACGCACTGCCGGAGCTCGTGCGGGTCCGGCGCAGCGGCCTGCAGCTGAGCCTGTACCCGGCCCTGGTCGATCGCGGGGCAAGTGTGTCGCTGCGCCTGCTCGAGACGCCGACAGCTGCCGCGCGGGCGACGCGGCGGGGCGTGTTGCGCCTGGCCATGCTGCGACTGGCGCAACAGCGCCGAGTCGTGGAGGCTGCCATCCGGGCCGATCGGGAATTGCTGCTGCGCTATCGTGGCATCGGTTCGCTGGCGAGCCTCAACGAGGACGTGGCCTTTGCGGCGTTTGCCGATACACTGCTGCGCGAGGCGCGTGAAGTACCGCGCAGGCGCGAAGAGTTCGAGGCATGCCTGGAGGCCTGCCGGGCCGACGTGGTGGCAGTCGGCGAGGGGCTGGCCAGGCAGCTGCGCGAAGTGCTCGGGCTGCATGCCGAGATCGGCGCCAAACTGCAGGCGCTGCGAAGTCGCGTGCCCGCGGCCAGTGTCGCGGATATCGACACGCAACTTGCAGCACTGATCCACCCGCAGATGCTCAGCGAGACGCCGCGGCGCTGGCGCTCGCGGCTGCCGATTTACCTGGGCGCCGTGCTGGTGCGCCTGGACAAGCTGGCCCATGGGCATGCGCGCGACGCCGACTACACGGCAGAGATTGCCCGCCAGCGCGCACGCCTGACGGCATGGCGTGAGGCCCACGGCGATACGCAACCGCCGGACGGGATCGAAGAGTTCCGCTGGCTCATCGAGGAGTTGCGCATCTCGCTGTTTGCCCAGCAGCTGGGCACCGCAGTCAAGGTATCAGCACGCCGCCTCGATGAGCGCTGGCAGACCCTCGTTCAGCCGGTGTGATCCTGGCCTTCGCCGACCTTCTTGGCGATTTCCATGAACGGCCGGATGACATCCATCGGCAGCGGGAAAATGATCGTCGAGTTCTGGTCCCGGGCCACCTCGGTGAGTGTCTGCAGATAGCGCAGTGTCAGCGCGGAGGGTTGTGAGGACAGCATTTTGGCGGCTTCTGCGAGTCGCTCGGAGGCCTGCTGTTCGCCCTCGGCGTGAATGATTTTCGCGCGCCGCGAGCGCTCGGCCTCAGCCTGCGCGGCGATCGCCCGGATCATGCTCTGCTCGAGGTCAACGTGCTTGATCTCGACGTTGGCCACCTTGATACCCCAGGCCTCGGTGGCCTTGTCGAGTATCTCCTGGATGTCATGGTTGAGCTTGTCACGTTCAGCCAGCATGTCATCGAGCTCGTGGCGTCCGAGCACCGAGCGCAACGTGGTCTGTGCCAGCTGGCTGGTGGCCTCAACGCGGTTTTCGACCTGGATCACGGCCTTCTGTGAATCGATGACCCGGAAATAGATGACCGCACTGACTTTCACCGAGACGTTGTCACGGGAGATCACGTCCTGGGTAGGGACATCCAGCACGATGGTGCGCAGGTCCACGCGTTCCATTTTTTGCACGCCGGGGATCAGGATGATCAGGCCCGGACCCTTGACCTTGTAGAAGCGACCCAGGAAGAAGATTACGCCGCGCTCATACTCCTTCAGAATCTTGAACATGTTGAACAGGATCAGCGCAACGAGCGCGATGACGATCAGATATGCTGGCAGATCAAGCATTGTGGCCTCCTGGGTAAACGAATTTCGACAGCCATCGTGACGCAGTGTGCACGCGAATCCCTATATCGGTTCGGCGACAAGGCGCAGACCCCGCACCTCGATGACTTTCAGCTTCTGTCCTTTCTTTACGGGAGCTGTGACCTCGGCCGTCCAGCGCTCGGCATGGACCCAGATCTCGCCTTCGCCCTCGAAGTCTTCCATCGCCTCGCCGATCGCACCGACCAGTTCTTCCGGGCCGCTGACAATCGGTGCATAGCGCGTTCGCGCCGCCATCATGGCAATGCCCAGCATGACGACAGCGCCCGTGGCTGCAATGGAGATGATCAGTGGCAGTGACACGCCAAAGCCCGGAATATCAGAGTCCATCAGGATCACCGAGCCTGCGACAAAGGCAATGATGCCGCCGAGTCCCAGCGCTCCGAAACTGGGTACGAAAGTCTCGCCGATAATCAGTACGATCCCCAGCAGAATCAGTGCGAACCCCGCGTAGTTCACCGGCAGGATCTGGAATGCAAACAGCGCCAGCAACAGGCTGATGGCGCCGATGACGCCGGGCACGATCGCGCCGGGGTTGTAGCCCTCGAAGATCAGTCCGTAGATGCCGATCAGCATCAACAGGTAGGCCACGGTCGGATCGGTGATCACTCCAAGCAGGCGTGTGCGCCAGTCGGGTTCGATGCGCGTGACCGAAAGGCCTGCCGTGGCCAGCGTTACCTCCGTGCCGCCCACCTCGACCACACGTCCGTCCATCTGGGTGAGGAGATCGGGCAGGGAGGAGGCGATCAGGTCGATGACGTTGCGCTCCAGCGCCTCCGATGATGACAGGCTGACAGCGTCGCGCACCGCCTCTTCCGCCCATTCGGCGTTGCGCCCGCGCTTTTCTGCCAAGCCACGGATATAGGCCACGGCGTCGTTGATGGCCTTGCGCTCGGAGGCCGTCCCGGCCTGGCTCGGGCTGCGACGCTCGCGGCGTTCCTCGCTCGCCGCCTCGCCGTTGTCATCACCGTTGGCGACCTTGTCGTCGTCCTCGGCTGGCGGCTCGGGTTCACTGCCGGGCATGCCGCCCCCGCCGATCGCCACCGGCGTGGCAGCACCGAGATTGGTGGCGGGCGCCATCGCGGCGATATGACTGGCGTAAAGAATATAGGTGCCGGCGCTGGCCGCGCGCGCGCCCTCGGGTGTGACCCAGGTGGCCACCGGTATCGGGCTTTGCAGGATGTCCTGGATGATGTCGCGCATCGAGGAGTCGAGCCCACCCGGTGTGTCCATTTCCAGGATCAGCACCTCGGCGCCCTGTGCGCTGGCCTGTTCAAGCCCCTGGCGGATGAAATCGCGGGTGGCCGGTCCGATGGCGCCCTTGATCTCGAGTGCGACCGCGCCCCCGGCGGCCGGCACTGCGCGGCCCAAAAGCAGCAACAGCGTGCCGAGCACCAGCAGACCCAGCGTGAGTTTCTGTCTGAGCGTCACATCCTTGCTCCCGCGTCAGCTGTCAGCTGCCTATCATAGCAAGCACTGATGGCGCTCGTGCGACCGCGCACCGGTCCCGGGCAGCTTCAGGACAACCGGAAATCAATGCCCTGGGCCAATGGGAGGTCATCGCCGTAATTGATCGTCGTGGTCTGGCGGCGCATGTAGGCCTTCCAGGCATCCGAACCGGCTTCGCGTCCACCGCCGGTGTCTTTCTCGCCGCCGAAGGCACCGCCGATCTCCGCCCCCGAGGTGCCGATATTGACGTTGGCGATGCCGCAGTCACTGCCGGCGTGCGATAGAAATTGTTCGGCCGACTGCAGCCGATCGGTGAAAATTGCCGAGGACAGCCCCTGGGCGACGGCGTTATGTGCGGTGATGGCCTCGTCGAGATCAGCTACCTCGATGAGGTAGAGGATGGGTGCGAAGACTTCCTGCTGCACGACTTCCCATTCATTGCGCGCGCGGATGATTGTGGGCTCCACGAAGTGGCCAACGCCGGAGACCACGCGATCGCCACACAGCACCTCGCCGCCGGCGTCCCGGGCGCGCTGGATGGCCTTACGATAGCCATCTACCGCCGCCTCATCGATCAGCGGACCCATCAGCGTGCCCTCGGCCAGCGGATCACCGATACGCACCTGCTCGTAGGCGGCCAGCAGGCGCGCTTCCAATGCCTCGCGCATGGATGCATGCACCAGCACGCGACGCGTCGTCGTACAGCGCTGTCCCGCCGTGCCCACGGCGCCGAAAACAATGGCTGGAACCGCAAGATCGAGGTTGGCATGCGCATCGACGATGATTGCGTTGTTGCCGCCCAGTTCGAGCAGGCTTCGCCCGAGACGGGCTGCGACACGTTGCGCCACGGCGCGTCCGGCCGGTGTCGAGCCGGTAAATGACAGCAGGTCGATGCGTCGATCATCGGCCATGCGCTGGGCCAGTTCGATGTCGGCATCGATCAGCAGCTGGAATACCGGTGGCAGATCTTCAGCCGCCAGCGCCTCGTTGACGATGCGCTGGACGGCGATTGCGCACAGGGGTGCCTTCGGTGACGGACGCCATACGCTGGCGTTGCCGCACACGGCGGCGATCAGCGCATTCCAGGCCCACACCGCCACTGGAAAATTGAAGGCGGTGACGATGCCGACGACACCGAGCGGATGCCACTGCTCGTACATGCGGTGGCGTGGGCGCTCGGAGTGCATGGTGCGGCCGTAGAGCATGCGCGACTGACCGACGGCGAAATCCGCGATGTCAATCATCTCCTGGACCTCGCCTTCACCCTCGCTGCGGATCTTGCCCATCTCGAGGCTGACCAGCGCACCGAGTGCGGCCTTGTGTCGGCGCAGGGCATCCGCAATGAGCCGCACCGCATCGCCGCGCGCGGGCGCCGGCAGCATTCGCCAGCGGGCGGCTGCCTGCTGCGCGGCCGTGACGACACGTTCATAGTCCTCGGGGCCTGCCGAGTGCACACGCGCCAGACGGGCTTCGTCGGCCGGATTGAGCGACTCGAGCAGGGCGCCGCTGCCGCGCCGCCAGTGTCCGTCGTAGACGCCGTCGTTGTCATTTTTCAGTCCGAGGCGCGCCAGTACTTCATGCATGGCCGGCACCCTCGAGGCTTATGGATGCGCGCGTATCGTCAACGGCGTCAGGATCCCTGGTCGCACCGGCGGCAACGAGTCGCGCAGACAGCGCGCTGCTGCCGCCCTGGGCAAAATGCCGGCCGAAGCGATTGTCGACGATATCCTTGAGCCCGAAGCGCTCCATGGCCACGAACCCCTGGTAGGCGGCAGGGTCGGCCAGTATCAGGTCCACCACACTGCACACGCCCGCGGCGGTCGTGACCTGGATGGCTGACCACAGCCGCCCGGCAATGACCTGCGGATATACCTTGTTGACGTAGTTCTCCTCGCGCAGGCGCCCCTCCTGCAGACCTTCTACGCTGGCGTAGATGACCACCACGTCCTGCAGCGTCTGCGGCACGGCGTTTTCCAGGATGCGCTTGAGTGTGTCGCGGTCGTTTCGCAGCTTCAGACCATTGAGCAGCAGGCGCATCTGCTCACAATGGCCGGGGTAACGCATGGTCTTGTAGTCCATGCGTTCCACGCGTCCGGCATGGGTTTCGGCCAGCGAACCGAGCCCGCCAGAGGTGTTGAAGGCCTCGTAAGAGGTGCCGTCGATCTCGATTTCCTCGCGGCCCTCCAGCGGCAGGACTTCGCTGATCACGCCATCGATAATCGCCTGACCGACATTGGCATACTCGTTGATCAGCCCTTCGGTAGACCAGTTCAGGGAATACTTCAGTACGTTGTTGGGGTGCTGGGGCAGGGCGCCGACGCGCAGCTTGACGACCCTGGGTTCATCGAAGTGGCCCATCAGCTCGTTGGCTACGATGCTGATGAAGCCCGGCGCAAGTCCGCATTGCGGGGCAAAGCTCATCGGTGTGTGTGCGGCGATGCGGCGCACCTCGCGGGTGACCGCAATATCCTCGGTGAGGTCGAAGTAATGCGTACCGGCGCGGCGGGCTGCACGGGCGACCTGTACGTTGAGGTAGTAGGGGAGACTGGAGATCACCGCGTCCGCCGGGTGATCCGCCAGCCAGGCCCCCAATGCCTTTGGCTCGGCCGCGTCGAGCTCGACGGGCGTGATCCGCGGATGGGAAGGGGCCTGCTCGGCCAGCCGCAGATCGCGGTCTGCCAGATACACGTTAAAATCATCGCTGCTTGCGAGCATCGCGCTGATCAATGCCCCGATCTTGCCGGCCCCGAGCACCAGGATGCGATACATGAGTTGTCTCCCACGGGCCTGTCATCCCTGGCCCGTACCGCCGCTTGCAATGGCAACAGTGTGCATGCGGACACAGCCGGACGCCAGTTGCGCGGTCGAGTTACGCCGCAGGATGCCCGTGCACGATGTGTTGCTGCGCCGCCACACTCCACGGCGGGAATATTCCTGCCTCGAAGGCGCGACGGCGAGGCCGGGACAATGGTCGTGAAACTGGCCCTGACTGAGGACTCACTAGCTCGATACCAGGTGCTGATGCATCATACGCGCCCTGTTGGAGCTGAGCCTTGGCACGCCAAACTCAGCGGGGCCGGTCATTCCTGCGTGATGACCCGGCGTACTCCTCTCCGGCCCGTGCCAATGCTCAAGGAAGCGTAAGAGATGATGGCAGTGCTCGACGAAAAACTGGAACCGATCTATCAGGATGTGTTGCGGCGTAATCCGGGCGAAACAGAGTTTCATCAGGCGGTGCGGGAGGTGCTTGAGTCATTGGGACCGGTACTTGTCAAGCACCCGGAGTTTGCCGAGCACAAGATAATTCAGCGTATTTGCGAACCCGAGCGTCAGATCATTTTCCGCGTGCCATGGGAGGACGATAGCGGTGAGACACACATCAATCGGGCCTTTCGCGTGGAGTTCAACAGCGCCCTCGGACCGTACAAGGGTGGTATGCGCTTCCACTCGTCGGTCTACCTCGGAATCATCAAATTCCTCGGCTTTGAACAAATCTTCAAGAACGCGCTCACAGGCATGCCGATCGGCGGCGGAAAGGGCGGCAGCGATTTCGACCCAAAAGGGCGATCCGAGGCAGAGATCATGCGTTTCTGCCAGAGCCTGATGATCGAACTGTACCGTCACATCGGTGAATATACGGACGTACCGGCTGGCGACATTGGCGTCGGTCAGCGCGAGATCGGCTACCTCTTTGGTCAATACAAACGCATCACCAATCGTTATGAGTCTGGCGTCTTCACGGGCAAAGGTGTGGGTTGGGGCGGAAGCCGGGCGCGCACCGAGGCTACGGGCTACGGCACGGTGTTCTTCCTCGACGAGATGCTCAAGGTGCGCGGCGAGACCCTCGAGGGGAAAACCTGCATCGTCTCCGGCTCAGGCAATGTGGCGATCTTCGCTATCGAGAAGATCCTGGAACTCGGCGGCAAGGTCGTAGCCTGCTCGGACTCCAACGGCGTAATTGTGGACGAGCAAGGTATAGACCTCGCTGTGCTGAAGGAGATCAAACTCGTGGAGCGTCGCCGCATAAGTAGCTATGCGCAACGCAGAGACTCTGCCCGATATCGCGAAAATGGTGTGATCTGGGACGTTCCCTGCGAGGTCGCTTTGCCCTGCGCCACGCAGAACGAGCTCACGGGGCGTGACGCCAGGAAACTTCTTGCCAACGGCTGTATTGCTGTAGCCGAAGGCGCCAATATGCCCACCACGCCCGAGGGCGTGCGACTTTTTCTAGATGCATCCATCGCCTACGGGCCGGGCAAGGCCGCGAACGCGGGTGGTGTGGCCACCAGTGCACTCGAAATGCAGCAGAATGCCAGTCGCGACTCCTGGACGTTCGAGTACACTGAGCAGCGCCTGCGCGAGATCATGGTGGGCATTCACCGCCGCTGCCACGACACCGCAGAGGAATACGCCGCCCCCAACAACTACGTGGTAGGCGCCAACATCACCGGATTTCTGAAGGTCGCTCACGCCATGGTGGCGTTGGGGCTGGTCTGAGTCAGCCGCCAGCCTTCGTGCGATAGCAGATCACCCGCTGGGTGCGTACGTCCGCCTGCAGCCGCAATCGCTGGCCTCGCAGGTCGTATACATCCACGGCCAGAGCCGTGTCCCGGTCGACGGCACCGTCAATCACCAGCGCTTCCCTAGCCTGGTGATCGGCCGGCATTTCGTCCAGCCAGGCCGGGTTGTAGCGACACTCCGGACGGCGCGGATATAGCGCGACATAGGCAGTTTCCGACTCCACCAGATCCTGGAAGAAGTGGGAGCCGTAGGACGGCTCAGGCTCGACTCCGCCGTCCATCTCTGCGACTTCGACCAGCACCGCAACCTGGCTGATGTCGCCAAATCGTATGGGCACGCCGAGCTCGGGTGAGCTGCTGCCCCATCGACCCGGTCCGATCAGAAGTGTCGAGCGCTCCTGGCGCGCAGCCCCTGCGCCCGATCGGGTATATCGACCAATGATGCGTGCGATATCGTGTCTGCGGTCCGTAGGCAGCCGCGCGTATCGTTTCGCGTTGACCTTGATGACCCGATCGATAGGCCTGTCGATGCTTCCCCCCAAGAAATGCCCTTGGGAGGCAAAAAGAAGGTCCTCGTCGGCCACCATTGCGGGGAGCTCAACCGCATGACCGATACCGAGGGTCTGCAGGGGCCGGCACTGCACAATGTTGAACTTCGGTGTGCCGTCCGAGGTGATCTGAAGCGTGTACTCAACGTCCACCGGATAAGCGTACTCGCGCTCAAGCGCGGCCAGCATTCTGCGTGTCAGCGACACGAAAGCCGTCTCGTCAAGCAGCGCCCGGAAGTTGACGCGCCAGACGGGAGCGCTACCGAGCTGGCGAGCCTGCTTGCTCGCCTCTTCGTCGCGTACCGCGCACCATTTGAGTGGCAGTTCGGCGGCCTGGCCCGCGAGTTGGCGCAGCGGCAGCGTGCGCAGGCGGTTATCGTCAATGTCGAGCACATCCAGGTCGTGCTGCGAGTAGCGTGGCGCCTGCTCTTCGCTATACGGGCGTCGGTGCGGCTGATCGAGCGCGATGACGCAGGCGTAGTCACCGTCGATGCGATCGACCGCCCGAGTGCCGAGCCCCATCACCATGCGTACCATACCGGCGTTCGGATCCATCTCGGGTGCCCAGGCAAAGATGTTGCGCGAAACCGCAACGCCGGCGGCATCCGGCAGATAGTGGCGACCACGGTAGCGGCCGTTGACCCGCTGCAGCAGCAGTGCCATCGGCTCCTCCCCCTGAGTCAGACCACGCTCGCGGCGATAGACCAACGCGTCTTCGCTCATCGTGCTCGCGAACACTCGGCATATGGCATGCTCCAGCTGTTCGAACCGGTGCTCGGGCGTGCCCTGATTGACACAGAAGACGCTCTCGTACTTGCCCGCGAAGGCGTTGCCGAACCCGTCCTCCTGCATGCTGCTTGAGCGCACCAGGATTGGATATTGGCCGAAATAATCGAGCATGCGCTCAAGCGCTGGACGCAGCCCTTCCGGCAAGCGGCTGGTCAGCATATCGGGATACAGTGCCGCCGCCTCTTCGAAATATCCTTCCTCGGTCCGTTGGCGCATGACGCGCGGCCACCAATCGTTGTGCACCAGCCAGGAGTAGTACACATCGGTGCCGACAAAAAACGAATCATTGGGATCAAGGTGGGTGGTCCATACATCCGGCGCATCGGCCATAAGGATCCGCCACGCCAGTAGCATGCCCACGGCTTTGCCACCGATGAAACCGGTGCCGATCATGCGCTGCCGTAGCCCGACCAGGTCATCGAGCGTGACGTGACGCCGCGCGAGAGACACCACACGCTCGTCGCGACTCATGACCAGCCGGCATAGCCGATCGATCAGATTCTGGCGCTCTTCGGCTTCGGGTTCGCGCGCGGCAAGTTCTGCAGCCTCTCGGAACAATCTGTCCCAATAGTCCAGCTCGGGCACCGTAGCGTCTCCGTGCCGCCAGAAGGCCGCCTCGAGGCGAGCGGCGCTTGAACTGTCGACCACCGGCTCGAAGGTGCCGCCGCGCTCCAGGTGAGGCAGAAACATGGTGGGAGAGCGGCGCTTCCACGCTTTAACGGGCTGGATGTAGCGGCAGCCCTTGGCCCGGCGCACATCGATCAATACCTGAGTAGTCTCGCGAATTCGTCCCATTGTCTGGAACGAATGCCGCCGAGCCAGCAGTGCAAAGTAGGCGACTGTGTTAAGCCTGAAGAGGCGTGGACAGATGACACGGAACAGATTGCCGATCATGACGTCCGTGGCCCAGGCCGATAGAAGATCAGAAAGGCAATCGAAGACGTAAAAGGCGCCCTGACCGTGGGCAGTAATCAGCTGGTAGGTTTCGCGAGTGAACGCCTCGAATCCGTCCAGAGCATCAAGCTGCACGATGTGTACGTGCGCCCCAGGCTCGATCAACGGAGGATGCGCGCCGAAGCGGGCGTAGATGATTTCCCGGCGCGACGCGGCTGCCTCGCGCACAAATGACTGCACAAAGTGCCGGTAATCGTCGAGGTCATCAACGCGCCAGACGACATTATCGCCGATGCGCAGGCTGTCCAGAACCTTGTCGAGGGCGGGTAAGCCCGTGGAAACGGGCACTCCGGGTTCGGTCGCGGGCATCAGATTGCGAGGTGGTCGCGCCGCCGAGGGAGGCCGAGCGCTCCCTGCGTGGAAACTTTCATCGCCTGGTCCTCAGCGGTGATGCTCGCCGGCGCGTTCGGGTTGATAAACCACGTCCTCGATGCGTACCTGCAACGATCCTCCACCCGGCTTGGGCCACTCGATCTGGTCGCCCTGTGACAGCCCGAGCAGCGCGCTGCCTACGGGCGCGAGGATTGAGATCTTGTCACCAGCGTCGTCGAGATCCTTCGGGTAGACGAGTGTCATGCGAAATTCGTCCGGTGAAGACTGGACTCTGAACTTTACCGTAGAGTTCATTGTGACGACTCCCGGCGGAACGTCCTTGGAGTCGACGATAAGCGCGCGTGACAGCTCCGCCTCGAGTTCGGCCTTCCCCGGGGCTCGCGCTGGCAGCTTCTCCAGGAGTTTCTCCAGTCTTTCGGCGTCTACGGAGGAGATGACGACGTTGGGCATCGTGTTCATGAGTTTCTCCTGCATCGTGATTCACAATGCCAGATGAGGCGGCCTGGGCGGGACCCAGGGCGCGCAAGGATTGAGTGTCATTCAGAGCGTGCCCCTGGGAGCCTGCGGTAGAGGTGCTGTCGTCTCTTGATTGCCAGCCCCGCAAGTGGGCGTCTGCGTCATGCAAATCTGGACCAGAACAGCAGGCGTGGGGCCATCTGGATGCTCGCCCAGGGGGGCATGCTTGTCAACTGAACGCCAAGGGCCGACGGGCCGTGGCTCAGGGTTTGCGGTGCTGCCTGGGTAGAGTGCGAATGGCCGCGACAGGGCACTGAACCTCCTGCCCGGTATCTGTTGGTAGAATGCTGCACCTCGATGCCATCGGACCACGTCTCCGGGAGTTCTTTGCATGATTGCGTATCTGCGCCTGCACATACCGACCCTGATCGGGCTTGCTGCCTTGCTGTGCTGTACCTCGATAGCCAGTGCGGGGGAAGGCTTCGACCGCGACAGCTTCGAGCGCTTTGCCTCGATGCGCGCAGGCGAGGGGGAGCCCGTGTACTGGTACACGATTGGCACTGTCTACAGCTATCCGGATGGCAAGGCGCTGTTCGCGATGGAGGGTATAGACACCGCTCGCCGCCTGCCGGATGACGAGGACGGCACCGTCCGTCAGGCATCGCGCAAGGTGTTCTTCTATCGCGACATCGAGACCGGAGAGGTGCTGCGAGAACTCAACGGCAAAGCCGTGGAGCCGATCGCCTATCCCTATCAGTACATCACCTACGCGCTGGTCGATGACTCGATCGTGACCTACGTCGAACAGGGTGCAGGCGAGCGCCTTCAGCGCATCGGCCCGGTCGAGAACATCCAGCTGCGCCGCATCGGCGAGACGATGGTGTTCTCCGCGCCACTGTTTCTGGATTTCCCGACGGCTGCGGGGCGCTACCAGGCGTTCGAGAACTACGATTTCTTTATCCACCCGGAAACCTCGGGGTTGTCCGTGCCCAATCAGCTGAGCTGGGTGCGCTATGGCGATCTGCCGCCGTTTGCCGGGCCGGGGTATTCCATCATCCACCTGGTTTCATGGCGGGTGGACAGTTATGCGGCACTGCCGAAGAGCATGCGCGAGGTTCTGGAGAGCGACGCACGCCAGTGGATGGCGCCGCCACGCGATCTCGAGGAAATCCGCGCGCTGCAACGATAGCCGGCGAGCGCCTCGGGCGTCCGCCCCTCCACCCCTCCACCGAACAGGAGCTCCCTGATAATGAGATTGTTACGCGCGTGCCTGCCGATGTTCGTGTTTGTGCTTGGTCTTGCCGTGACCGCCTGTGGTGCCCCGCAGGACGACCATGATGGCAAACGCGCTGGCAACCAAGGCACGCGTGCGGATACGCTTCATCGCAGCGGCGGCGCTGAGCCCGACACTCTGGATCCGCATCGATCCGAGGAGACAGGTGGGCTGGCTGTCGTGGCCGATCTGTTCGAGGGGCTCGTCAACAGCGCACCCGATGGGGGGCTTGTCCCCGGTGCGGCAGCACGGTGGGACATCAGCGATGACGGCCTGGTGTATCGGTTCGAGCTGCGGCCGGAGGGCCGCTGGTCGAACGGCGATCCGCTCGTCGCCGAGGACTTCGTGGCCGGATTTCGACGCACCGTCGCCCCGGAAACCGGTTCGTCCTATGCACAGTCGTGGTGGCTGATTGAGAACGGCGAGGCCGTGACCAGCGGGCATCTCCCCGTTGAGGCACTGGGCGTGTCGGCACTCGGCGAGCACGTTCTGGAGATTCGCCTGCATACGCCCGCACCCTATTTTCTCTCGATGCTGCTCATGGGTTCGGCCTCGCCCCTGCACGGCCCCAGTTTTGCCGAACACGGCGCGCGTTTCGCGCGTGCCGGGGTGATGGTTTCGAACGGGCCCTACATTCTCGAGGAATGGGCAGTGCAGTCGCACGTGCTGCTCAGGCGCAATCCCTACTACCATGGCCGGGACGACGTGCGTATCGAGACCGTGCGCATCCACTCCATCGAAGACATCAACAGCGAGTTCAATCGCTTCCGCACCGGCGAGATCGATGTCACCACACAGATCCCCAACAACCAGTACAACTGGGTCCTGGAGAACATGCCGGAGCGGCTGCACTCAGCACCCTTGCTGGGGACCTATTACTATCTGCTCAACATCCACCGTCCGCCGTTCGACGACCTTCGGGTCAGGCGCGCTGTCTCGATGACACTGGATCGTAGCTTGCTCACCAGTCGGGTCACCGGCACAGGCGAGCGACCGGCGCTGGGGTTTGTGCCGGAGGGCACGGCGGGGCACGTCCCCGTGCGCCCCGACTGGGCGGACTGGTCACTGGAGCAACGGCAGTCCGAGGCGCGCCGCCTGCTGGCCGAGGCCGGCTATGGACCGGACAGACCGCTTGGTTTCGAAATCGTCTACAACACCAGCGACAACCATCGGCGCATCGCCTTGGCCGCGGCGTCCATGTGGCAGGAAGCGCTCGGCGCGCGCGCCTCCATTATCAACCAGGAATGGAAAGTCATGCTGCAGAACCGCCGTGACCTGTCGGCCTGGCAGGTGATGCGAATGGGCTGGATCGGCGGCTATGACGACCCGCATACCTTCCTGCATACGAAGCTGAGTGGGCACGGCCATAACGCGCCGCAATGGTCGAACGCCCGTTTCGACGAACTGATGGCGCGTTCGGACCGCGAGCCGGATCCTGTGCTGCGTACTGAGCTGATGCGCGAGGCCGAGCAGCTGCTGATCGACGAACACATCATTGTTCCGTTTTACTTTTATGTCAGCAAGCGGCTGGTGTCGCCGCGCGTCGCGCACTTTCAGCCCACGCTGACCGACGTCATCCGCTCCGGTCACCTTGGGCTGGCGCCCTGAGAGACTTAGGTGCGGGGCGGGCCCCGGGATCCCTTGAAGCAACGAGTTTTTGCACTGCCGCATTCGTCTGTGGCATATTGCCGCGACTATGTCCAGAACCTCCTCGAAAGTCGATTGGCATCCTGCAACGTGGCAGTCACGCAACGCCACGCAGCAGCCCCTGTACCCGGACCCCTCAGCGGTCGAAGCCACACTGGGGAAACTCAGTCGGCTGCCGCCGATCGTCACCTCCTGGGAGGTTGAGAATCTCAAGACGCTGGTGGGAGCGGCCCAGCGTGGCGAGGTCTTTGTTCTGCAGGGCGGCGACTGCGCTGAGAATTTCGAGGAGTGCACCTCCGAGAACATCGTGCAGAAGCTCAAGATCCTGCTGCAGATGTCACTGGTCATGTGGCATGGTCTCAAAAAACCCATCGTGCGCGTCGGGCGTATGGGCGGGCAGTACGCCAAGCCCCGGTCGGCGGACACCGAGACGCGTGACGGCATTACGCTGCCGAGCTACCGTGGCGACCTGGTCAACCGCAACGCCTTCACCGCCGAAGATCGCGTGCCCGATCCAGAGCTGATGCTGCGTGGCTACGAGCGTGCCGCACTGACGCTCAATTTCGTCCGCGCGCTGGTCGATGGTGGATTTGCCGACCTGCACCATCCGGAAAACTGGGACCTGGACTGGGTGCAGCATTCACCGCTGGCCCGCGAATACCACGAGATCGTGCGTTCGATCTCCGACTCTCTGGATTTCATGGAGTCGATCTCCGGACGGCCCATGCATCACTCCCGGCGGGTGGATTTCTTTTCCTCGCATGAAGGTCTGCACCTGCCTTACGAACAGGCGCAGACGCGATTTCTCGCCCATCGCCAGCGCTGGTACAACCTCTCGACGCATTGGCCGTGGATGGGCATGCGCACCGCCAATATCGATGGCGCCCATATCGAGTATTTCCGTGGCATTGCCAACCCGGTGTCGGTCAAGGTCGGCACGGGTATGGACGATGAGTGGCTGCAGGCGCTGGTGCATATTCTCAATCCGCAGAATGAACCGGGCCGGCTGACCCTGATCCATCGCTTCGGCGCCAAGCACATTGAGGAGCATCTGCCACGGGTGATCCGCGCCGTGCGCGCGGTCGGTGCCAATGTGCTGTGGATCTGCGATCCCATGCATGGCAATACCGAGAGTACGGCTGACGGGGTCAAAACCCGTCGCTTCGACAACGTTCTGTCCGAACTCGAAGCGTCGTTTCGCATCCATGAGGCCCATGGCAGCCACCTCGGCGGCGTGCATCTCGAACTTACCGGCGACAACGTCACCGAGTGCACCGGGGGTGCGCGCGGCCTGCAGGATTCGGACCTCACGCGCGCCTACAAGTCTCAGGTCGATCCGCGGCTCAACTACGAGCAGGCGATGGAAGTGGCCATGCGCATTGCCGGACATCGCCAGCGCGGATCATCGTCCGGGGCGTGACCGGGCCGGCGGCGCAGGCGCCGCCTTGAGTGCCCGCCAGGCCTGCGGCAATGCCAGCTGCCGGGTTTCGCCCGGCCGTAACCCGTCCAGCGCCCAGGGACCGATGCTGGTGCGCAGCAGCCGCAGCGTCGGCAGGCCAACAGCCGCAGTCATCCGGCGTACCTGCCGATTGCGTCCCTCATCAAGCACCAGTTCCAGCCAGCTGTCAGGGACGGTAAGCCGATGGCGGACAGGCGGCTCACGGGCCCACAGCCAGCGGGGCGCGGCGACCTCCCGCGCGGCAATGGCGCGCGCCGGCCCGTCGCGCAGCGCAACGCCGGCGACCAGCTGCAGCAGCTGGTCGCGGCTGATTCGGCCCTCGACCTGGGCGAGATAGCTCTTGGGCAGCTTGTGGCGCGGATGGCTGATGCGCGCCTGCAGCGCGCCATCGTCAGTGAGCAGCAGCAGGCCCTCACTGTCGGCATCCAGGCGTCCGGCCGGGTAGACGCCGGGCACATCGACCAGCCGCGCCAGTCCGGGCCGCGTTGGACCGTCGGTAAACTGCGAGAGCACCCCGTAGGGCTTGTTGAACAGCAGCAGTGGCATGATGGCGGATCCTGGGTGAAGCTGCGCCGCAGCGCAAAGATCTATTCTGTCTTTTGGTCCTGACCGGACCTTTACGACAAAATTTTGCGCTGATACGCGCCCGGCAGCTACCATACCGCGCCGCAACAACCAGCCGGGCTGACATGGGGGTGTCGGCCCGGATCTGAGTAAATCACGAGGAACCTGTCATGACTTCGGATACCGCAAAGCAGCTGGCGCGCGACTGGGAGAGCAACCCACGGTGGCTGGGCGTCAAGCGCCCGTACTCGGCCGATGACGTCGTACGCCTGCGCGGTACGGTCCAGGTGGAGCACACCCTGGCGCGGATGGGTGCCGAGAAACTCTGGCGCTATATCCAGGAAGAGCCGTTCGTCAACGCACTTGGTGCACTGACCGGCAATATGGCGATGCAACAGGTCAAGGCAGGACTCAAGGCGATCTACCTGTCCGGCTGGCAGGTGGCCGGTGACGCCAACCTCTCCGGCGAGATGTATCCCGACCAGTCACTGTACCCGGCCAATTCGGTGCCCTCGGTGGTGCGCCGGATCAACCGGACGCTGCTGCGCGCCGACCAGATCAACCATGCCGAGGGCAAGTCGGATATCGACTTCATGCAGCCGATCGTCGCCGATGCCGAAGCCGGGTTCGGCGGTGTGCTCAATGCCTTCGAACTGATGAAGGACATGATCGATGCAGGTGCCGCGGGCGTGCACTTCGAAGACCAGCTCTCGAGTGCCAAGAAATGCGGGCATATGGGCGGCAAGGTACTGGTGCCCACGGTCGAGGCGGTCAACAAGCTGGTGGCCGCGCGCCTGGCAGCCGATATCTCGGGCGTGCCGACGCTGGTGATTGCGCGCACCGATGCCGATGCGGCAAACCTGCTGACTTCGGATATCGACGAACGTGATCGTCGCTTCGTCACCGGCGAGCGCACTGCCGAGGGCTTCTATCGCGTCAACTGCGGGCTGGAGCAGGCCATCGACCGGGCCCTGTCGTATGCGCCCTATGCCGACCTGCTGTGGTGCGAGACCTCGGTGCCGGATCTTGACCAGGCGAAGAAATTCGCCGAAGCCGTGCACAGCAAGTTTCCCGACCAGCTGCTGTCCTACAACTGTTCGCCGTCGTTCAACTGGCGCCGGCACCTTGATGACACCACGATCGCGAAGTTCCAGAAGGAGCTTGCGGCGATGGGCTACAAGTTCCAGTTCATCACGCTCGCCGGGTTCCACGCGCTGAATTTCTCAATGTTCGAGTTGGCTCGTGGCTATCGCGAGAAGCAGATGAGCGCCTATGTGGAACTCCAGGAGGCTGAGTTTGCCGCTGAGAAGCATGGCTACACCGCGACCAAGCATCAGCGCGAAGTCGGTGCCGGCTACTTCGATGATGTGACCCAGACGGTCACCGCCGGCCTGTCCTCGATCACGGCGCTGAGCGGTTCCACCGAGGAGGAACAGTTCAAGGCCAAGTAGCCGGCTGCAGCGTCGGTGGGCTGAACCAAAGGGCCGGACAAGACGCCTTGTCCGGCCCTTTTTTCGTGGCGGCCGCCAGCGGGCAGGGCAGGGGCGCCGAAAATGGCCGCCACTATTCGTTAGAATTGCGGCTGCAGCGACTGCCAGCCACGCCAGGACGCCCAGACCATGCAATATCGCAAGATCCGCATTCCCGCCCAGGGCGCGGCCATCACGCTGAATGACGACTTCAGCCTGAATGTCCCCGACCGACCCATCATCCCGCTGATCGAAGGTGACGGCATCGGCATCGATGTCACGCCGGCCATGCACAAGGTCGTCAACACGGCGGTGCGCAAGGCCTACGGGGATCGCCGCGCGATCGCGTGGATGGAAGTCTACGCCGGACAGAAGGCCACCGAGGTCTACCAGGGCGCGAACTACCTGCCCGACGAGACCCTCGATGCGCTCACACGCTACGTGGTGTCGATCAAGGGTCCGCTGGCCACGCCGATCGGCGGCGGCATCCGCTCGCTGAATGTCTCGATCCGCCAGGCCATGGACCTGTATGCCTGCGTGCGACCGATCCGCTACTTTCTCGGGGTGTCGACACCGATGAAGACCTCCGAGCAGGTCGACATGATCGTCTTTCGCGAGAACACCGAGGACATCTACGCAGGTATAGAGTGGCCGGCAGGTTCACCTGAGAACGCAAGGCTCATCGAGTTTCTGCAGCGCGAACTCGGCGTCAAGGCCCTGCGCTTTCCAGAACAGACCGGCCTTGGCATCAAGCCCGTGTCGCAGCCGGGCTCCCAGCGGCTGATTCGCAAGGCCCTGCAGTATGCCGTGGACGAGGACCGAAGCTCGGTGGCCCTGGTACACAAGGGCAATATCATGAAGTTCACCGAAGGGGCGTTCTGTCGCTGGGGCTACGAGCTTGCGCGCGACGAATTTGGTGCCGAACTGATCGGCGACGGGCCCTGGATGCGTTTTGACAATCCCCGCACCGGCCGCGAGGTCATCGTCAAGGATGTCATCGCCGACAACTTCCTGCAGCAGATCCTGTTGAATCCGCAGGACTATGACGTGATCGCAACGCTCAACCTCAACGGCGACTATATCTCCGATGCGTTGGCGGCCCAGGTGGGCGGCATCGGCATTGCACCGGGCGCGAACATCGGTGACGGCGTGGCGGTGTTCGAGGCCACGCATGGCACGGCGCCGGGTTTTGCCGGCAAGGACCGGGTGAATCCCGGTTCGCTGATTCTGTCTGCGGAGATGATGCTGCGCTACATGGGCTGGGGCGAGGCGGCCGACCTGATTCTCAAGGGGATCTCCAACACCATCGCCAACAAGGAGCTGACCTACGATCTGGCCGTGCTGCGCGAGGCCATCAAGCGCCCGGACCTGAAGAAGGCGCGCGATCCGCGTGATGTGCAGGAAAATCTCGAGCGCCTGGTACCCGGGGCGAAGCTGCTGGGTACGAGCGGTTTTGCCGATGCCATCATCGCCCACATGGATGACTGAAGTCGCATCCAGGGCGTTCGATCCGCACTGCCGTCGCTGCCCGCGGCTGGCAGGCTTCCTGCGTGATGTGCGAAAGACTCATCCCGAGTACCATGCCGCGCCCGTGCCGGCGTTCGGAGACGCCGAGCCGAGCCTGCTGATCGTCGGCCTGGCACCGGGCATGCATGGCGCCAATCGCACGGGTCGGCCGTTCACCGGGGATCACGCCGGCATCCTGCTGTATGCCACACTGCATCGACTGGGGCTTGCGAGCAGGCCGGAATCAGTCAGCGCCGACGATGCCCTGAAACTCAAGGCCTGCCGGATCACCAATGCCGTGAAGTGCCTGCCGCCGGAGAATCGCCCGACCGGCGCCGAAGTGAATACCTGTAACGGCTATCTCGCCGCCGAACTCGACGCGCTTGCACCGGGCAGCGGCATCCTCGCGCTGGGTGGCGTGGCGCACCGTGCGGTGCTGCGCGCGCTCGGGCTGCGCCAGACGGATCATCCGTTTGCACACCAGGCGGAGTTCACGCTGCCGCGGCAGCGCTGGCTGGTCGACTCGTATCATTGCAGCCGCTACAACACCCAGACGGGCAGACTCACCGCGCAGGCCTTCGAAGCCGCCGTGCGGCAGGCGGCCCGGCGTGCGGGACTGGCAGTGCGCAAATGAGCGAGGACGCCCCGGAAGAGGCTTTCGATGCGCGCGCGTTCCTGGCGACGCTGGCACAGCGTCCGGGCGTCTACCGCATGCTCGATGCGCGCGGCGTCATCATCTACGTTGGCAAGGCCCGCGACCTGAAAAAGCGCGTGGCCACCTACTTCCAGGGTCGCGCGGCCGACGGCAAGACGATGGTGCTGAAAAATGCCATCGCGCGCTGCGAAGTCACGGTCACGCGCACCGAGACCGAGGCGCTGCTGCTGGAAAACGAGTTAATCAAGCAGCATCGTCCGCGCTTCAACATCCTGCTGCGCGATGACAAGAGCTATCCGTATATCCACCTGTCCACGCAAAGCGAATTTCCGCGCCTGTCGTTCTACCGCGGCGCGCGGCGCAGCGAGGGACACTATTTTGGGCCGTATCCGAGCGCAGGCGCCGTGCGCGAGACGCTCAACCAGCTGCAGAAGCTGTTTCGCATCCGCCAGTGCGACGACAGCTTTTTCGCCAACCGCACGCGCCCATGTCTGCAATACCAGATCCAGCGCTGTACCGCGCCGTGTGTCGGCCTGATCAGCCGCCAGGACTATGCGCGCGATGTCGCCGACGCCCAGGCGTTTCTGGAGGGTCGCAGTTCACGACTCAGCGAGCAGCTTGCCGCACGCATGGAGGCGGCGGCCGAGCGCCTGGATTTCGAGGCCGCAGCGCAGTTTCGCGATCAGCTGGCACGCATCAAGCGTATTGAGGAACGCCAGTTCGTCTCCGGGGCTGATGCCGGCGATATCGATGTACTTGGCGTGGCGCAGCAGGGCGGCAGCGCATGCGTCGCGGTTCTATATATCCGTGCCGGTCGCCTGCTGGGCAGTCGCAGTTTCTTTCCGCGCGGCACGGATGAGGCATCGGAGGCCGAGATCCTCGAGGCGTTCATTGGCCAGTACTACATGAACCGTGAGGTGCCGGCGTCGATTGTGGCGGGTTTGCCGCTGGGTGATGTCGACATGCTGGAGGCTGCGCTTGCTCAACGGGCCGGCCACCGCGTGGAGATTCGACAGCGCGTGCGCAGCGAGCGCGCGCGCTGGCTGGAGATGGCGCGCACCAATGCCGCGCAGGCACTCGAGGCGCAGCTCACGAGCAATGCCAGCATGCGCGAACAGCGAGAGGATCTGGCCGCAGCTCTCGGGCTGGAGGAGCCGCCGGCGCGACTGGAGTGTTTCGATGTCAGCCACCTCGGTGGCACCCAGACCGTAGCCTCATGCGTGGTGTTCGGGCCCGAGGGCCCGGTGCGCGCCGAATACCGCCGCTTCAACATCGAGGGGGTAGTCCAGGGAGACGACTACGCAGCGCTGGCCCAGGCCGTGCGGCGTCGCTACATGCGGCTCAAGCAGGGTGAGGCGCCGTTGCCGGACATCCTGTTCATCGATGGCGGACGTGGACAGCTCGGCGCGGTGATGCACGTGCTCGGCGAGATGCAACTCGATGGCCTGACGGTAGTCGGAGTGGCCAAGGGGCACGCGCGCAAGGCCGGGCGCGAACGGCTGTTCTTGGCAGGCCGGCAGGAGGCTCTTATACTGCCGCCCAATTCACGGGCCTTGCACCTGGTCCAGCAGATCCGCGACGAGGCTCACCGTTTTGCGCTGACCGGCCAGCGCGCTCGACGCAGCCGCAGCGCCGGCACTTCCAGCCTGGAAAGCATATCGGGGCTTGGGCCGAAGCGCCGGCGCGAGCTGCTCAAGGCCTTCGGCGGTCTGCAGGGCGTGGTGCGTGCCGGGGTCGAGGACCTGGTGAAGGTGCAGGGTATCAGTCGCAACCTGGCCCAGCGCGTGTACGATCATTTTCATTCCGACAGCGCGTGAGGCATCGTCCGTCCTGCGCCCACCAGCCCCCGGGGTCCTGATGGTTCTGAATCTGCCGACACTGCTGACCTGGCTGCGCATCCTGGCGATCCCGCTGGTGGCCGTGGCCTTCTACCTGCCACTGGAGTGGGCACGACCGCTGTCCACCCTGTTCTTCACCATTGCCGCGGTGACCGATGCCCTGGACGGCTGGCTGGCGCGTCGCTGGAACCAGACCACCGCCTTTGGTGCCTTCCTCGACCCGGTGGCCGACAAGCTGCTGGTGGCCGTGTCATTGATCCTGCTGGTGCAAGCCAGCCAGCCGATTGTGATGGCCGGCGACCAGGTGCTGGTGACCCTGATGGCCGGGATCATCATCGGTCGCGAAATCACCGTCTCGGCCCTGCGCGAATGGATGGCGCATGTCGGCGCACGGGCACGAGTAGCGGTCTCACCGATCGGCAAATCCAAGACCATCGTGCAGATGGTCGGTATCGGTATGATGCTCTTCCAGATGCCGCTGTTCGGGATCCCGGTCTATCAGCTTGGCGCCCTGCTGCTGCTGGTCGCAACAGTCATCACCCTGTGGTCGATGATCGACTACCTGCGGGCCGCCTGGCCGGAGCTGACGGCCCCGCGTCACCACAAGGGGTGAAGTATTCGCTTGACAGTATGGGCCGCGGGCTTAGAATTCACGGTCTTCATGCGGGAATAGCTCAGTTGGTAGAGCGCAACCTTGCCAAGGTTGAGGTCGCGAGTTCGAGTCTCGTTTCCCGCTCCAATTCAAACCCGGCGGTCAGCATAACCCGCGGTAAACGTTAATTGTTTTAGAAAGAAAGAGCTCTGAGGGCGAGTTCGGATGCGCCCTCGCTACTCAGGCGATAACGTTTGCGCGCTACCCAAGTCATTGATTCACTCACGTAAGTCCGGAAATATTGCGCCTGCGAGCGATGCGCGCAGCCGCGCGAGGGCGTAATGAACGTGGCAATGATGCTCTGGCACGGCTCACGCAGTACCGGCAGGGGCAGCGATCGCGGCGTACGGCACAACCACTAAGCCTCAAGGAGTTTTCAATGGCTGAGTTCGATGAGATTGTCGTCCCGGTTGACGGTTCCGATGGTGCCGGCCGTGCGGCAACTTTTGCCGCACGGCTGGCTGCTGCAGTCAATTGTCCGATCCGGCTGATTTACGTCTTCCCGGCGACAGGCATGGCGATGGTCGGCTTTTCCACGATGAGTGCCGAGGAAATCAAGCGCGCACAGAGCAGTGCTGCGAAGGACATTTTCGGCAAGGCCCGTGCTGCTATCGGCGACGCGGTCGGCGAGGTGGACGAGATCGTTTTACTTGGTGATCCGGCGAATGAACTGATCGGGTATGTCGACCAGCATCCGAAAACGCTGGTCGTGATGGGACGTCGTGGCCTGTCCCCGATGAAGTCGCTGTTGATGGGTAGCGTAAGCGAAAAACTCGCGCGTCACGCCCAAGGTGCAGTCACTCTCGTAAACTGATTCCGGCGGACGCAGAATCTCGCGCGACGCTCTCCTTGTTACCATGTGCGCTAAGAACCGGCCGACGGGGCGGAAGGCCGGTTTTATTGGCGTTTCGTGATGCGCTCCTGCTGCTGCGATGAGGCGCCGATCTGGTTGTGGGCAATACAGTCTACGTAATCGGACACCGCAATCCGGATACGGACAGCGTTTGTTCGGCGATCGCGTACGCGCGTCTGAAGAACATGCTCGGCGAAACGGATGTTCGTCCGGCGAGAGCCGGTGAGCTGAACGCTGAGACGTCGTTTGTTCTGGACTACTTCGGGGTGCCTGTGCCAGAGCTGCTCGCCGATGCCACCGGACTCGATCTGATCCTGGTGGATCACAGCGAGATTGGCCAGGCACTTCCATGCGTCGAGCAGGCGAGGGTGTCCGAAGTCTTGGAGCATCATCGGATCGGCGATCTGCGCCCGCCGGAGCCGATCCTGTTCCATAGCGAACCTGTCGGCGCGACGGCAACGCTCGTTGGTGAATACTACTTCGCCCGCAGCATCACACCGGCGCAGCCCATCGCGGGGATCTTGATCGCCGCGATCCTGTCCGATACGGTCGGTTTCCGCTCTCCGACCACAAGCGAGAAGGATCACAATGTGGCCGCGCGCCTGCAGCCGCTGGCCGGGCTCGATGTCCAGGCGTTTGATCGACGCCTCCGACGAATCAGGACGGCGGCGACACTGGAGCAAAGTGCCGCCGCGATCGTCGGGGCAGATTTCAAGGAATTTCGGATTGGCGATCTGCGCCTCGGCATTGCGCAGGTTGAGGTCACTGGGCCCGATGCGCTCGCCACCAGGAAAAAGGAGATCCTCAGCGAGATGCAGGCCGTGCGCGAGGCGCAGGACCTCTCACAGGTCATACTCATGATTACCGATATAGATGCACAGGCCAGCGACCTCTGGGTCGTCGGCGAATGTCTCGGTGCCATTCGACGGGCTTTCGGCCAGAAGGATGAGCATGCGATTCACTTGCCGGGCTGTGTGTCCAGGAAAAAACAAGTTGTGCCCCGCCTTGAGGCTGTGCTCGGCGGCAAATAAACGCTAGAATCAACGGTACGAGCCAGGGTTGCACGTTTCGTTTCCCGCTCCACGGTTTCAAAAACCTACGCGCCAGCGCCTGCCAGGTACCCTAAGCCTCCGGCAACGCCGGCCAGGGGTTGGGCGCCTTCATCTTCATGGCTAGGTGGCAGAGTGGTCATGCAGCGGCCTGCAAAGCCGCGTACGCCGGTTCGATTCCGGCCCTAGCCTCCACCATATCCGTCGCTGGGGTATTCGCGGCGAGCAGCGCTACCGTCTGCTGACGTCGTGATGGGCACCGGAAATGCCGAGTCGCCCGGCTGATCGGCTATGATTCGGCTGCAGGCATGCGCGCGCATTGTCATGACACTGACGCGGGCCCGGATGGCGGAATTGGTAGACGCTACGGACTTAAAATCCGTTGACAGCAATGTCGTGCCGGTTCGACTCCGGCTCCGGGCACCACCCAAAAAAACCCTAGTCGGCCATCTCGCAGCGGAAATCCTCATACTTGCCGCCGGCGCTGCGAGGAATGTCTTCCACGTAGCGCAATGCCAGCGCATAGTTACCTTTGAGCCGCTGGCGCACGAGCCGCTCCAGTGCGGCTTCCTCCTCGGCAGTGGCCGCGCGGTCCACGACCATCTTCAGTTCCAGCAGCGCCAGCGATTTCTGCACCAGCTGGAACTGGCGAACCGGCGCCATGCTGGCCAGATCGTCTGAGTTGAAGCGCGGCCAGAGTCTGTCGCCATCGGGCAGGCGAAACATGTTGCGGCGCCGGCCGTGGATCCGGTGCAGCACGGGGTGGGGCATTCCACCGGCGGGCGCAGTGCCCGCCTGTGCATAGTCGCCGATCTCGTAGCGGATCAGTGGCATGGCGATGTTCTGCAGGCTCGTCACCACGACGCGACCGGAGTCGCCTTCCGAGACCGGCTGATCGGCCTCATCGAGCAGCTCGACGAGGACCGATTCGGACTGTACGCGATAGCCGTTTCCGTCCGGACACTCCAGCGCGATCATGCCTACCTCGCGCGCGCTGTAGCGATCCGCCAACTGCGCGCCGCAAACCTCGCGTGCAAGCGCCTCGAGGCCCTCGACCGCAGTTTCGCCGAAGGTGTCGATACGCTCCAGAGACTCAAGCGATGCGCCGCGCTCGCGCGCGGCGCGCAGCAGGGCACGCGCGTTGGTAGGGTAGGTCATCAGGTAGCGCGGCTGTTCGCGAAGAAGCCAGTCGAGCTGTTGCCTGACGGGCTGTGCAGCATCGGCGGCAACACCGTCGCTGGCAGGCTGACCTGGATACCACGCCATGCCCCGCAGCTCGCGGCCGCGGCCCTGGGCATCCGTGGGGACGGCGCTGAGCGTGGCGTATCGGGCGGATGGCTGACTTTGCCACCAGCGGTGATAACGCGCCACGATCGCCGCAACGAGGACATTCGCAGCACGATCCCAGGCGACTGTGACCGGCATGCCGGTCGAACCCGACGTCGTGAATTTAAGCGCCTGCGGCGCGCGCGCGTGCGCGCTGTGCAAGTCATCGGCGTGCGCCTTGAGTTCACCGCGCGTGAGCACGGGCAGCGCGGCGAGCAGCTCGCGGGGCCGGGAGAAGCCGCCGGCATCCGTCAGTCCGGAGAGTCTCTGACGATAGAAAGGCACATTGTCATGGGCGAACCTGAGCATTCTGCCCAACATCTGACTCTGCGCGTCATGGAGCTGATCGGCACGCCAGTGTTCGGTCTGGCCCAGTTCCCGGATCAGCCGGGCCAGCGTTGCCGTGTCTTGCAAGCCCTTGGGCTCAGCGCTTTTGCGCCGGGAGGCGCGATGCCATGGCTGCCTGAGGCAAAAGCCGGGTCGTGGCCATGTCTTCGACGTCACCCGCCGCGGCTGCACCGCTCCAGTTGAACTCGATTGCGTACTGACCCAGGCGGATCACGTCGCCGTCGCTGAGTCGTTGGCGGGTGATGGGTTTGCCATTGACATGCGTGCCATTGGTGCTGGCCAGGTCGGCCAGCCAGGCTCCCTGGGCGTCGAAAATCAGCAGCGCATGGTAGCGACTCACCCAGTCGTCTCCCAGCACGATATCGGCCGAGGGATCGCGACCCAGCAGCAGTCGCGCGCTGGCCACCTCCTGGCTGGAGACCGTGCGCCCAGCGCGGCGCAGCGTGAGGGTTGGCGTCGGCTGACCGGCGGTTTCCTGCAGGGGCAACACCGACACGATGCGTGCCAGGCCCCGCGGGCACAGTTGGGATTCCCCCGCCAGTGCTGTGGACTCAAGGCCACGGGCAAGCAGGCTGGCGGCTTCGCCGGGCAGGCCGCCCGACAGAGCGTGTAGCGTATCGAGCGCCTCACCGGTGACCAGCGGTCGTGATGCGCCGGCACGTTTCAGGCAGGCGCTGACCCAACGACGGAACTCCGCACGCGCCAACGCCGGCCAGCGATAGGGGGCCGTGCAGCGGGCGGCCAGCGGGGCTAGTTCAGGGGCTTCGAGGCAGTGCTCCAGCGACGCCGGACCACACAGCACGAGCTTCACAGCCGGCACGCCCTCGTGCTGCAGCTTCAACAGGCCAGACAGGCCGGCAAGTTCCCTGGGATCGTAGCGATGGGCATCATCCAGGATGAGCACCGGTGCGCGACCGCGCGCGCACTCGTTAAGCAGGAACACGCGTAGAATGTTCTGAATGTCGACGCCGTCCCCCGCAATATCCCCGAGGCCCAGTGCATGCAGCACGCGTTGCGGCAGCGAGGCGACGTGACGCTCATCGGCGGCCAGCAGCACGGCCGTGCGTCCCTGTTCACGGCAACGCCGGGCGACAACCTCGAGCGCGGTTGTCAGGCCGCCGCCAGGCTGGGCCGTGATCAGCGTGACGGGCCGCGTGGCACCACAGGCCTCCACCAGGGCGTCCAGGGTGCGGGCAGGCGCATCGCCCTCCACAAACATCCCGGGCGGTACCGCGAACGCGGCGGCGCTGAGTCCGAATTTTGCCAACCAATCGTTCGCCGGCGGCATGGAGTCGTAATCCTCTATGTCTGTCAGCATGTTGTAGCAGATTCTTGACGAGTCGATACCGGGTGACAGAGATTCGCCTGATCGGTATCCGGGGTCAAGCCGTGCGCCAAAGTCTGCTGCAAGCGTATGAATCTTAAAGTTAGATTCGTACGGCGGGCGACACTTAAAGCAACGCAGGCCGCAAATTAATGAGAATCAACATTCTTTTAAACCTATAATATATTGATAAATAATAAATAAGAGAAAGGACAGCAGTTTTCCACATGCTCGAAATCACTGATCTGGCCGTCTCGCGCGGCAACCGTCTGCTGCTCGAGGGGCTGACGCTGCGTCTGGCCCCCGGCGAACTCGCGCTGATCACCGGACCCAATGGCGCCGGCAAGACCAGCTTGCTGCGCGTCGTCGCCGGCCTGAGCCAGGCGGCGGCCGGCAGGCTTTGCTGGCAGGCGCGGGCGTTACAGACCGGGGATCCGGAATACGCTCAGATGCGTATCTACCTGGGGCACCAGGCAGGGCTGAAAGCGGATCTCTCGGTGACGGAAAATCTTCGATTCCTGGTGGAGCTGCAAAACCACGAGTTCCACAGCGACAAACTCGCGGCCTGCCTGGCAAGCCTGGGGCTTGCCGGGGCTGAAGACCGCCCGGTGAGAGCCTTGTCGGCGGGCCAGCGGCGCCGTGTCGCACTGGCGCGCCTGCGACTGACCGCTGCCAGGCTCTGGGTGCTCGACGAGCCGCTGACGAATCTTGATGTCGATGGCCAGGCCCTGATTACCGGTTGGCTGGGCGAACACCTTCGTACCGGGGGGATGGCGATGATTGCCTCGCATGCACCGCTGGCCAGCGCGGCGCCGGGACGCTGCGTACAGGTGGAACTCGGCACATGAACAGTACGGGCCAGGCGATGCTGGCGCTGGCGCGCCGTGACCTCAGGGCGGCTTTGCGTCGCTGGGGTGAGCTGGGGCTGCCGCTGATGTTCTTTGTGATCGTCGTCACACTTTTCCCGCTTGGCCTGGCGCCGGAGCGCGACCTGCTCGGCAGCATCGGCCCGGGGGTGTTGTGGGTGGCCGCACTGCTGGCGTCGTTGTTGGCGCTGGAGGGCCTGTTTCGCAGCGACATGGAAGATGGCAGCATGGAGCAGTTGATCTTGAGTCCGCAGCCGCTGGTGTTGCTGGCCCTGGTCAAGGCGCTGACGCACTGGGCGCTGACCGGCCTGCCGCTGGTGGTGCTCACGCCGCTCGTGGCCCAGGCGTTCTACCTGCCAGCCAATGCCACCTGGGTGCTGATGCTTGCGCTGCTGCTGGCCACACCGACGCTGAGCCTGATCGGCGCGGTCGCGGCGGCACTGACCGCGAGTCTGCGCCGCGGAGCAGGTATACTTGGGATCCTGGTGCTGCCACTGGCACTGCCGCTGCTGGTATTCGGTGCGCGGGCGACGGATCTGGCCGTCCAGGGGCAGAGCGCAACAGGGCCGTTGTATCTGCTGGCCGCACTGCTGGTGCTGGCGATCACGCTGGCGCCGCTGGCGATTGCCGCTGCGTTGCGTATCAGCGTGGATTGAACTTACAGCCTGAGGCTGCGGACATAGGGAACATGTGGATCTGGTTTCACAAGCTGGGCTCGCCGCCTCACTTTTACCGTACGGCCGGTCGCCTGGTGCCGTGGTTCGGGATTCCGGCATTGCTGCTGCTGGTGGCCGGCACCGTGGGTGGGCTGGCCATCGCACCGCCGGACTACCAGCAGGGCGACGGCTTTCGCATCATTTACGTGCATGTGCCGAGCGCCTATATCTCCATGTTCGGCTACGTGGCCATGGCAGTGGCAGCTGCCGTGGGCCTCATCTGGCGCATGAAAGTGGCCTTTGCCTTCGCCGCCGCCTGTGCGCCGGTGGGCGCGGCGTTCACCTTCCTGGCGCTGGCCACCGGTTCGATCTGGGGTAAGCCGATGTGGGGCGTGTGGTGGGACTGGGATGGCCGCATGACCTCGGTGCTGGTGCTGTTTTTCCTCTATGTCGGCGTCATGGCGCTGCGCTCGGCGTTCGACGATGCTTCCAAGGGTGACCGCGCCGCGGCATTGCTTGCCATCGTCGGCGTGGTGAATATCCCGATCATCAAGTTTTCCGTGGACTGGTGGAATACGCTGCATCAGCCGGCTACGATCGCAAAGCTCTCGGCGCCCTCGATCACCATGGACATGCTGGTGTGGTTGCTCGCCATGGTGGTGGGCTATACGCTGTTTTTCGCTGCGGTGGTGACGATGCGCCTGCGCGGCGAAGTGTTGTTGCGCGAGCGTGGCGCGCGCTGGATACGTGAACTTAACGCGCATGCGTGAGTTTCTGCTGATGGATGGCTACTGGGCCTACGTGTGGAGTGCCTGGGGACTGACGCTGGCGGTGCTGCTGGCGCTCGTTTATTCGGCGAGGCGACATCACCGGCAGGCGCTCAGGCAGGCCGCAGAGCAAGACGAGGCGCCACGACCGGTTCGTGCCGCCGTCAAGGAGCTGTCATGACACCGACGAGAAAACGCCGACTCATGCTTGTTGCCGGGCTGGTGGCCGGCGTGGGACTTGCGACCACGCTGGCGCTGCGCGCGTTCCAGGAGAACATGCTGTATTTCTACAGCCCCACGGAGTTCGTCGAGATTGACGTGCCGGCCGAGCGCACGCTGCGCATCGGCGGGCTCGTCGCCGATGGCAGTGTGCAGCGTGAGTCGGGCAGCATGACGGTGGAATTCCTGGTCACCGATCACGCCTACAGTGTGCCAGTGCGCTATACAGGCGTATTGCCCGACCTGTTCCGGGAAGGCCAGGGCGTGGTGGCGCGCGGCCGGCTGGGCGAGGGTGGTTTGTTCCTGGCCGACAATATCATGGCCAAGCATGACGAAAACTACATGCCACCGGAAGTGGCCCAGGCGCTGGAGGCCGGCAAGATGCGCGCCATCGAGCGGGCGGCGGAGCAGGCTGAAGCGGCGCGCGCGACCGGCAACGGATCCGCCGGCGGCTATTACGGGGGTGGATACCAGCCATGATCCCTGAACTCGGCCAGGTTGCCCTGATTCTCGCGCTGCTGCTGGCGATGGTACAGACGGTCGCGCCCCTGTGGGGCAGCTTCACCGGCAGCCGCGTATTGATGGGGCTTGCCAAGCCGGCCGTGACCGGTCAGCTGGTGTTCGCCATTGTCGCCTTCGGCGCCCTGACCTATGCCTTCGTTACACACGATTTTTCCGTGGCCTTTGTCGCCGGGCACTCCAATTCCGAACTTCCGGTGTTCTACCGTGTCGGTGCGGTCTGGGGCGGTCATGAGGGTTCGCTGTTGCTGTGGATTCTGGTGCTGGCCATCTGGTCGGTGCTGGTGGCGGCATTCAGTGGCCACATGCCCGAGCGGTTCGTCGCCCGGGTGCTGGGTGTGCTCGGGGTCGTGGCAGTCGGTTTCCTGTCGTTCACGCTGTTCACATCGAACCCGTTCGATCGCTTGATCCCTGCACCGGCGGACGGTCAGGACCTCAATCCAATCCTGCAGGATCCGGCGTTGATGATTCATCCGCCCCTGCTGTACATCGGCTATGTCGGTTTCTCGGTGGCGTTTGCGTTTGCCATTGCAGCCTTGCTCGAAGGTCGTCTGGATGCAGCCTGGGCACGCTGGACGCGCCCCTGGACTACGGCCGCGTGGGTGTTTCTGACGCTGGGCATCTCTCTGGGCAGCTGGTGGGCCTACTACGAGCTTGGCTGGGGCGGCTGGTGGTTCTGGGATCCCGTGGAGAACGCATCGTTTCTGCCCTGGTTGATCGGTACGGCCCTGATCCATTCACTGGCGGTCACGGAGAAGCGCGGACTGTTTCGCAGCTGGACCTTGCTGCTGGCGATCACCGCTTTCAGCCTGAGCCTGCTTGGCACCTTCCTGGTGCGCTCGGGGATCCTGGTCTCGGTGCATGCTTTCGCGACCGACCCCTCACGCGGCCTGTATATTCTGGTGTTCATGGGCATCGTCACCGGTGCGGCATTGGCGCTGTATGCCTGGCGCGCGCCCATGCTGACCTCAGACGCAGGTTTTCGTCCGATGTCGCGCGAAAGTTTCGTGCTGGCCAACAATATCCTGCTGGTCATTGCAACGGCCTTGATTCTTCTGGGTACCCTCTATCCGCTGTTCATGGATGCCCTGAACCTCGGCAAGGTGTCAGTGGGACCGCCGTATTTTGACCTCGCCTTCATGATCCCGATGTTTCCGCTGATGTTGCTCATGGGAATGGGCATGCACGTCATGTGGCGACAGATGTCGGTATCGGTGCTGGCGCGAAAGCTGCGGGTGCCGGCGGTCATCGCTGTGATCGCAGGCGTAACCCTGCCGCTGGTGTTTTATGGCTCGGCGGGCATGCTGACCATCGTCGGCAGCATCGCCGCCTTCTGGGTCATGCTCACGGCGCTGATCGACCTGTTGCCCGGGCGCGGCCCGGCCCGGCTGACATCGAGTCACATCGGCATGTGCCTGGCCCATTTCGGGCTGGGCATGCTGATCCTCGGCGTCACCTTCGTGTCCTCTTACGACGCCGAGGCCGATCGGGCGGCGGTGCCCGGTCAGCCCATCGAGGTTGCCGGCTACGAGTTCACGATGTTCGGCACCCGCGGCGTGGAGGGACCGAACTTCAGCGCCATCGAGGCCGAAGTGGAAGTGCGCCTGGATGGCGAACTCGTGACCATGCTCTATCCGCAGAAACGGGTCTATCGCGTGCAGCGTGATCCGGTCACGCAAACGGCGATTGCCGCCGGGTGGCGGCGCGATCTGCTGGTATCGATGGGTGAGCCGCTGGGCGAGGGCGCCTGGTCGGTGCGCATCCAGTACAAGCCGCTGGTGCGCTTCATCTGGCTGGGCACCCTGGTCATGGCCATCGGAGGCCTGTTCGCACTGAGCGACCGGCGCTATCGGCTGGCGCGCCGTCGCAGCACTGAACCGCTGGCCGATGGGCGTGCCCCAGCCCCGGGAGGCGGCAGCTGATGTGGCGTTTCGTTCTGGTGCCGGCAGCATTCATAGTGCTGCTGGGATTTTTCCTTGTCGGACTTTTCCGTGATCCCACGCTCGTGCCCTCGCCGCTGATCAACCAGCCGGCGCCGGCCTTCGAGCTGCCACAGCTGCTCGAGCCGGAACGCACGCTGGGGCTTGCAGACCTGGCCACCGGCGAGCCGGTGCTGTTGAACGTCTGGGCCACATGGTGCGTGGGCTGCCGGCAGGAACATGGTCTGCTGGTGGACCTGGCCCGACGCGGTGAGATTCCCATTTACGGCCTGAACTGGAAGGATGATAACGAGGCGGCAATTCACTGGCTGCAGCGCCTGGGCGATCCCTATGTATCCACGGCCGTGGACGCCGATGGTCGCGTGGCGATCGACTGGGGCGTGTATGGTGCGCCGGAAACCTTTCTGCTCGATGGCCAGGGCATCATCCGCTACAAGCACATCGGGCCGCTGACAGAAGATATCTGGCAACGGGAATTCCGGCCGCGGATCGCGGCGCTGCAGCAGGGACGCTCATGATTCGCTGGCTTGCACTGCCGGTGTTGCTGGTACTCAGCGTCGGGACGGCGGGCGCCATTGATGCGCGTGCGCCCCTGGCCGATGCGCAGAAGCAGGAGCGCTACGAGCGCATGATCCGCGAGATCCGCTGCCTGGTCTGCCAGAACGAGCCCATTGCCGATTCCAACGCGCCGCTGGCCTCCGACCTGCGGCGCGAGGTGCGTGAGCGTATCGAGGCGGGGCACACGGATGCCGAGATTCTTTCCTTCCTGACCGCGCGCTACGGTGACTTCGTGCTCTACCGGCCGCCATTCACGCCGCGCACATGGCTGTTGTGGCTCGCGCCCGGGCTGCTGCTGCTGATCGGCGGCTGGGTGTTCTGGCGGGTGATCAGTTCGCGCGCCGGCAAGCCCATCGATAGGGACTGGGTCGATCCCGCGGAGGATGCTTCGAAATGACCCTGTTCCTGGTGCTGGCCGCGGCGATGACCGCGGCGGCGCTCTTGTTGCTCATGGTGCCGGTGTGGCGGCATGCTGCAGATGCGCAGCGCCGCTTGTTCGGCGTGCTCGTGATCGCGGTGCTGCTGCCCCTGGGGAGTATCGGTACCTACCTGATGGTGTCTACCTGGCAGTGGGATGCGCAGGCGCGCGCCGAGATCGCCATCGACTCACTGCGTCGCATGGCCGCCGATGCCGAACGCGATCTCGGCGCCGCTGACGATGTCGATGGCTGGCGCAGCCTGGCCGAATTCTATATGGGTCTGCAGGATTTCGAGGGTGCCGCGCGCGCCTTTGAGCGCGCCTATGCCATGACCGGTGGCCAGGATGTGTCTCTTGCCATCTCTTACGCCGAGGCGCTGGCGCTGCAGGATCCGCGTAATCTCTCAGGAGAGGCCGGTAGCCTGCTCGACGAGGCGCTTGCGCGCCAGCCCGACAATCCGCGAGCGTTGTGGTATGGCGGTCTCGCGGCCTATGGTGCCGGGCGCTGGTCTGTCGCTGAACAGCGCTGGGGCAGGTTGCTCGAGCTCGATCCGCCGGCGCCGCTGGCGAGGTTGCTGACCGAACGCCTGAGCGAAATCCGCAGTCAGTCCGGTGAGGCGCCGTTGCCGGATGCCACCGAGGAGCTGGCTCGTCCGTTTGCGGCTGCCGAGCGCCCGTTGGCAGACGCCGCCCCGGCCATGGAGGGATCGCCAGGCGAGCCCGGTCGCCTGTCCCTGTCCGTGAGCCTTGCCACCGGCCTGGAGACGCTGATTCGTGATCGCGCCGTGTTGTACGTCATCGTGCGCGCGGCACAGGCCGGTCCGCCCCTGGCCGTGCGCCGCGTGGCCGCCGACGAACTGCCGGTGAGCCTGGTCATCGACGACGGTGATGTGATGTTGCCTGGTCAACGCCTGGCCGACCTGTCGGGTGCCCTGAGCATCACGGCCAGGGTCTCGCAGACCGGGGACGTCAGTGCGAGCAGCGGAGACCTCTATGGTGAAGGCGACGCGGTGGTTGGCGAAGCCGCCCGCATCATCATCGATCGTGTCGTACCATGAGCGATGCGCGCGCGCCGGTGCGGGTTGGCTGGCGCGAGTGGGTGGCATTGCCGGCACTGGGTCTGAGCGAGGTCAAGGCCAAAGTCGATACCGGTGCAAGAACCTCGGCGCTGCACGCCTTCGAAATTCGCCCTCGCAGCGACGGGCAGCGTACCATGCTTGAATTCGGCATTCATCCGCTGCAGGGTAATCGGGAGATATCTCACTGGTGCACCGCCGAGGCGCTGGAACAGCGTCTCGTGACCGACTCTGGCGGGCACCGCGAGCTGCGCTGGGTGATTGTCACGCCGGTGCGCTGGGGTACGCAGGAATGGCCGATCGAGATGACGCTGACCGCGCGCGACAACATGCGCTTTCGCATGCTGCTCGGGCGCACCGCCCTGAAGGCCGCGGGGATGATCGTGGATCCGGCATGCTCCTATATCGGCGGTCGCCGGAGTCCGCTGGAATGAATTTATCCGACGCACGTGTGTGCAGGGAATCGATGGCGTGAAAATCGCAGTGATGTCGCGAAACTCGAAACTCTACTCGACGCGCCGGCTCGTCGAAGCCGGGCGCGAGCGGGGTCATGAGATGCAGGTGGTCGATCACCTTCGCTGTTACATGAACATCGCCAGTCACCAGCCGGCAGTCCATTACAAGGGTGTCCCCCTGACGGGGTTCGACGCGGTCATTCCGCGTATCGGCGCCTCGGCGACGTTTTACGGCACCGCGGTGCTGCGACAGTTCGAGATGACAGGGGTGTTTCCCCTCAACGAATCGGTGGCGATCAGCCGCTCACGTGACAAGCTGCGTTCGCTGCAGCTGCTCTCGCGCCGCGGCATCGGCATGCCTGTGACCGGGTTTGCGCACTCCCCGGACGACACTGATGACCTGCTGGCCCTGGTGGGTGGGGCGCCGGTCGTGATCAAGCTGATCGAGGGCACGCAGGGTGTGGGTGTCGTGCTTGCGGAGACCAAGCAGGCCGCCGAGAGCGTCATCGATGCGTTTCGTGGCCTCAACGCCAACTTCCTGGTGCAGGAATTCATCACCGAGGCGCGCGGTGCCGATATCCGCGCCTTCGTGATCGGCAACAAGGTGGTCGCCGCGATGCGCCGCCAGGGCAAGGAGGGCGAGTTTCGCTCCAACCTGCACCGCGGTGGCACAGCCCAGGTGGTCAAGCTCACACCTGAGGAGCGTTCCACGGCGATACGCTCGGCGGGGATCATGGGCCTGAACGTGGCCGGCGTAGACATGCTGCGTTCCAACCATGGGCCGGTGGTCATGGAAGTGAATTCCTCGCCCGGTCTCGAGGGCATCGAGGGCGCGACCGGCAAGAACGTGGCGGGCCTGATCATCGGCTTCATCGAGAGCAATGCCCGTCCCGGCAAGACCCGCACCCGTGGCGCTGGCTGAACGCCCGGCGAGTATCTCGCTGGGTGGCGTGGAGATTGCGCCGGGGACTCGCCGGACGGTCGACCTGGAGCTGGGTACCCTCTATAACCACAACCCCATTTCGATGCCGGTGCATGTCATCAATGGCAGCCGCGCCGGACCACGGCTGTTCGTCTGCGCTGCGATCCACGGCGACGAGCTCAACGGCATCGAGATCGTCCGCAGACTGCTGACCCAGCCTGGATTGCGGCGAATGCGCGGGACACTTGTGGCCGTACCGATCGTCAATGTGCTGGGTGTCATGCATCACAGCCGCTACCTGCCTGACCGACGAGATCTCAACCGTTCGTTCCCCGGCTCGCAGACCGGCTCGCTGGCTGCGCGCCTGGCGCATCTGTTCATGACCGAGATTGTCGCGGGTTCTACCCATGGCATCGATCTGCACACCGGCGCGCTGCATCGGGCCAATCTGCCGCAGGTGCGTGCGGATCTCGATGACACCGATACACTGAGACTGGCCGAGGCTTTCGCCGTGCCTGTAGTCATGCATGCCAGTCTGCGCGATGGCTCGTTGCGCGCAGCAGCGGCGGGGGAGGGGGTGCGCATGCTGCTCTACGAGGGTGGCGAGGCGCTGCGCTTTGACGAGCGCTGCATCCGCGCCGGGCTGCGCGGCGTGCTGGGAGTGATGCGTGAACTGGGCATGATGCGCGGCCGTGTGCCGGCCCCGGCGCGGGCAGTGCTGCAGACCCGTTCGAGTACCTGGGTGCGCGCGCCGACCAGCGGTATCCTGCGCACCATCCGCGGATTGGGAGATGCGGTGGCTGATGGCGAGGTGCTTGGCTATGTCGCTGATCCATTCGGCATGTCGGAGCAGGAAGTGCTCGCCAGCGCCCAGGGCGTCATCATCGGGCGCTCGAACCTGCCTCTGGCGCACGAGGGTGACGCCGTGTTCCATATCGCGCGCGTGGGCGGCATGGCCGAGTCAGTAGACCTCGAAGAGCTCGATGGCGACCACGGCTGGCTGGACGAACCGTCCCTGGTCTAGCCTGCAGCACTCCCGGGTCTTTCGACCGACATCGGCTCGTCCGAGGAAAGGATGATTTCTTCAGAGCTAAGAACGATCTCTTCGTCTTCCGGCGCCTGCACCGGAGGTGCCGGCCGGCCGGATGGCAGTGCGCTGAGGGTATCGTCCAGCGCCTGCGGACGGCCAATCAGGAAACCCTGGGAGTAATCGACCCCGAGGGCCGCCACTCGCCGTCGAATCAGGTCGTTCTCGACATATTCTGCGACCGTGCGAAGCTGCATGACCCGGGCAACCTGTACGATCGCGGTGACCATCGAGGTGCTGGCACGGCTCTCCGCCAGTTCGCGCACAAAGCCGCCATCAATCTTGACCATGCTCACCGGTAGCGACTGCAGGTATGCGAACGAACTCAGGCCGGTACCGAAGTCATCAAGCGCGAACTGTCCACCGAGTTTGCGCACCCGTTCAATGAGTTCTCGGGCCAGGCCAAGCTTCGCGATGGCCGCACTTTCGGTAATTTCGAAGCACAGTCGTTCGGCAGGCAACTCGGCATCCGTGATGCGATCGAGCAGGAAATCGGAGAAGCCGCGTTCACCCAGCGACTGCCCGGACAGGTTGATGAACACCTGCAGATCGAGCGCCTCAATCTGGCGTGCATACGGGCCCAGACGCTGCAGTGTGTTATCCAGTACCCAGCGGTCGATTGCCGGCATCAGGTTGTAGCGCTGTGCGGCCGACAGGAAACGATCGGGTGCGAGCGTCTCGCCTTTCTCGTCGCGCATGCGCAGCAGGATCTCGAAGCCATGCAAACGGCCGGTACGCGTGCACTGGATCGGTTGCGCGAAGAGCACGAACTCATTGTCGGTCAGCGCCTGATTGAGTTGCCCAAGCATCGTGATATCGGTTTGCCGGCGAATAATGCTCTGATCATCCTCCTGGTAACATTCGACCCGGCCGCGTCCGTGATCCTTGGCCATCCGGCAGGCGACCTCGGCGGCTGCAAGTGCCTGCTCTGCCGGCTGCGTCGACACCGGAACCAGCGCCGCACCGATACTCAGCGAAACCTGGATGACCTGGTCATCGCGCAGGAAGCTCAGCTGGGCGGCCAGGCCCAGCAGTTTCTCGGCGACATCACGCGCCTGTTCCAGTTCGGTGTCGGGCAACAGCAGTGCAAACTGGTCTCCGGGCAGACGGCAGAGCGAGCCTTTCGGTTTGACCGTCTCGCGTGCGAGGTCGGCTACCCTTACGAGTACCTCGTCGCCGGCCTCAAGACCGAAACGGTCGTTTACCACGTGCATGCTATCGACATTTATAAACAGAACGCTGTGCGCATTTGCATCCCTCCCGGCCGCCCTTGCAACAACTTCGCGAAATGCGCCAAGCGTGAGTGCACCGGTGAGTTCGTCATGGCCTGCGTGCAGCAGCATGGCCGCCCGACGTGTCAGCAGCGACAAAATCCGCGCCTGGTGGTCCTGGAAATCCGGCGCATCAGGGGCCCCGAACAGCGCCAGGATACCCTGCACGCCGTTGACCCGATCATGAATCGGGCAAGACAGGATCTTGAAGGGGAGTTTGGGCTGTGGCCCGCTGCCATCGCGCGCCTTCGGCAACCTGTTCGCGGTGAACGGCTTGCCATGCAGCTGCGCCATGGCCAGCAGGTTGCGCTGGGTGCGAGCCAGCACATCCTTGCCGAAGAACTCGGCACCCGTGCGCCCGCGCATGATCTTCAGACCTTTATCAGGCACGATAATCGCGCAGATCTCCGCGTGAAAATGTTCCAGACATCGGTCTGCGAGTCGCATCAAAGCGCCGGCAGGGTCCTTGTCGGCACTGTCGTTTTCCGAGAGGTCTGCGAGCAGCTCCAGATCACGTTCAGGCGAATCATTGCTGCGGCTGAGCGCCCCGAGCTGCCGCTGGAACTGCAAATCTCGCTCAAGGCACTGCAGCACAGGCTGAATCAGCCCATGTATGAACGAGTAGGGGCGCGATGCGCTGGCCGTCTCCGGGACCACCAGTGCCAGCACGCCCATCAGCACACCATTCGGATCCGCCAGGGGTGCAAGGTAAGCGGTATCGCCGCCATCGAGTGTCAGCTGGCAACCGAAGCCCAGGCACTCATCACCCGGGTCGACAGGTGCGCCGAGCCGATCCGCCACGAGCCCATCGAGTGTGCCGGTGTCGTGGCCGTTGGCGCTGGCCCACAGTGAGTCACCACCCGCGGCGTACAGCGCAACGATACGCGCCCGCGGTATCAGCATGCGCACCAGGTTGCCGTAGCAATCCAGCGAGTTTTCGAACTCGTTCACGCCTCGGGCCTGCACGGGGGTCGCCGCGCTGGCGCTGGTCTGGTGACTCGCGGATCGCATGCAGCGGATACCTGTGCGTGCTGGCAGTTGCGGATGTAAGCGGATAATCGGCGAATTCGACCGCAAGGTCAGTGACCTGCGTCTCGCCATCGAAGGAGACTAGCGCGTTGCCAGAGCGTCTGCCACAGCGATGGAGTGTCCGGACAGCACTCTGCCAATAGCCACAAGTTAACATAATATACATTATGCGTAGTACCGGATTTGCGGGCGAAGTGGGGGTTGCCAGCATTGCTTGGGACAGATGTCCCATATTCAGTGTCCTATCAGCCCGTTTTCGCGGTTTAGGTGAAATACACTGCCATCTTCCCGCATGGTCTAGTAAACAGGTGTCTGCAAAAAGCGTCAGAGGCCAACCTGTGAGGGCCAGCTAACAGATGGACGGCACGCCCGAGGCGACACGAACCTCGCCAGCATCAAGTCGCGCGACGGCCACATCGGCCCATCGCGCCCAGCAGACAGTCATTGCCCAGGTGCGCATGCTCTATACCAATGGCGGCATCACCCTGGTGACGGCCGCTATTGCCGCGCTGGTGTTTACCGCGCTGCTGTATCCCGTGACGCCGCCCGCGTGGCTGGCCCTATGGTTTGCTGGTGGTGTCGCTGTTCTGGGCTTCAGGGTCGTCGTGCTGGCGCTTTACCACCGCAGTCAGCCGACGCGTCTTCGCGACTGGGAGCGCTGGCGCAGGCTCTGGCTGGGGGGCATCGCCGGCTCGGGGCTGATCTGGGGCGCTTCGGTCGTGTGGCTGTTTCCCGCCGATGAGCCGATCACGCAGCTGTCCATGGCGCTGGTGCTGATCATGCTGTGTGCGGGTGCCGCGTCCCTGTACTCATCCATCCAGGGCGCCTACCTTCTGGCCATGGTGCCCATCGGCGTGCCGCTGATCGTGCAGTTCATGCGTCAGGGCGACGTCGGCATGCAGATGCTGGCGGCCCTGATGCTGTTGTTCCTGCTGGGTACGGCGCGGATTTCCTGGGGAACGGCCCGGCTGTTCAACAGCCTCCAGGAACTTCGTCACAGCAACGAGGAGCTGTCCTACCGGGCCAGCCACGATCCCCTGGTGGAGCTGCCCAACCAGCGCGAGTTCCGGCAGCGCCTGGCCAAGGCGGCCGAACGCGTCGATCGGGAGCGCGACCATTACGCGGTCCTTTATATCGATCTTGACGGCTTCAAGGAGGTCAATGACCGCTACGGCCATGAGACTGGTGATGACCTGCTCAAGCGCACCGGCGAGGTGCTGCGCGCACGGGTGCGCTCCACTGATACCGCCGCCAGACTGGGTGGTGATGAGTTTGCCGTGCTGCTGAGTCCCTGCCCGCGCGATCAGGCCGTCCGCATCGCCGAGTCGATCCGCGATGACATCGCCGCGCTCACGGCTCAGGCGCCGGGTCTGCCACGGGCGATGTCGCTTTCAGCAAGTATCGGCGTGGCCTACTCCCACGATGCCGACCACTCGCCGGCCAGCATGATGCGGGCGGCGGATGCCGCCTGCTATGCCGCCAAGCGCGGCGGTCGGAATCGCGTGATGATGCACCGGGCGGATGCCGACACCTCCCCCTCCGGGCGCTTTGTCATGCTTACGACGGTCGATTCCGGCGACTGAGACGTTGGCCTGGCGCCCGGTGTGAAGGCGTCAGCCTCCGCCAGAGCTTATTTTTCGGGAGCCGACATCGCGGCCTGACAGGGCTATACTTGGCGCGCGGATTCAACCAATAACAATAATCCGAGCGCCCTCGATGTCAGTCGATGAACGTGTTCTGGAAGTCGTCGATTCGCTCTATGCGGCAGCCATGGATGAAGCGCTTTGGTCCGATGCGCTGAAGAAGGTGGCCGACCTCACGGGCAGCCAGGCAGCCAGCTTGTGGGTACTGGACGGATCGGCTCAGCCCAGGCTGCCGACCTTCACGTACATCAACCTCGATCCTGCGTTCATCAAGGAATACCTCGACGAAGTCGCGCCGCTCGACCCGACGGTGCAATACCTGCTCCGCCATCCGACGCAGCCTGTCGTGCACGACGCCATGTTCATCACCGAGCGCGAAAAGGATTGGCACCCCTATTACGACTGGCATCACCGGTGGAGCGATCTGCGCTTTCGCCTGGTTGGGCAGATTTCTCCCGCGCCATGCGTGCAGGCTGGCATTGCACTGCATCGAGCCCGTCAGGTGGGCAGATACGAGGCGGTCGATATCGAGCAGATGAGCTACCTGCATCGTCACATCGAGCGGGCACTGAGCATCGGTTTCAAACTCGGATCACTGGGCACGCTGGAGCGATGTACGACCGAGCTGCTGGATCGCAATCCGGTCGCTATCGTCCTGCTGGACGGGCGCGGGCGGGTGGTCTACAAGAATCGCGCGGCTGACGGATTGTGCTCTTCGCAGGATGGCCTCCGGTTCGCTGAGAATGGTATTTCCCTGACCCACAAGGGCGACAACGACAAGCTGCAACGCCTGATTGCCCAGGCGCTGTCTCCGGTCAGCCCTGACAGCAGGGCCGGCGGTGCAATGCGCACGACGCCGCCTTCGGGCAAGCCGCCGTATTCGGTGCTCGTCGGGCCTGTATCGCTTAATTATCCGCTGTTATCCAGCGTGCGGCCTGCAGTGTGCGTGGCGATCTCCGGTGCGGCTCAACATGGACCCATGGCAATCCAGCGACTGCGAGCCGTGTTCAACCTCACGGAGGCCGAAGCACGCCTCGCCATCTCGGTGGCAGCCGGCGATGGACTCAGGACGGCAGCTGCAAAACTGGGGATCAGTTATGGCTCAGCCCGCGTCAGGCTCTCGGAAATATTCTGCAAGACGAATACCCACAGGCAGGGCGAGCTCATCGGACTGCTCATAGCCGCCCTGGCGTTGGGGTGAGTGCTCGGGCGGCGTGACTACTATCAATTGATAGTTGGGCCAAGCCCCGCGCCTGGCTCAGACTGCGCAAAAAGCAGTGCCCGCTTCGACCTTGCAACGGAGATACAGATGAACGACTACGCGCTCAGGCTGGTGGTGATGACGGCGCTGGTAGCCTGGCTTGCTGCCTGCGGCCCCGCCGCGGGACCACAGGCCGAAGAGGCGCAGCTTGAGGCGGCCTCCGAGACGCCGCTCGCCGGGGCAGCGCTCGCCAGTTCGGCTGCAGCGCAGACACCAGCTGCAGCGCAGACATCAGCGCCGGCGCGCACATCAGCAGCAGCACCGACACCCGCAGTCGATATTGTCGGACTGCGTCTTGGCATGACCCCCGACGAGGCCCTGGCTGCGCTTGAGGCCTTCGACCCGGAGATGAGTCTGACGCTTGTCGAGAGCTTCTTTCAGTACAACGACGGCGTCTCCCATTTCAAGTCCGACAGCTTCATGGGCGAAATCAAGGGAACTCGACAGGGCTCGCCGTTCGGGGATGATTTCATCCTGCATTTCACGCCGCCGCCGAATGGCGGCCGACTCTGGCTGGTAGACCGACGGGAGAACATTCGCAGCAATCAGCCTTCCATAGCTCAGTACGGCGAGGCCCTGAGGCAAAAGTATGGCGAGCCGACGGTCGCATCGGCCGAGGGATTGCTGCTTGCCTGGGAATTTCCTGCGGGTGCGCCGACCTGTCTGCGCGAAACACCCACATCCCCGTTGCTCTATTATCGGCCCAGGCGCACGAACGATATGCTCTATCGCCTGCAGTATCTGCAACACCGGGGGCGGGCGCCTGCCGACCTCTCCACCTGCGCGCCGCAGCTCAACTTCGAATTGGGAACGACCAACGGCCAGGTCGTGCAGAGCTTCAACGCCATTCTGATCGATGTCGCCAGTTTTTTCGCGGCCAACGAAGCCGCCAATGCGTTCGTCGAGACGCTGGAAGCGGAAGCCAGGCGCAAGCGCGAGGGCCAGGGCCAGGCGCCGAGGCTGTAGCCCTGTCCCGCTGCGGCCCACCGCCCGGAGGGTGATGGACCTGCCGTACTGGCAACTACGTGCTGGGGATGCTCAGTTCGGCTGATTCGGCCGATTGAGGCGCTGTGCTACCAGGTCGTCGACCACGCCGGGTTCTGCCAGTGTCGAGGTGTCACCGAGATTGTCATGCTCGTTGGCTGCGACCTTGCGCAGAATGCGGCGCATGATCTTGCCTGAGCGCGTCTTCGGCAGTCCCGGGGCCCACTGGATGAAGTCGGGAGTGGCGATCGGGCCGATCTGACGGCGTACCCAGCTGCGAAGTTCATCGCGCAGCTCGTCGGTGGCCTCCACGCCCTTGATCAACGTGACATAGGCATAGATGCCCTGCCCCTTGATATCGTGCGGGAAGCCGACCACCGCGGCTTCAGCGACGCTTGCATGCGCCACCAGCGCGCTTTCAATCTCGGCCGTGCCCATGCGATGTCCTGAGACGTTGAGCACGTCATCCACACGGCCGGTGATCCAGTAATACCCGTCTTCGTCGCGCCGCGCGCCGTCGCCGGTGAAATAGCTGCCCGGGAAGGTCGTGAAGTAGGTGTCGATGAAGCGCTGGTGGTCGCCATACACCGTGCGCATCTGGCCGGGCCAGCTGTCGAGCAGCACCAGGTTGCCCTCGGCAGCGCCTGACAGCGTCGTGCCTTCGCCATCGACCAGCGCCGGGCGAATGCCGAACAGCGGCAAGGTCGCCGAACCGGGCTTCAGGTCAGTGGCGCCGGGCAGCGGACTGATCAGGATGCCGCCCGTCTCGGTCTGCCACCAGGTATCGACCACCGGGCAGCGTTCATCGCCGACCACGCGGTAATACCATTCCCAGGCTTCCGGATTGATGGGCTCGCCGACGCTGCCGAGCAGTTTCAGACTGCGCCGCGAGGTCTTTTTCACCGGCGCGTCACCATCGCGCATCAGCGCGCGGATCGCCGTGGGTGCCGTGTAGCAGATGTTCACCGAATGCTTGTCGCAGATCTGCCAGAAGCGGCTCGTGTCGGGATAGTTGGGTACGCCCTCGAACATGAGCGTGATCGCACCGTTGGCCAGCGGCCCGTAGACGATATAGCTGTGACCGGTGACCCAGCCCACGTCGGCCGTGCACCAGTAGACATCGCCGGGCTGGTAGTCGAACACCACTTCGTGCGTCAGAGATGCATACAGCAGGTAGCCCCCCGAGGTATGCAGCACGCCCTTGGGCTTGCCGGTGGAGCCCGATGTGTAGAGGATGAACAGCGGGTCTTCGGCCGACATCCGTACAGGTTCGCATTCGGCACCGACGCCGGCTGCGGCCTCGTGATACCAGGTGTCCCGCGGCGCATGCCAGGCCACCTTGCCACCGGTATTGCGCACGACGATGACCTCGCTGACGATCTGCGCACCGGGCACCTCCAGGGCGGCATCCACATTGGCCTTCAAGGGAATGCGCCGCCCACCGCGAACGCCCTCGTCGGCGGTGATGACTGCGCGGGACTCGCAGTCGATAATGCGTCCGGCCAGGGCATCGGGCGAGAAGCCGCCG